>JAZSLQ010000256.1:0-18673 GCA_045535455.1 Kiritimatiellia bacterium | reverse complement strand
ATTTCCAACTTCCGGTTGTCAAAGAACAATGTTGCCTATCGTGGCAAACGAGTGCATAGTATATCATTTATACCGGCATCAGCGCAAGGGGGTATTTGCCGAAAAGTTAAAAATTCAAATTGCCACAGTCACACGCTCAATTTCGGGGAGCGCAGCTTCAAGCGCTTCTGGAGCCATTGCCGCACAGATGCCGCGATGTCCAGCGTTGATATAGATTCGAGGCAGATCAAAAGAGGTGACAGGCGACCATCGTCTCAAAACACCAAAGCGGAGATCATTCTCTGCGTCCTATACGATGCAGATAAACCATTAGTTCCGCTGCATAATCCGTCTGAATCACCGTTGCGCCGGCTTCAAGCGCACTGCCCCACACGAGTTCTGGCTGATCCAGTCGAGTCGCCTTGCGCGCCGAGACCGTGTAGCGGTCAACCTCTCCGCATCCGGCGGAAAGAATATCGGTCAGCGTATTCACCCACACGCGCGGAGAGCCCGGAGCTGCGCACACCTGCGAGACGCGCCGCTTCCGTTCTTCCCGCTCGGAAAAACACATCTCAAAAACCGCCGGTAACGGACGCTCCGCCAGCCAAAGCGGCAGCAGGGACGCTCCTTTGTCCCGTCTGGGACCGAGAAACGACGTAATCGGCATGAAGAGAAGTTCGCCGCGCTCAACCAGCTGCCAGTGCGGCCCGAACACCTCCTTCGCCTTTTCCGGCGTGAAAGCACCTTTGAGAATGACATCGCGGACCGCCCCGGCGCGGATAACAGCATCGAGAATCTCCCGAGGAGCGTGCGTGAACTTATCGATATTCACGAGAATCCGTCCGCGCGCGATCGCGAGCGCCTCCTCTAGCGAGATCATCCTGGCATCCGTCAGGCGTTCCGTCGCGCCTCCGTTGCGGTCGCGTAGCCGCAGCCGCTTCAGCTCCGCGAGCGTGTAATCTCCCACTCGCCCCGTGCCGTCCGTCGTCCGGTCAAGAGTTTCGTCATGAAGCAGCACAAAACGGCCGTCCTTGGTGCGCTGCACATCCACCTCCACGATTTCCGCGCCAAGCGCGATCGCAGAACGGATCGCCTGAGCGGAATTCTCAGGATAATTCCGGCAGTCGCCGCGGTGCATAGCCACGAATACATGACGGCGGTCGCTCGAGGCAAAGCGCTCGCGGATACGCTCCGTCCGCGTCGCCGCATGCGGCCGGCCGCTCGTCGGTGCGGATGACGAGTCGAGCTTCAGCAGCTCATTAACAACCCAGAGCATCGCCGCGTGCCCGTGGGGATCGCCGGTGATACGCAGACGGTTGAGATACCAGTCTCTGTCGTTTTTCGCGCCGGTACCTACACAGACATCGTGAAGATTGCCGAAGCGATCGATGCGCTTCACCAGCGCATTCCAGGCCTTCAGCGCGCACGGCAGATAGATATCGCGGTCAAGCCAGCCCTGACGCACGCCGGAGAGAAACGCGTAGGCGAACATTGCCGTGCCGGACGACTCCGCCCAGCTTCCGGAATCGTTCACAAGCTGAGACCACATTCCGTCTTCACGCTGATATTTCCTCAGCGTAGCCATCATGCGCCGGTAACCGTCGAGTATACGCGCGAAATGCGGATCGTCCTCCGGCAGATACTGCAGAATCATCGGCATACCGGCGGCCATCCAGCCGTCTCCGCGCGACCAGACGAACGGTATTCCCTGAGCGTGATGAAAAAGTCCGTCGGGCTGCTGAAGCTGATCGAGATAAAGGCACATCTCCTTCGCGGCGCGGCGGACATATTTCAGATCCTTAGTTGCCCGGTACGCCTGAGTCTGCAAAACGTTGATCATATACATATCATCGATCCACAGCCGCGTCTGCCCTGAATACCCGTCGGCGAGCAGCCGCCGCTGCCGGTCGACCGGCACATAATGGCCGCGCACGGAAGGCAGAAAATCATCAAGATCCCGCTCTCGCGGCGGATCCCACTGATCATCAGCGTATTCTAGGCCGAATTTCTTAGCGTCTTCATTGCCGGTGAGCATATACACCTCCAGAGGAAGCGCCCCGAAAACCGCGAAGTCCACATGTCGAGCCCTAGGCGCTTTATCCGCCTTTTCCCCGCCCGGAAAATACTTCTCCGCAAGCTCGACAAGCCGCTTCTCCAGCTCCTTGTCGCCGGATTCACGGGCGAACGTAAGCGCATTAACCCAAAGCGACACTACCGAATAACTGACATAGTTGCCGTCGCCGTAGCTGTAGGCGTTGAAACCCTCGGCGCAATATCCCTCGGGATCGGTCGACAGAAACTGGTCGATAATCTTTCTTGCCACCGCCTTGGGATCAGCGGATTTCCCGTCTGCGGCGAAAAGCGTCCACTCCAGCAGTACCGGCGGCTCATCCCCGGTTCTGGATCCGCTGACCACAAGCCTCGCCTCCACTGCATCCTGCGCGCAGAATTCACGGAAGTCGCACATAAGATCGCGGGTAACCGGACCTTCCGCGTTCACCGCGACACGCCATATCCCGTCCGTCCCCTTCAGTTCCACGCGATAGAGCGCCGGTTCGCCGCCACCCCACAGTACCCGGGTGGAACATACACTGTGCGTCCGACTGAAACGGTAATTCACGGTGAAAGATTTCTTGCCGGGTTCATACGCGCTCTTAAGCGAATTGTCCGCAGCCGCCTTCGCCTCCGTCTCGACCTCGACCGCATAAGCTGCGGGGCCACGCCCAAACTTCGGCAGATACTGCGGAACATCGCTCGCTTTGGTTGCGTGAAGATGCCCCCAGTAGTTCACGTCAATGCGGTCCATGCCGATGCGGCGCTCGTATTTGTGGCGGTTGCCGACCAACACGCTGTACGCCACGTAATATTCGCCGCGTTCATCGCGCACCACCGAACCGTGGCCGGTCCCGGAAACGACACCCTCGGGAGAGCGGAAGAACGGCTCAGCCTTCGACGGCTTGAACGGACCAAGCGGCCCGTCACCGATATATTCGCCCATCGCATAGCCCGGGAACTGCGTTCCGCCCGCAGAGTAGACAAGATGATACTTTCCGCCGATGCGAATCATCCACGCCCCTCCTACCCAGCCGGTGCTGGGCTTTTCGCCGTGACGCTCCCAAGGCCGGTTCTCCGGGTCAAACGATGTAAGCTCTTTCGCGTCACACACGGCCTTAAGCGGATTTTTGGCATCCAGCTCGCAGCCGTAGATCCCATTCGTCGCCGTGCATCCCCAGTAACAATAGAGTCTGCCGTCGTCATCGGAGAAAAGCATCGGGTCGTCCGGTGGCGGAGTGTCGGAAGGAAGATTGATCCTGCCCAGATATTTAAACGGACCCTCCGGCTCGCGCGAACGCCAGAGATCCGCCGTGCGCGACATAAAAAGGAAACCTCCGTCGTGCTGTACTACCGTCGGAGCATAGCCCACCGCGTTGGTGATACCGGTATCGATGTATTCCCAGGTCGCCCCGTCGTCGCGGCTTCGCCAGAGCTGCTTGCAGGACGGGTACAGATACCACTGACCGTCGTGTCTGAGCAGGGTCGGATCGGCGACTTCACGAAATGACGTACCGCTCTTCTTCTCCAGCATCCCACGCCCGATATCGGGCAGTTGCAGCGGATTGCAGCTTGTTTTGCGTACCGGCGAGACGAATTCATCGCGCCAGCGGATTTCAAGTTCGCCGTCCGCGGTGAAATCGACCGGGAACATCATATATCTGCCGTCGATCGCGTTGTCGGGATTCCACACGTCGAACAGCGCCACGAATTCGCCCGGACGGTCGTACAGCGGAATTAACCAGCAGCTCTGCCCGCCCCACGTCTTCTCCGGCCCCATACCGTTGAAGGGATTGACTCCGCCCTTGCACGGATTACCCAGCCGCTCCCAGGGACCGGCGAGATTGCGCGCACGGTAGAGCCTCGCCGTATTCGGTTTCCATCCCGAACAGCCGGAGCAGACGAGCAGATACCAGCCGTTGCGTTTGAGCAGCATCGGCGCCTCCGCCATCTCGTTGACGAGAACCTTGTGCGAGACGCCCGTGTAATCCTTGCAGTCCTCCGTCAATTCGTCGATGTACATCGTCCGGTTGTTCCAGGTGGATGCGTAAAGATGGTAGTGTTTTCCGTCATCATCGGTAAACACGCTCATATCGCGGGAAAAATGACCGTTGGGCCTCGTCTTGTGCATCAGCATAAAAGGATCGCGCGGATCGTTCGCGCGGGCGATGCAGGTCAGAGCATCACGATAACCGTGGCCGCGCTGTTCAAGATGGAACAGCATCACCAGCTGATCGACCTCCGGGCGGTAGATAACCTTCGGAAGCTCAAGCACAGATCCGTCGGTAGTCTCGGCGAGAATATCCTCGGACACGGGAAACGCAACGCCTTCATCGCGCCAATTCACCAGATCGTCCGAAGAATACGCATGAAAGCCGACATGCGCCTTGTTGCCCGCCTTGCCGTACACTTTATGTTCTCCGTACCACCAATATCTGCCGTCCACCCAGACGATCGATCCTCCGTGCGCGTTGATGGGATGACCGTTCGTATCGTACCAGATTCCACCGTTCTTGAGCGAGTCGTAGGACCACGCCGCCAAAGGCAGCAGTACCGCCGCCAGCAGACTTGTCATCATCTTCATTCAGGATTCTCCGCCTTTGTTATCGATTACCGAGCCTCGAATGCTCCGAGATCGTCAGTCACACAGATTGAATCGAACAGAAATTCATTGGCACTGAAATCTCCCGCCGCCAACGTATGCCGCCCGGCTTTAAGTTCAAGCGGACGCAACGTAAGCCGATCGGTATGATACCAAATAGGATAATCCCTCAACAGCAGCTGGACACGCATCTTCCTGCCGTCGACGACATAACTCATATTCGAATAACCGTACGGCGGATTGCCGCACTGTCCGCCGATCGTCTTACCGGGAGAATAGCCGTGAAGGAGGATGAAATATTTCCCGTCACGGGGAACTTCAAACTCGTACTCGGCGCGCGGAAAGTTTCGCGCCATCTTAAGCATCTTTCCGCCGAAACCGGATTTATCGGCGACGACCGGAAGCTTTACTCCGTTAAGCGGCTTGAACACATCGATGTAATCGACATAGCCTTTGACCTCAGGCCTGAACGGAGGAACGAAAGCGGTGTTTTCAGCGTGCAACGTCACCGGCCGCGAAATCCCCGCCGACGTGCGCACAAGAAACGAACCGCGCCAATGTCGGCGATTCTGCATTCGCGACGCGTCGAGCGTCACCCGAAAAACGGTTCCGTCTTCGATGATGCCGCTTTTCGGAGTAACCTCAAACCAGTCAAAGCAATCGTTTTTGACGACCGTGAATTTCCTCGCTCCGCGCCCGGAATTCAAAAGCCGCGCGGTCACTTTGAACGAAGAAGGACTGGCCGCGTCTTTCGAAACCTTGATCCCCGAAAAACGCGCGGCATCAAGCACGAACGGCAGCGGCCGCTTCGGATACGACGCGTCCAGATCACGCTCGGCGAGCTCAACTTCGAAACGGTTGCCGTCCCACGACGATCCGGAACCGGGCAGATTCGCCAGCTCGTTTTCCGTTCCGCCGAGTTTCTGCCACGCCCCGCAGAAATCATTGCTGTAGACATTGTAGCGCGGCAACGCGAAGACGGAAGGATTAACCTCCTTCTGCACGCGCGAACCGTGACCGAAACTCATCATCATGCCCGAACCGTCTCCCCAGAAAACATTGTCGGCCACGTAGCACCAGGAACCGTTGAAAAAGCGGTCGTAGCTCGAAGTTTTGATCGTCTGCATCGCGATACCGTGCTCTTCGCCCATTCCGGTAAAAAGATTGTCGACCACATACACCGGGCTTACCATGCACCCTTGGATCGACACGCCGCATGCAGACCCCTCGAACCGATTGCCGAAACAGCGAACGTTGCGCATCCCGCCGTCCAGCTCGATGGAGTCGTCGTTCGAGCAGGTCATGAAGTTTCCGTAAATGTCGGCGTCACGGTTGAACCCGCCATCATCGGCGAAATTGCCCGCACCCTCCACCGCGTCGTTCCACGGATGCTCGTCGGATCCGGTCATATCACACCAGCGGATGACGGTTGAATGATCCGGATACGAAACACTGATCGCCTGCGGACCGGCCGGATGGGAATAATACCAGCTGTTCGCCCGCGATAGCGGATCATGGAACCAGCAGCGCTCGATGACGGTCTCTTTGGACCCAGGCCCGATATCCACCGCACTGTCGAAATTGACCCATGTCCCGTCTGCGGTCACCGGCTGCCCACGATGGCGGAAGAAATCCGGCGAAGACGCTCTTCCCCAGCGCCTGAATTCGCAGTTGACGATTCTCACCGCCAAAGATCCGTTGATAGTCACGGCGTGAGCGCCTTTGCCGCCTTCGAATTCAATACCCTCTAATATGACGTACTGCGCCTTGTCGATCTCTATCGACGTATGCGCGGTGGTATTCGCCAGCACCTTCCCCTTGACGACATACCGCACCCAACCGTCGGCGGAGCCCTTCTCCTCTATCTTGATCGGGAAAACCGCCTTGGCGGGATCTATCTCCACCGTACGCGCAACCGGGACGAACGTCTGCCAGGTCTTGAACGAACCCGACGCGACGACCGCGCCGTTTTTCAAAACGCGCACCTCATAGCCGGTACTCTCGCTCAGCCCCATCAGCGACCCGCGATATTCGTTGAACTCGTCAAAATGCGGCACTGCGTTTATCCGGCACCATTTCCCGGATCCGGCCTTGCGCCACTCGAACGCGACCGTCGGATCAAACGGCGCGCCCCAATCGATCGAACAGCTTACGAAAGTCGGCGTGAGGCGCAGTTCACCCTGCGCGACCGGATGAACATCGACGCGCGTGGGCGTTCTCGCTTCCCGCATCGCTCGGGTGGCCGGGCCTCGCTTGAAGAACCAGCCGCAAAGAGGCGACGTCGTCATCGAATTGCACGCCATGAAAGCCTTCGCCTTTTCCTCTTTAGTCCGCGCCGCCGCCATCATGCTGTCGGTCCGCCCTTCCAGATCCCTGCGGCTGCCTTGCGGATAGAAAGCCGAAACATACGCTCCGGTCGAGTGCAGATCCTTTTCCAGTCGGCTGCGGACATCATCATCCACCTTGTCGAAAATCATTGAAACGACATCGTTTTCCCGCAGATGCGAAACAAAGACGTCCCAATCGCCTTTTGCGATCGCGGTCTTCGCATCGGTAAACGGGCGGTAACGGTATTTGATCCCGGGAAGCATATCTTTGGCCAGCGTTTCCACCCAGCAGTTTCTCCCGTCGGCATCCGCGAAGCCGTTTCCAACCAGATACAGCCTCGGCTTCGGGTCTGCGCTCCTGTCGGCATCGACATACTCCGCATACGGCAGCACACGCACCTTTCCGGCGCGTTCACGCTCCTTAACCTCGTCGAGCGCGGCGGTAAAATCGGAAACGGAATCAAACGGTTTCCATCCCGGATATTTACGGTCGATCCCGTGAAAAAGCAGATCGACTCCGGCACCGCCGCGGGCGATGCGCCGGTCAAGATACGCACCGACTCCGCTGGACGTGCCGGCCTTGGCCCCGGCTCCGTGGTTGTACCGCCCACGGTTCTGCGGCATCATCAGCGCCTTGCGGACAAGTGCGTTCACCTCGCCGTTGACCTGCATTCCGGGATGACACAGAAAGCGGGGGCGCACGCCAAGCTCGCGCTCGATCTCCTTGCGTGAGCGCACCAGATCCGCCAACGCCTCATCCGATCTGCCTTCTGCGATCAGCCGCACCAGATTGGGATGCGTATGGGTGTGCGAGGCGATTTCGTGACCGCGCTTCTTCAGATCGCGGAGATCGTCCCATGTCATAAACCCTTTCTTGCCGACGTTTCCCGTAACGATGTTGAAGCACCCTTTCCACCCGCGCTTTTCAAGTTCCGGCGCCGCCACGGTATAATGATCTTTCGTACCGTCGTCAAAAGAAAGCGTGATGTTCATAGGCTCCGCCTGCAAAACAGACGCGCAGAAAGCCGCAAGCAACCCAGCGGTAAACCGCCTGCAAAAATCAGTCTTCATTATTCCCCCTTGCTTAAAACCTCAACCGGATGTCTCAACGTAGCAGCACCGCCAGTCCTCTGTCGGGACGGACCTCAAGCATAAGACATTTGCCGTCAATGTAGATTCTCGATTTTTCTCCGGCAAGAGCGGCATTAGCCGCCGCGAGCGGTTCTTCCGGCATGGTAATGCCGGAAACCGTCTCGGCAAGCACGATTCTCGCCGGCTGCTTGAGAATCTTCCGCAATGCGGCACATTTAACGGTCAATACGCAATCTGCGGAGAAACTAAGCCGATTGGAGCTGAGCGGTGCGCGCAGATACCCGTCGCGCGGAACGTCAAAGATTATCTGGGCCTCATTCTCAAAACTGATGTCGCCGCTCGCATACATAAGCGAGTTGGTTCCCTCAATCACAAGGCGATCTCCTTTGCTGTCGGAGGAAACCGAACCGTAGCTAAAGTTCTTGCCGAATGTGATAGACGCATTCTCATTCAGTGTCCGGACCACGCCGTTTGAAAGCGCGACCGTCGTACCTGGGGCTGCGACCTTCAGCGACGTCTGACCGCCAGCCATCGTAAATTCGCCGCCGCCTGTAACTCTGAGCGTGTTTCCGCCATGTGCGGTTCCAAGCCAGCAGTGGTGTGTAAACATTTTCGCACCATTGGCTACATGGACGGTATTGCTGCCGAAGCCAGCATACGAATTATAAGAGTTGAACACAAGAACAACCGAGTTTGTGTCGCTGACATGCCAGGTGGCGTAATCGTCAAGAATAATCTCATTTCCCCCCCCCGGGCCAAAAAGGATGTATGAAGTATTATCCGGCAACGCTGTAATGATCTCAGAATCGGATCCGGTCGCGAGCAGTCGATTGCTGACGCTCGTTTCTTCTGAGCCAAGACACAATGCGCCCTTGCATGACAGCGTCGCGTTGGAAACGACAACTTCACTTTGCCCGTGACCTCCGATTACAAATGAATCGCCGTTCACCATTCCAAACTCAACTCTCGCACCGTCGGAAACTTCAAGCAGGTTGGCGAACGAGCTGTTTTCTGCATTTAATGATGTCGCACCTCCAAAACGGCCTACCGCGCCGGAAGTGAACACAAAAACGTTCGATGACGCCGAGCCCTCGCAGAAATGAGCCCCCCTTGCCGAAAAATCCACAACCGCTCCGTTTGAAACGATGAACTTATTTTTAGAATCGCCGGACCGGAAAGGACGAAACATCGTTCCTGCCAAGACCGTCCCTTCGCCGTCAATACACATGGAATTGTTATAGCAATTGCCGCCCGTGACAAGGCATTCATCCATAGTATAACTGGAATTTTTCTCGATCCGGAAAACGGAATTTGATGCCCCGGCGCTAAATGCGGTGGACTGTCTGCCGGTTGCCGTCGCATCCACCCCGTCGGTCAGCAGCATAAAGCATTCGCTGATGTAACTACCTGCCGTGACTTTGAAATCGGAAGCCGAGACCTTCACCGCGTTCGTTAAAATCACCGTACAGTTGCCGTAACGTGTCGTTGCTCCGCACGCCAGATTCCCGGACATGCTCAGTTCTCCACCGTTGAAGGTCGTGTGAGCATTCTTGTAATAACTATCATACCCGCCGCCTGAAAAATTTATTTTCCGGCCCGGCGTAAGTTCAAACACATTCGTAGTGCCCTTGGAATCCTGCAGCTGCATACTCTTAAAATTCACGTCCTCACTCGCATAGAACTGATATCCGCCCGTTTTGACGATAATTTTATCGCTCGCAGTCGGCAGCGACCCGCCCCACTCGGCAGGATCGGCAAGATTGAATTTCGTCCCCGGTGTCCGCGAAGGCACATCAACACCCAGAACAAACATACTGCTCGAAACGAGCATAAGAGCCACTACTGTTTTAAAGGTAATTATCTTTTTCATAGCGAGACAAGTATACATCACAACGAAGATGCGCGCAATCAAATAATGCGCAAAATGATGTAAAGAATTGCGCAAAGACAAAGTAAATTATGATATAATTCGGACATGAGAAAAAAAGCGCGCCACGACACTTTTAGAATACTCGGAATTTTTGAAAGAGCAAACAAGTCCGACCGCGCAATGACATCCGGCCTGCTCAGTTTTTTAAAACATCATCCGGATTGGGAAATCAGGCTCCTCGATCCGCGCAGCGACAATTTCAAGGAAAAGCTCCGACGCCTCGCGCTTACATGGCAGATAAACTGTATCATCTCCAGCACGGGTGGAACCAAATTTCTTGATGGCAAGACTTTAAGAAAGCAGAACCCTATTCTTATCGCGATCGATCCGTCCGCGAAACACAGAAACAGAATGGACGGCGCCGTACTGATCGACGACGACGCCGTCGCCAAGGCGGCCGCGCATCTGTTCGCGTCCAGACAGCTTACGCACTTGGCATACGTCGCCACCGACAACACCGCCGAAGCGGAGCATTCCTCCGTTCGGGAGCAGGCACTCGGCAAATACGCGCAGCAGCACAGCCGGATATACACTTTTCATCCGCTAAAAAACCGCGACCGGAAGTTGTTCGATGAACTTGAAGATCTTGCCGCATACCTCAAGAGACTGCCGAAGCCGTGCGGAATTCTCGCCTACTGCGACGAATTGGCGATCCAGGTCATGGACGCGTGCCATATTGCGCAGATTGACGTTCCGGAACAGGTCTCGCTCGTCGGAGTCGACAACGAAACGGAACTTTGCGAAAGTCTCAAACCGACGCTCTCCAGCATAATGCCCGATTTCGAAGGCGCCGGATATCTCGCCGGGAAAATGACGCTCGCCATAGTCGAATCATCACGCCGCCCGAAGAAAACGCTGATAAGGCGATATAGCGTCAAAACCGTGGTGGAACGCGAATCCACCCAGGACCTCCGAGGCGGCGGACGCCTGGTAAACATCGCAAGGGCGCACATCGCCGCCAATGCGTGCACAGGAGAGGGTGTTGAGAAAACGGCGCGGGCGCTCAATGTCTCACGAAGGCTTCTGGAACTGCGATTCCGCGAAATCACCGGCAAAACGATAAAAGAAGAAATCGCCGAGGTACGCTTAAACAACGTCAGAAAACTGCTGCGCGAAAGCTCACGAACGATTTCCGATATCGCCTACTCGTCCGGGTTCGGCACCGTTGCGGCGATGATGGTGTCGTTTAAGAAACGCTTTGGCACCACCCCCGGCAATTATCGAAAGGGATAAAAAGGGTCTTATTCGACTACTGCCGCCAGAACTTTTTCGCAATCCGCTGCATTGACACGTATAGTGCGGGTTTGATATGATTTATCACATGAACACAAGAATATTTGCGACATTTGTCGCTGCCGTCGCATCGCTTGCATGCGTTAACTCTTTTGCCGCAGCTTCTGCTCAGAAGAACATTTCCGGACAGAATGAGATCGCCAAGTGGGACTCTCGCATGGCGCTCGAAAAAGATGTCGTCGACACCAATGGCGTCAAATGGATAGACGGCAAATTCCTGCCCATCGAAGGGCGGGTGTTCAACAATGTCGACCACTGGTACGACCGTCTGCCGAGCACCGTTACCACCAACGTCAACGGCGGCGTGCGCTCGATGAAGCATCACACTGCCGGTCTGCAGTACCGCTTCGTCACCGATTCGAAAAAAATCACCGTCAGATGGAAGCCTTACAGCAAAAATCTGTCGATGGATCATATGCCGTCCACCGGCGTCAGCGGCATCGACATCTATCGGCAGAACAAGGCCGGAAAGTGGCAGTATGTTAAAACCGGCAGAATCCGGAACGCCAACAAAGGTGGCAAAGTGACCTTCGGTTGGCAGAGCGGCACCCCCTGTCTCATAAATCTCCCGCTCTACAACGGCATAAGCGAGTTTTCAATCGGAATCGACAAGGACGCTTCCGTTTCCGCGCTCCCCCCGCGCAAGAGCGGGATAAACAAACCGGTCGTCTTTTACGGTACCTCCATCACGCACGGCGGCTGCTGTTCGCGTCCGGGGCTTGCGTTCGTCAATATCGTCGGGCGCAGGCTTGATGTGCCGGTCGTCAATCTCGGATTCTCCGGTAGCGGCAGGATGGAATTAGAAATGAGTGATCACCTCGCCGATATCAATGCGAGCTGCTATATTCTTGACTGCATTTGGAATATGGATATCAAAATGGTCAGATCCCGTTACGAAGCCTTTATCCGTAATCTCCGCGCCAAGCGTCCCGGAGTTCCGATTGTGATGGCGGAGCAGTGCGACGTCTTTTGCGCAGGACCCAATGAAAAGGACCGGTTCATCCGCAAGCTTTACGACAAGCTGATCGGAGAAGGATGGCAAAATCTTGTCTACCTTCCCAAAGACAAAATGTACAGCGGAGATCTTGAGGGAACGGTCGACGGCTGCCACCCCAACGATCTCGGCATGATGACCATGGCCGACGCCTTCGGGGCGGCGGCCGCCAAGGCGCTTAAGCTCAAGCGTTGAGAGTTTCGGCATACCGTTAAAAGCCTCGGGATCCCGAGGCTTTTTTATTCATGCCAGCAAATTGGCTTAATCGAATTCTTTTTTCGATTTCAGCACCTTACCAGTAATCGCGTCGATATCGTATTCGTAATCGTAAAGACCCGATTCGAATTCAACTTCATAAACCATGATGCCGTTTTCGCGGTCAAGCTCACACTGAAGGTCACGCACTTTAGAGCGCTCAAGACCGGCATGCGTAAGCGCCGCATTAATCGCAGCCTCCTTGCCGATATATTTAGCGGCTTTTGCGCACTTTCCTTTTTTGCAGCAAGACTTGCACTCCGCTTTAACCTCGGCAGGTTCCGCGCTGCATTTTTTCTGGGGCATCGTGAGGTCGGCCGCGAACACCACCGCGGACACCGTCAATACGACAAGTATTAGACTTTTTTTCATTTTGGTGCTCCTTTCTTTTATGCTGTCAGTATACCATGAAAATTTCCACATCGCAATATGGGAAATTATCACCCGCGCGCGAGTTTCCAGTGCAACAATTGGCATTTTCGCGATAACGCTTGAGGGTTGCTTAAATATGGTTGTGAGGCCCAGAAGTAATGGCGTTGACTTCATCTACTCACTGTGATAAACTTGCCCAACTCTCACAATCGGGGTGTGATAGCGGGTAATGCCGAATCAACCAACTGCCCTGCGAGAGTTTTAAATTTCGCCATACCAATCGACTTGTCCATAGTTTGCAAACTATGGCTTTAGCATGCATAATCTGGATGGATAGACGCTAAAATACTGTCCTGATTGCCCTTTAGGATTTTCCGCACAAGATTCTCATATTTCTAACGAATGAAGATATCCACAAGAAATACGACATTTCTTGACAGCCCTCACGCAGGTCTATCACTATGTATTGTTTTCACTCAACTCGATAAAAAGGGTCCTTTTGGCCCATTTCACCAACCTCAAGGATCCCAATTACACACACCGAACCTTCGTTTTTTCCCTGCCAAAATCTCCTTCATTTCGCCTTACGGAAGACCAGCGCGTAAAGCCCGACCACCGCAAAGCAGATCGCGGGAACCGCGAATGAAGCGCGCAGCGACATCTGGGTCAGCTTGAGATCGGCGTCCCAATCGGCCGCGAAGCCGGGGACGAGCCTGCACCAGAAGCTGTCCGCATCGCCGATGATGCCGGCCATCCACGGCGTGATTATCGCCCCGCCGAGAATTGCCATGATAAGCCCGGACGCGCCGAGCTTCAGAGCCTTCTGGTCGAGTCCTCCGAGCGCGATGCCGTATATCGTCGGGAACATAAGCGACATGAAGCCCGACATCGCCACGAGGCAGATGACGTTCGCGCTGAACGGCAGGCCGCCGCAGGTGAAGAGAACTTCCGTCGGCAGATACATGACCCCGATGCAGGTCAAAATCGCACCGGCGGCGAAAACCGCCATCATCGGCGCGGGGTTGAAATACTTCATGAGGAAGGTGGCCAGCCAGCGGCAGACGATGAAAAGAACTATCGCGACCGTGTAGTAAAGCGCGCCCGTAGCGGCGTCGACCCCAAGCTCCTTCTGGCAGTAGACGTTGAGCCACGTCCACGCGGCGATCTGCACGCCGACATAGAAGAACTGGGCTATGACGCCGCACCAGTAGCGCGGCTTCGCGAGAAGCGTCATGAGCATCGCGCGGTAGCGCGGAAGGATCACGACATAGGCGACGGGGCCGAGGCACCCGGCGAGAATCCACGCGACCTTGTTCATTTCCGGAAAGAGGAAATAAAGGACGGTGAGCGGAACGAGCGAAAACGCCGCCGCCGCCGCGACGCGGGTCAAAGCGCCCGGAGCGGCCGACTGCTCGTCGCGCGCGCGCAGAAAGAAAAACCATATCGCCAGCGCGATCGCGCACAGCCCGACGTACGGCGCGCAGACCCAGAAAAGCTCATGATTGACGATCGCGTCGAGCTCGGCCTTCGGCATCGAGGCGCGTTCCTCGGCCGTCGCGGGGTCGAGGTTCGAGAGGATGAGCCGCTGCGCGAGGAAGATGCCCAGCATCGACCCCACGGGGTTGAACATCTGCGCGAAGTTGAGCCGCCTTACGGCCGTCGCTTTTTCGCCGAGCGAGAGAACGTACGGATTGCACGTCGTCTCGAGCAGCGAACACCCCGCCGCGACGATGAAAATCGCCACGAAATATATGTCGAACGACTGCGCGACGCAGGCGGGGATGTAGAGCAAGGCCCCGGCGATGTAAATCGCCAGACCTATGAGAACGCCCTTGCGGTAGGAAAACTCCTCGGCAAGGACGCTGGCGAAAATCGCGAGCACGGCATAAGCGCCGTAGAAGGCGACCTGCACCAGCCCCGCGCGCGACTGATCCATCGTGAAAATCTTCTGGAACGCCGGCACGAGGTTGTCGGTCATGTTGTTCAGCAGCCCCCACAGCGCAAAGCAGCTGACGAGCATCGCGAATACCGCGGCCTGCGATGTCTTTCCGCTCATTTTCCGCTCCACGGGACTTGCTCGGCGGTCAGTTTGACGACGTAATCGAAGCCGTACCCCTCCGGACGACGAACGGTTACCGTAACCGCGTCTCCTTTCACCGTCAGCTTCGCGTCCTGTCCGTCAAAAAGCCCCTTGGCGGATTTAAACGCCGCGCGGCTCTTGAAGATGATCGTGTTCTTGCCCGGAGCGAGGAAGTGGAGATAGAGATCTGCGCCCTTGCGCGTCGAATAGATATCCTTGCCGTCGCCGATTCCGGCGGAAATCGTGCCGTAGATCGACTCGCCGTTCTTGCGGAACCACTCGCCCACCTTCGCCATAACCTCGACGGCTCGCGCGGGCAACTGGCCGGAGGCGTCGGGCCCGATATTCATCAGCAGATTGCAGTTCCTGGCGGCCGCGCGGACGACCATCGCCACCACCTCCTCGGGGGTGCGGAACTTGCGCTCGGAGATGCGGTATCCCCACACGTTTTCCTGAATGACGTCGCACTGCTCGACCGGGCGGTCAAGCGTCACCGGCTGATCCTTCGAATAACCGCCGTCGGTGTTTTCGCCCGGAAGATCGCGCTCGAAAATCTGGATATCCTCGCGCGCACGGATGGGCTGGTGGTTGTTGTTGGCGCAAAGCGTCTTTTTGGAGTGGATGAAATCATAAATCGAATCCATCTCCCAGTCAAGCGTGCGCGTCCAGACGCCGTCCTTGCAGGAAGCGTGTTCCCATTCGCCGTCGAACCAGATGTTGCCGGGACGATAGTTGTCGATCAGTTCGGCGATCTGGGCGAGCATGAATTTCTTGTAGCTGGCGTAATCGCCCTTCTGTTCGCCGAGACACGATTTCGCGCACCTGCCGGCGGGGTAGTCCTTACGGTGCCAATCCATCAGCGAGTAATAGAAGTTGAGCTGAAGCCCGGCCTCTTCGCACGCCTCGGAAAGCTCGCCCAGAATATCGCGCTTGAAAGGAGTGTTGGCGATATTGTAGCCGTCGTCGGCCTTCGTCGGCCAAAGCGAAAAGCCGTCGTGGTGGCGCGAAGTGATCGTCACGTACTTCGCCCCCGCATCCTTGAAAACCCGCACCCATTCCCTGGCGTTAAAGCGCGAAGGATAAAAGCCGTGCATCATGCGGCCGTAGGTTTCGGTATCCATGCCGATATTCTGCTGATACCATTCGCCCTGGGCGTAATTGGCGTAGAGCCCCCAATGGATGAAGATGCCGAAGCGCTGTTCGGCGAACTTCTTTCGCGCATCAAGATTCCACTGTTCAGGCTTGTATTCGCCGGCGGAAAGATGCAGTGTGCAGGCGGCAAGCACCGATAAAACGAACACTGACTTTTTCATTCTTTCTTTCGTGTTTTATGCGTACAAGGGTCCGAAATTCCTGCAGGCGCGGTAATCGGCGCCCGTCGGATCATCGCTCGCGCCGAAGAGGCCCCAGCAGTGAGGCCGGAAGACCTTGTCTTCATCGACGTTGTGCATCGCGACGGGAATGCGGAGCATCGAGGCGAGCGTGATGAGATCGGCGCCGACATGCCCGTAGGCGATCGCGCCGTGGTTCGCGGCCCAGGCGTTCATCACGGAGTAGACGTCCTTGAAGAAGCCCTTGCCCGTAAGGCGCGGCGTAAACCAGGTGCAGGGCCACTCGGGATTGGTGCGTTCCATAAGCGTTTTCTGCTGCTTCGCGTCGAGCGTCGTCGACCAGCCTTCGGCGATCTGAAGAACGGGGCCCTGACCCTTTACGAGCGCGAGGCGGATCATCGTGAGCGGCATACCCTTCGGAGTGAGGAACGACGAGCTGAAACCGCCGCCGCGGAAGTATTCGACGCCCGCGGGAACCCACTTCGTCGCCTTGAGCGTGGCGTCGATGTCCTTATCGGTAACGTCCCACCAGTTCTTGAAGACGCTCCCGCCCTTCTCCTTCATCTCGCCCCCCGCGTCGAGACAGCAACTGCCGGAGTTGATGAGATGGATGATTCCGGCCTTGGCATCCTTGGGAAGCCCCTTGCCCGTCGCGCGCCTGACGGCCGCGTCGGACCAGTAGGTGCGCACGTCGGCGAACATCGAGGCCTTGTTGGTAAGGAGCCACTGGAAAAGCATGCACACGCCGTTAAGCGCGTCGTTCTCGGTCGCGAGAATCTGAGGCATCTTCTTTCCGTTCCAGTCGAAGGAACTGTTGCACATAACCTCGGCGACGTCGCCGTTCGGCCAGTGGTCGGTCCACTGGCGCTGCCCCTGGAAGCCGCCCGCGATCGCGTTGCGCCCGACCGCCTCTTCGCCGAAGCCCATCTCGGCGAGCTTGGGATTTCCGGCCATCATATCGCGGATGATGATTGACATCTTGGCGATGAACTCCCAGTCGGCGTCCTTCTCGGCGCGCGTCTTCTGGATGGCCTTGGGATTGTAGTCCTTGCCTTCCTTCAGGTTCTTGCACATCCACTTGAGCGCCTTCTCGTACTCCTCCTTGTCGTAGATGCCCTCCTCGATGCGGCGGAGAATCTCGCACTCGTCCATGTTCTCCGTCGCGAGGCCGAGATAATCCTGCATGAAATCGACATCGACGAAGCTGCCGGCGATTCCCATCGAGGAAGTTCCGATCGAAAGATAGCTCTTGCCCTTCATCATCGCGACGGCGAGCCCCGCCTTGGCGAAGCGGAGAATCTTCTCGGCGACGTCGGCGGGGATCTTGGCGGATTCGTCGCGGTTCTGCACCTCGCGGCCGTAGATGCCGTAGGCGGGCATGCCGCGCTGCGCGTAACCGGCGAGCATGCAGGCGAGATAGACGGCGCCCGGGCGCTCCGTGCCGTTAAAGCCCCAAACGGCCTTAGGAATTTGCGCATCGAGGTCCATCGTCTCGGTGCCGTAGCACCAGCAGGGAGTGACGGAAAGCGAAACGCCGACGTTGCTGTCGCGGAACTTGTTGGCGCACATCGCCGCCTCGAAGCGCCCGCCGATCGTCGTATCGGCGATCACGCACTCGACCGGCGAGCCGTCGGGATACTTAAGATTTTCGGATATGAGTTTCGCGGCCGCCTTGGCCATATCCATCGTTTGAACCTCAAGCGATTCGCGGACGCCGCGCCGACGACCGTCGATTATGGGACGGATCCCGATTCTGGGAAATCCGTTATGGGTAAACACATTCTGCATTGTTTCGCTTCCTTATCGATTGTTTTCCTTTAAAAATAATTCCTCAATGTCGACCAGGGTTTTCTGCACTTCCCTGTTCCCGGGCACCAGCTTGACCGCCTTGCGCGCATACTCAAGCGCAAAATCAAACTTCTTCATCCTGCAGTAGATTATCGCGAGATTGTTCAGAACCGCCGGCTCGTTCGGACGCCGCACCAGCGCGACTGCGCGGTCCTTCTCCTCGTCGTCGAGGAAGAACGCACGGTACGCAAGCCGGCCGACAAGGTGATAGCACCTGTTCTGCTCGATAACCCTGTTCTTTCTCATGCGGACATTATACCAAAAACTCGGCTACTATAGGGTGCGATTTTATTTCGTTGAGTCATTTTTAAATATGGTGTCGCTTCAGGAGGTGTCCGGAGCTCCTCCTCGGTCTCGACTCGCTACGGAGTTGTAACGCCTCTCGCGCTTAGACAACAAACCGTTTTCAGCCTACCATGTGATAAGGTAGTCGCTCGCGATTGAGTGCATCGTTGCTTTACGGCCATTGTACAGGGTGTACTCAAAGTCGTTGGCTATGTGGTTGATGCGGTTGAGCT
>JAZSLQ010000151.1:0-13388 GCA_045535455.1 Kiritimatiellia bacterium | reverse complement strand
GAAGTGTCGCCGTTGAAGCCGTTCTTGAAGATGCCGACGTCCGTCTTTACGAGGTCGCCCGGCATTATGACGCGGTTTCGGTCGGGGATGCCGTGGATGACCTCGTCGTTCAGCGAGACGCAGAGATGGCCGGGGAAGTCGGGCGCATAGCGCCCGCCGGGATACTCGAAGAAGCTCGCGCCGACGTTGTGCTTTCTGCAGTACTCGACGACGAGATCGTCGATCTCGCCCGTCGTAACGCCCGGCGCGACGGCCGCGGCGCAGATGTCGCGTATCTCCGCGCTCATCCGGCACGCCTCGCGCATCTGCGCGAGCTCGGCCTTCGTCTTGATGTCGACTTTCACTGCGTTACATCGCCGCGAGGAACGCCTCTGCGTTCTTCTCGGGGCCCTGGTCGCCGTCGATGCGCCTGAGGAGACCCTTCTCCTCGTAGTACTTGATAAGCGGCTCTGTTTCGCGGTGGTAGACGACAAGGCGGTCTTTCACCGTCTCGGGATTGTCGTCCTTGCGGATGACGAGCTCCGCGCCGCACTTGTCGCAGATTCCCTCGACCTTTGGGGGAAGCGCCTTGACGTGGTATCCCGCCTTGCACTTCGGGCACGTGCGGCGCCCGGCGATGCGGTCGTGGATCACTTCGTCGGGAACGTCGACGAGAACGACGCTCTTGATAGGCGCGCCCATCTCCTCGAGGATCTTCGCCTGCGCGAGATTGCGCGGGAAGCCGTCCAGGAGCATCGTTATGTCGCCCGTCGTCTCGGCCACTACGTCCTTTATCATCTGCGCGATGAGCGCGTCGGGGACAAGGTTGCCCTTCTCCATGTAGCCCTTCGCCTCCACTCCCGCAGGAGTGCCCTTGGCGACTGCGCCGCGAAGCAGGTCTCCGGACGAGACGTGCTTCAAGTTGTCATGCTCGGCCGCGAGTTTCCCCGCGATCGTTCCCTTCCCCGAACCCGGGGCCCCCAGCAGAATCACAATGTTCATGCGGGAAATTATATCATAATATGCGCCGTAGTGGGGTGATTGTGTGGTGATTGTGGGTGATATTCAGTGCTTGATTGCTTTCCAACGTGCTGTCACGGTCGGGGCAACCGTAATCGAGCCCTAACGGACATTTGAAAATCACAACTCTACCGTCGGCAATTCAGGCGGCACAAAATCAGAAGGGAGACACAAGTTCTCAAGTATATGTGGTATCTTATTCTCAAGAACTTGCAAGTCGTTCTGCACGGTTCTCCATACAAGACGGTAATTGACCTCATTGTATCCATGGACAAGGTTATTACGCATCCCTATTATGCCCGCCCATGGGATATCAGGATTTGCATCGCGAATTTCCGCCGAGACATGATTCGCCGCTTCGCCAATTATTTCCAAGCATCGGATCACATTGCCCTGCTTGTCCTCATTGACGGCAAACGCCTCCCATGTCACATCTGTCATTGACCTGCGTATGCGCTGCACCGCAAGAATTATATGATGCAAACGCTGTGCATTTTCACAGATTCAAATTCCGTCATAGCGGCACCATGTCCTTCCTCGCGGTATAGGCAAAATATGGCTCACGCACAAGCGCATCATCATCTATAACATCAACATCCCGACCTAGCACCGCCCCCAAATCCATACGCAATGCTCCTTGGTCGAAAAGAGACGTATCATTCCCGAACCTGACCAGAAAGTCCACATCGCTGTCGGGGCGCTCCTCTTTTCGGGCGCACGAGCCGAAGACCCAAAGCTTCTCTGCTTTGTGTTTCCTCGCGATAGCGTATATCTCATCCCGCTTCGCGCGTATCTCGTCCATCATGCACATCTCAAAGCAACAGCATTATACCAAAATTTCAGGCGTTTGCGGACAGTCGCGCGAAAGGTTACCGTGGTTCTCCGAAGCGGCAAATCTGTCGTGTGCAAGATTAAGCGAGCAAACCGACATCAAACCATCACAACTTGCCAACGGCTCAGAAGTTCTTGATGTCTTCGTAAAAGGCGGCGCAGGCGGTCTGGACATACGGCTGCAGGAAGAGCTGCGCAAAAGAGCCGCACGGGACGAAAGCTGCGGGGATGAGTAGCAGATACCAGCCAATGAAGCTTATGTTGAGGCAGAAGTAGCGCCACTTGTTCCCGTACATTATGCGCCGGGATTCCGTGATGCACTGCGTCGCCGTCCAGTCGGGATGGTCGACCGCGATATACGGCGTCATCGCGTAGGAAAAGCTCTTGATGATGCCGGGAATGATGAGCCGGAGGAAAAAAGCTCGAACTTCATGCGCCTGCGAATCGTCGAAAGCGCCATCGTGGAATAAGACCACGACATGAAGCCGATCAGGTAGAACAGCGGAATGAAGAGAAGCAGAATCGACGGGAGTATCGCCGCGGCGGAAATGAGCATAAGAATGAACATCGCGCCGACGAAGGGCCAATACTGCCCTTCGCCGAGCGCAACCCATGCCTCGCGGCGATAGTCCCGTGCGCGCTTCATGGCACGATCAGAGTCCCTTGGGGTTGGGTCCGTACTGGTTATCGCCAGGCTGGCTGTCGAGGCAGCAGAAGACGATAAGGACGATCCAGCCAATAATCGGAATGAACGCAAGCAGCCACCACCAGCCGCTACGCCCTGTGTCATGCAAGCGGCGGAAAAGCACGGCGAAACCAGGAATCAAGACTGCAAGAGAATAAAGCAACGGGATTATAGCCAAGACGGCAAGCCCCGTCATACTAATCAATGCACCGGCAATAAACTTGAGAATCGTGGACGCGATGAAATTGAAAAGCACGAACAGCCAGTATTCCTGACGACGTGCGCGACCCGAGAAGCAAGCATATTTCTTGGTGAGACAGTCAATGAAGTAGTTCATGTTTATTTTGTCCTTTTGTTTGGCCAGGCACCATGCCTGACGGCTTGTATTATACCAAAAATTCTCAGTAACCGAGGTCTTCATCCACGAGAATTATCTTTGCGGAGATGCCGGTGGGCTTGCGGTCGAAGACCGCCGTCACCTTACACATCCGATCGGGCGAATCGCATCCCTCTCCGCCAACACACGCGCCCGCGAGCCCACATGGAGTGCGCTTCCCGAGCCGCTTCGCATTCGGCGGGCAGGCGCAGCGCCTGATGCGCGCGATTGCCTCGTCAAGACCTCCGTCAACAATCTTGTTGCGTCCAATGACATAGACGACGCGCTTCGGGCCACAGATCGACGCCGCGACGCGGTTGCCTGTGCCATCGATATTTACGACGCGGCCGTCGGTCGTTAGCGCGTTCGCAGAAAGAAGGAAGAGGTCGCACACGAGTTGGTGGTCACGTATCTCCTTGCCGCTCTCGACGAGCCGCGCACGCGCGCCAATCTCCTTGACCGACTCGCTGCCTCCCCAGCCGACGCTTTGCGCCGACTCGGCCTCCTTCATGACGAGCGCAAGCGCCTCTTGCCTAGTCGCCGCCGTCTCAACCTCGAACCCGCGCTTTTTTAGCGCCTCGACTGTCTGTTCAAACATTTTCCGCTCCTTGCTTTTATCACCATTATATCATTTCCGTTCTGTCGTTTATTGACTTGCAACTGTTATTTCTATTTTTCATTGACTTACAATCCTCCTTTACGCTCTTGTTCCCGACCCGTACCCTCGTTCCTTGCCTCTGCCATGCCGTTTCGCCACTTAACGCTCAAATGGCCGTTTTACAACGGTTTTGCGGGGCCCCACAGGTTCCATTTCTGGAATCAGCATCGCCATGTAAAGAGGCAACTTGAGCACATCACCGGAAAACTCCGCGTCCCCTGGATGAAGCACGATTGGCCTTGCGACGACCGACGCGAATTTCCGTCTAAACTTGTCCATTGACGTTGTCGTATAGTCGTTGGCGCTCTTGACTTCAACAGGATAGATGTTGTGCCGCGCAGAAACCTTTGACTTGGACAGCAGAAATTCGATCTCCATCCTGCTGTCACGGTCATCTTGCGCCGCATTGAAATGATAGAACAATTCCTGTCCGGCGGCCTTCAGCATCTGCGCCACCACGTTTTCCATAAGCATTCCCTTGTTGACTTCAAGCTTGCCCGTCAGTATCTTCCACTGCATGTCGCACGTGGCGTTGGCGTTCTCGGAAAATGCATGGCTGACGAGAAGCCCTGTGTCGCCCATATAGCATTTTATCAAGGTGCGGTCTTCCGACATCTTGAGTCCTGCATTCGGGTCTGTCACATTGCTGGCGATATTGACCGTCATCGACTCCGCCAACCACTCGAAAGGAGAGTCGAGGTCTCGCATCTTGACGCCTTCTTTCACAAGCCCAGGCTTGAAATGCTTCTCCTGTGCGCTCAACGCTCCGGGGATGTTGTTCCAGATGGCGCGGACTTTGTGCTTCAACCGCCCCGCGAACTTCCCTATGTCGTAACTGTACAGATCAAGAATCGCCCGCTTCGCCTTTTCCGCAGCCCTTATGTCTCGCCCGTTTGCAAACGCCTCGACAGACTGCGGCATGCCACCGACAACCAAGTATTGCCTAAATGCCTCCATTGCAAGTCGATGATCGGTCTGCCCCATTGGACGCCCATCCGAGAACCTGCTGCGGATCAGCTTGGCAAGCCCTTCTGACCCCAGAGCCCAGAGAAACTCCTCAAAGTCCATGGGGAACATCTGGACTTTCAGTTCCTCGCTGGGGATGACAATGTTCTCGACGTTCTTCTTGATTGAAATCAAAGACCCCGTTTCGATATAGTGAAAGCGTCCATCCTTCACCAAATACTTGATTGCTTCGCGGGCACGAGGGAACCGCTGGACCTCATCAAACACGATCAGCGTTTCACCGCGAATCAACTCCGTACGCGTTCTAGCCTCCAAAAGCATGAAGAACTCGTCTAGATTATCGAGTTTTTCTTCAAACAGTTCCTTGACCTTCCTGTTGGTCTTGGCAAAATCAATTATGAGGAACTTTTTGTACTCGTTCTTCGCAAACTCCTCCACAATCCAACTCTTCCCAACACGGCGAGCCCCCTCAACTAACAGCGCGTACTTGTCGGCGCTTTCCCGTTTCCACTCCAGCAACTTATCATATATTTTGCGCTTCATGCCGTGAATTATATCACATCAGACATATGAAAGTCAATGTTCACTACACATTTTTAAGAAGTTCCGTTAAACGATAAATACACATTATTGAGAAGCTACGTAGCCCGTTCAACACACCTTGTTTCCACTCTTTGCCCCGGTCAGTCTGCTGACCGCAATTTCGTCCGCACCGTAATCTCATTTCACCGACCAGCACATGCCCTTGCGGTTACAGCCACCGCTTCAAGCTCCTGTTGGTCTCATGCCGCGCTCAAGATTTTCCGTATTAGATTCTCAAAACAGGATAACCTAGCAAAAATATCAAAATTCGATATCACCGCCGACTTGCGGCAAAGCATCGACGGCGGAAATTTAGTATAATATCCATACATGGCTTTGCCGAGCGATCCGACGAGGCGAGCATTTATGCGCGCACTTGCCGTCGAAGGCCTCCTAATCGGGGGGCTTTGTGGATGTTTCGTTTCGGCGGCGACCGTGCTCGCCCTACGCGCGCTACTGCACCCCACCCCGGCATGGACTCCCGTAGCGCTCGCTTTGATTCCGCTCGGCTCGCTCGCAGGCGCGCTTCTCGCCCTGCGCCGCACTCCCTCTCGCGGCGCATGTGCCGCGCTTACCGAAGACGCAACCCATGCCGGCGGGCTGCTGCTCGTAGGCGAACTTCCCGGAGCCGATGCATGGCAGCGCCCAATCCCAGTCGCCGCCGATGTCCCGGTCAGAATGCGCCGCCACCTTCTCAAATCAGTCCTCGCCGTTGTCGCGCTCTTCGCCGCCTTCACCGTGCCGGCAAGCTGGTTCGCGTCGGCGGCCCCGTCCGCGCCGCGCGCCTTCCCCGATATCACGGCCGACATCAGAAACGAAATCGAGGACATCCGCGAAGAGGAGTCGCTCGAGCCCGAGACAATCGAGGAACTCGCCGAGGAGCTTAGGCGCATAGAGGCCGCCGCAGACCCCTCCGACCCAGGCACCGCCATCGACGCCGCTGAACGCCTGCGCGAGAGGGTCGCCGCGCTGCTTGAGCTGAACAGCGAGACGCTGAAGCGAATCGTGCAGGACTCCGACGCGCTCGCGCGAATCGCCAACGACCCAGATGCGGCGCAGGAATTCCAGAAGATGCTGGAGGAATCGTGCGCCGGCTCCTGCCCGAACGGAGAGGAGCGCCCCGGATGTGAAGGTGAAGGGGAAGGTGAAGGGGAAGGCGAAGGGGAAGGCACGGGATCTCCCGAGCGCGGACGCGGAGACGCGGAAATGTCGTGGACCAACCCCGCTGAACTCGGCGAATCAAAGTACGACGACAGCG
The DNA here is from genome assembly GCA_045535455.1 of Kiritimatiellia bacterium. Taxonomy (GTDB): domain Bacteria; phylum Verrucomicrobiota; class Kiritimatiellia; order RFP12; family UBA1067; genus UBA1067. The sequence goes on along the minus strand of JAZSLQ010000151.1, from coordinate 7,033 downwards.
CAAAAGAGCTGAAGCCGAGCAACAACGCCGAGGAGGGAAAGCTCGGCGAGTCTATTTCGCAGGAGGACCCTACTGCAAAGGGGGCGGCCTCCAGGCGCGGCGCGGCGGCAATCGGCGGACGCTCCGCAGGAACCTCGATAAAGAGAACTGTCGCCCCGCGCCACCGCGGAACGGTGAAGAGATTTTTCGAGACAGAAAGGAAAAACCAATGACGCTCCTATCCCCAGATGAAATAGCGCCTGTAAAACGGGACCTCGACCGCACGCTCGCCGCGCTCGACTCGATGCTGCTCGGACGCCCCGCGCTGCACAGGCTCGTGCTCGCAGGAATCCTCGCGCGCGGACACATTCTCCTTGAGGGACTTCCCGGACTCGGCAAGACGGCGCTCGTCACCGCACTCGCCAAGATACTCGAGCTCGACGCGAAGCGCATCCAGTTCACGCCAGACCTGATGCCATCCGACATCGTCGGCTCGCACATCCTCGAGACGCGGCCCGACGGCTCGCGCGAAATGGCGTTCAAGCCGGGGCCAGTGTTCTGCAACCTGCTCCTTGCGGACGAAATCAACCGCGCCTCACCCAAGACGCAGTCGGCTCTCCTCGAAACGATGCAGGAGCGCTCGGTCACGCTTATGGGCGTGACGCGTCCGCTGCCGGAACCCTTCTTCGTCCTCGCGAGCCAGAACCCGATCGAACTCGAGGGAACGTATCCGCTCCCCGAGGCGCAGACCGACCGATTCCTCTTCCGTCTCCATGTCGGCTCGCCCGACGCCGCGACGCTGACGGCGATCATCTCGTCGCGGTCGCAGGGAAAAATGCCCGACCCCAACTTCTCGCTCTCGAAGGACGCGCTTACGCGCGCATTCGACACTGCCTCGCGCGTCGTGTTGCCCGAGGCAGTAGCTGCGTGGATTGGACGACTCGTCGCCGCGACGCACGGAGCGGAGCACGTCAAGTACGGCGCATCGCCACGCGCGGCGATTGCGCTTGCAGAGTCGGCACGCGCCTTCGCGCTTCTCGACGGTCGCCCCTCGGTAGGGTTCGACGATGTCCGCGCCGTAACGCTTCCAGTCCTAAACCACCGCCTCGTCCTCGACTACCGCGCCTCTTTGGACGGCGTCGCGTCCGAAGATGTCGCACAGCGCATACTCGATTCCGTTCCCGTAGCGGAGTAATTGCTTAATTATTTAACACAGAGGCACAGAGACTCAGAGACTCAGAGATGTTTTAGGGATAAAAGATATGACAATACGCAGAAAACTAGTTCTCCTTTTCGCAGTCGCGGCGGCGCTGGCGGCTGCGCAGGCGAAGCCATTGATCCATACCTCGGGGATGCCGGCTCCAGAGAAGGTCGGCGGGCTTACCGCCGTCCTTACCGAAGCCAACTGGCAGAGTTGCCGCCTAATCGATTCGCTTGAATACCGCGACGAGTCGGTCTCCCCTTCGGCACTCTCGCACGACGAGTTGTTCTACCGCGTCTCCTTGAGGAACCTCATGTCCGTTCCTCGGACTTTCATAATCGCGGCAAGCGCAGCTCGCTCATCGGATTCATGCAGAACCGTAACGATTGAGCCAATGTCGGCGGTAACCGTCACGCTCCCGCTGGCGTTCGCATTCGAGGACAGGTCAAGCGGCTACCATTTCAGCATCTCCGAGCCAAAGCCGCCCGCAACCACCTCGCAGTTCAGGGGCATTGAGCACATCTCTCTCTCCAGCCACGCGGCCAACTACGAATCAAGTGGGGCAGACCCGAATCTTCTTCTCTCGGATGGCATCACTCGCGACTCGATACTGCCCTCCTTCAAGTACGACTTCAACACGGTGGAGCTTCGGCGCAAGCCGGACGACTGGCCACACGACTTCCGCGCCTACCTTCCGTTCGACTCAGTCTGCCTCGCAAAGAACGTCGCTTCGTCGCTCTCCGACGAGACGCGCGCGGCCCTTCGCGCCTACGAACTTCTCGGCGGCGAAGTAATGTCGATGGAGGACGGCGCGCGCCATCCAAAGGACATCGAAGCCAGGGCAAAAGCTGCAATGGGCCGCCGCCACGGTGACCTTGAAGTCTCCTACTCCTACTACACAAACAGTTCGCGCAAAAAGTTCTCCGACAATGTCGCAAAGGTACCGATACATGTCGGCCGGTCGCTCCCGGTCGGAATCCTCATCGCCTTCCTCGCACTCGTCGCCTTAGTGGTCATGCCCGTCACAGTCTGGTACTGCGCAAGGAAAAACAAACGGCTTTTACTCCTCGCGGCGCTCCCCGGCTCGGCGCTCGCGCTGACTGTAGTCGTCGCGATCGTGGCTCTCGTCGCATACGGCACCACGCCGACTGTGCGCGTGCAGGCAGTGACAATACTCGATCCGGAAAGCCACTTCGCAGTGTCGCGCGGACAGTTCGCCATCTTCGCCCCTGGACAGGTCACCAGGAAGATGTCGATTCCGTCCGACGCGTCCTTCCGCCTGCGCGGACGCGATGGCGGCCATTTACAGGTGAAATGCGGCGAGACATTCCGTCTTGATGGCGACTGGGTCAAGCCTCTCTCGGCCGCGTTCTTCGACTTCGAGCGAGCCGAACGGCGCTCCGAGCGGCTCGATGTGAAGCGTGGCGCAGACGGAAAGATCTCCGTCGCGAACCTGCTCGGCTCGCCAATCGTCGGCGGGCAGCTCCAGCTGGACGGGCAACGCTACAAGATACCTCCGCTTGAACCTGGAGAGGAAACCTCCGTCGTAGGCATTCCTTTCGCCGCGCTCTCGGCAAAGCACCTCAGGTCCTCCGCCGAGGAACTCGCCGCGGCATTCTTCGGCAAGTCCGCAGAATACGGACGCCGCTGGAGCAAGACACAGGAAATCGCCAAGGGAGAGAGGACCGCCATGCCCGACGGAACATATATTGTCCGGCTGGCGGGCTCTCCTTTCTTCCCGTCGCCGCTTGCCGAAACGAAGTCCTACGAGACGGCGGAAGCGGTCGTCGCCGGGTGCGTCGCGCCAGAAGGCGGAAAGGAGACGGCAAAGTGAAAGTAGAGATACTCAACCTTACGCGCATCTTCCAGCGCGGATTCAAGGCGGTGGACGACCTTTCGTTTTCGTTCTCCTCCGGCGAGGTCGTCGGGTTCGTCGGGCCTAACGGCGCCGGCAAGACCACGACGATGCGCATTCTCGCAACGCTGGACATTCCCGATTCCGGCGACATCCTTCTCGACGGGAAATCCATACTCGACGACCCGGCGCTTGCCCACCGCGCCATCGGCTTCATGCCGGACGAGCTGCCAGACCGCACCGACACGACCGTGGAGGAGTACCTCGACTTCTTCGGCCGCGCCTACGGACTCAGGGGCAAGGCGCTTGCCGACGCGCTTGCGGCCGTCGAGGACTTCTCGGGGCTCGTCTCGTTCCGCGACAAGACGCTCCACGAACTCTCCAAGGGAATGAAGCAGCGCGTCTCGCTCGCACGCGCGCTCGTCCACGATCCACAGGTAATCGTCATGGACGAGCCGGCGAACGGACTCGACCCGCGCGCCCGCATCGAGCTGAGAGAGCTCGTCAAGGCGCTCGCAGAGAACGGAAAGGCGATCCTCATATCGTCGCACATCCTGAGCGAGCTCGAGGAGATGTGCACGACTTCAGTCATCATCGAGCGCGGCAGGCGGCTCTCGACGGACTTCGAGGACGACACGGCATGGATACGGCTCAGGTTCGCGCAGAAGGAGGGAGAGGACTTCCTTGCGCGGCTCCTCGAAATGCCCGGCGTAAAGGAGGCCGAGGCGGCGGGCAACGGCTTCAGGGCGAGAATCGCATCTGGCGACGAAGCGGCCGCCGAGCTCGCGAAGGGTCTTTTCTCGCGTGGACTCGTGCCAATCCACTTTGCCTCCGAGGCAGGCCGCCTCGAAGACGTCTTCATGCACGTGACGAAAGGAGCCCTCGCATGAAAAACATCTTTTCGATCAACCCGGTGGCGCTCAGGGAACTGAGGCAGCTCGTCCGCTCTAAGATCATCACGATGAGTCTCGCCATCTTCCCCGGAATTCTCTTCGTGTTCACGATGCTCGCGGTCTCGACCGCAATGCGCGACAAGCCGCCGGAGGAGCTCGCGTTCGGCGACGGACTCGGCGAAGGCCCCTTCACAATGGTCTCGGTCATTACCGGACTCGTCGCCTGCCTCGGCATACCGTTCTATGCGACGATGAAGGCGATCATGGAGACAAAGCGCGACGCGACGGGGCTTGAGTTCACGACGGCTCTCACCCCCGCGAACATCATCGGCGGACGGCTCGCCGCAACCGCGATCCTCATTGGCGCCACCGTCGCGACGGCAATGCCGTTCTTCATCTTCGCATACCTGCTGCGCGGCATTCCGCTCGAACAGGTGTTCCTCATGCCGTTCGGGCTTTTCGCCTACGGGCTCTCGACCTTCGCCATTGCGCTCTCTGTCGCATGCCGCCAAGGATCGGTGGCGATGAAGGTCATAACTACCGTGTTGCTGTTCTTCTTACTGACAATATTCTCAAGCGTGTCGCAAATCTCGCTGACAATCGGCAGCCACAGCGAGACGCCTTCCACGTTGGCGACGACGACATACATCCTCCTCTCGCTCGTTGCGACACTCGTCTTCTTCCGCGCCTACTGCGCGTCGCTTCTCTCGCCGCCTCATGTGGATGGCGAGCGTCCGTTCCGCAGGGTCGTCTTCGCGCTCTTCCTTCTCTCGTCGACATTGGCTTTCTTCGGCTTAGACGCATGCAACGCATGGTGCATCACCTGGGTTTCGATTGCAGGCGTTCTGCTCATTCAGTCGGCTCTCTCGCCACGCGAGATTCCTCGCGCCGCCAGGGGGTCGGCCCCGCGTAATTTCTTCCTCCGACTCTTCTCCTTCCCGTTCACGACGGGGGCGGTGCCGGGCATGCTCTTCGCCTTCTTGATTATCGCGATTGCCGGCGGCATATTCTCCCTGCGCGTTAAGGACGGCGACGAGATCCTCATCCTCTGCTCAGTTGTCGCGGAAGTCACATTCGCGCCGATTCTCGTTGGCGCGATCCTGAGGCGCAAAAAGGCGCTGCCTCGGACATACCGTTTCGCTGGATGGATCATGATAGCGCTCCTCTGCCTGGTCAGCGTCATCTCGTTTATGGCGGAAGTGCGCACAATCTCATCCGGCGCAGGAGAGATGCTGCCGTGCAACTTCGCCGGGATAAACGAACATCCAATCGAGCACTTCCTCAACTACGGCGTCCTCCTTCTCTTCTCCGTCGTAATCGTCGCCGTCTCGTCCATCTCTGCGTTCAGGAAATACAGGAAGCCAGAATGACCGAAGCGGAAGAGGCAGGACGAATCGACGGGCGGGGACTCAGGTTCCTCCTGCCGCGCCTCGCGCTGAGGGGCGGCGTCGGCTCGCGCCTCGGTTCCCGCGCCGGCGAGTCGCTCGAATTCCAGGACTACCGCGACTACACGCCTGGCGACGATCTCCGCAACCTCGACTGGAACATCCTCGCGCGGACGGAACGCGAAGTGGTGAAAGTGCGCAGGGAGGAAGTGGCGCCGGTCATAGAGGTGTTCCGCGACCGCTCTGCGTCAATGGAGACGCCGAGCGCCAAGTCTGCGTGCGCAGACTGGCTATTCGGGCTCCTCTCCACAGCGGCCGACGGCTGCCGCGTCGTCTACAGGGAACATCCGAAAACCCCGCGGGCGGTACGCGTCTACATAACGGACACGCTTTTCGACGAAGATCCGGACTCCATCCTCGTCCGCCTTTCGCACAACTCGGCGGCGCTCGCCATAGTGCGCGTCCTTTCGCGCGAAGAGGCCGATCCCCCCGCATCCGGCGCGTTCGAGCTCGTCGATTCCGAGACTGGCGAGCGGCGCGAGATGACGATGGACTCTGACGCCCTCTCGAAGTACCACGCCGCGCTCGAGGCGCACACCGCCCGCTGGACAGCCGCCGCCAAGCGGCTCGGCGCGGCGTTCGTAGACCTCGCGGCAGAAGCGCCGCGTCCCGAGCGCATCTCTTCCCTCGCCGCCGCATCTCTCGTGGAGGGTCGTGGATGATCTTCGCGACGCCACTTGCAGCAGTAGGGTTCGCCACGGCCGCAGGCCTTGCGGCAGCCTACTGCTTCCGCAGGAAGAGCCCCGAGAAGTCTGTCGGCTCGCTCTTGCTGTGGCCGCGGCCGAAAACAGTGTCTACGCAGTCGAGGCGACGCGACCGACTTATCCTGCCGCCGATCTTCTGGCTTGAGCTCTTCGTCCTTCTCGCACTCGTCTTCGCCGCGCTCACACCGCTCGCATGGCGGCGAAGCTCTGGCACACTCCATGTCGTCCTCGACGAATCGCCGTCGATGTCCGCAAACGGCGGCGACCCTGCGCGGCTCGCAAACGCCGCGCTTGCCGGCGAGCGGAAGCGCGGCACAAAGGACAAGGTGTCCGTCCGCACGGCGTCCGACTCGCATGCCCTCGCACGGGAGATCGACGCGGCGAAGTCGGTGGTTCTTCCTGGCGACGAAATACTCGTTCTCACCGATACGCCGCCAGAAGACGGCGTTGCACGCGCGGGACTGCGCTGGTCGTCTTTCGGAAAGCCGCTGCCGAACTTCGCGATCACCGCGACAAGGCGACTCAGGACAACGCCGGCGACAGACTCCGTCTTCATCGAAGTGCGGCGCTTCGGCCCTGGCGAGAACGAAGTCAAGCTCGCCCTTTCAGGACACGGCACGACAACACTCAGACTCGACGGAGAGGGGCGGGCGCGGTTTTCGACGACCGTCGCCGCGTCCGAAGGGCCGATCGACGCCACCCTTCCCGACGACGCGCTTTCGGCGGACAACTCCGCGACCCTCTTTCCCCCTGAGGTTCCTTCCGTCGCCGCCGCAATCCGCTTTCGCAACAAGCCGCGCATCGACATCATTCGTCGCGCGCTCGACGCGACTGGGTTCGTCACAAACTATGTCGCAGTCGCAGGGGCAGATATCGTATTCACCGACTCAGACTTCACGCCGTCGCCTCGGCAGTATCTCGTCCGCTTTCACGAGTCTTCAGCCGCGAGGACGAGC
>JAZSLQ010000143.1:0-6636 GCA_045535455.1 Kiritimatiellia bacterium | reverse complement strand
TTCCGCTTTTGCTAACTACAGCTGTCCGCTTTTGCTTTCACCGCGACATAGCCCAAAAACAAAACCCGCGGCGTTTCTGCCGCGGGCGTTGATCCATTCTGATCTAATGGATTTCATCCAGCTATTGCTGGTGATACACGGATAACCAGTCCCAATGCATCAAGCACACGCATTACCGTCGCCATAGTCGGATTACCACCGGGCGCAAACGCTCGATAGAGATTCTCCCTGCCGACTTTTGCCTTGCGCGCAACTTTGCTCATCCCTTCGGCCTTTGCGACATCTCCAAGTGCGACAGTAAGAAACTCGGGGTCGTTCTCCTCGATGGCTGCCTCAATATAGGCGGCTCTTGCCTCGGGCGTCTTGAGTGTCTCCGTAACATCCCAGTTGTACAGTTTCGTTCTCAATTTCTTTGTCTGCTTTACTGTTTTCACGGCTTACATTGTAGCATATATATCACACACAAGTCAAGGGCAACTCCCATCCCTGCCTATTCCCCTAAAAACAAAAACCCGCGGCGTTTCGGCCGCGGGTTTTGTTTTGTGTTCTTCTACAATCTCTTAGAGACTGAGGACAGCCCTGAAGAACTGGTCATCATCCGTCTTGGTATGCCACTCCTCCGAGTCGGAGAGCGTCTGCTTGCCCTGGATCGTGGGCGTGACGTTGTAGTCGCCAGGAGCCGTCACGGTGACAGTACCATCCGCATTGACGGTAATGGTCGCCTTGAAATCGGCCCTCGCAGCTTCAACTTCGGCAGGTGCGCAGTTCAGGAGGTAGGCGTCGACATAGGTCGCGGCGCTGTCCTTGACCTCTGCAAAGTCAACCTTGTTCTCCTCTGCCCACGCGGTGAGCTTCTTGGCGTTGGCCGTGGCAAGTGCGGTTCCTGCGAGATCAGAATACGTATCCGCCGCCGTTGCAGACGGATCAATCTTCGAAGGATCGGGCTCCCAACCGCCAGAAGATGCCTCCTTGTAAACCTTGAAGGTCGCCGTTCCGGTGCTGCCAGCATAGTTCGCGGTCGTTACCGTGAAGGTCACCGTATAGGTATTGGTCGCACCAGCTTCAGGTTCGCTGATTGCGGCTGGATCCCAGACTGGCGTTCCGGCAACAGCATTTCCGCCAATCGCAGCCGTCGCCGTCGGGAAGTCGAGCTGAGCCGAGTATTCCGCGATATCGGACGTGAGCGCCACGTCAACCGTAGCAGAAGTGTCTGCGGCAATCGACCAATTGATCGACTTGGCTTCGGTCGTGCTGTCAGACCAGATATAGCCATCCGCAAGCGTAGCCGTCGCCGTGTAGTCGCCAGCATCGGTTGCAGCATAGGTGCCAGAGAGCACGTAGCCCTCACCCGCAGCAACACCAGTCTGCTCAGTGCCATCATAGACAAGGTTCGATGCAGCCGTCGGAACCGCGATCACCTCGGGCTCCGGCTCCTCGCCACCAACCGTGAAGTAGCCCGCGTTGTACGTGGCCTTGACGTCAGTGCCCAGATAGTCATACAGGTAGAACTTCGGATCCACATCCGTAGGATCATAATCAGGATCAGCGAAGACACCACCGTTAATAACTATATCGCCAGTTGCCTCAGGATCCTGCATCTTCTCTGTGTACACAGTGGACTCAAACGTACCGGCATTTATCGTAGTCAGACCATCATCTGTGTAGAACGCACCCTCTGCGCCCACTTTCGTAGGTGCCAAAACTGTGCCACCAGATGCACTGTCAATGATTGTCAACACTGCACCACTATTATTGATAGTATAGTAACTCGAATCGCCGCCCTGCAAAGTCTTACCATTCAGATCAAGCACAATATACCCTGTCGAGAACGAAATGGAGTTATCGTAGTTCGCAAGCAGCTTGATAGTTGCAGGCGACTGCTCAGTGCCAGCCGCAACCGCAGCCGCGAGAGCTTCGGCAAACGTGCCATAATGCGTCTCGCCAACCTGGAAGAGCGGTTCCATCGAAACAATGTTCAGCTGAGCACCAGGAGCAACGGTAAAGGTGCTGCCAGAAATTGCCGCGCCCGACCCAGTCACAGTCCATGTGCCGGCCTCGTAGCCAGTGGCATACGTTGCGGTCACGGTGATTGTTGCAACGCTGGTATCAAGGAGCAGATTTGTGGAGCCAGCGCCAGAAACCGCCTCGGCATCAATCAGCGTATCCTCGCCCACGACAACGGTGTAGCTCGCCACGTTTTCATCCCACGCAATAGCCACAGCCGTGCCTTCCTGAATGAAGGTCGGCGGCGTTGCCGTAAACGAAATATCGTCAACACAACCATTGCCCTTGAAGCCAACGGCAGAAAGAGTCGTCTTTGCAGTGCCAGTATTAACGGCGCTCGGGATGAACGCATGCTTCTCAGTATTGTAAAGATAGTTGGCAACAATCGAATTGTTGGCAAGCGCGGTAAGATAAGCGCTATCACCAGGCTCTTGCTCGAGGTCGTACGTGACTTCAACGCCGTCAACGTAGACCACAAAGCCCACAGGCGCATCGGCGTAGCCAACATTTATGGCACGAACCGTAAGGCGGTGCCAATCCGCGGCAGAGAACTCGGAGATGGCATTCATAATGTAATTTGTCGGAGTAACCGTCGACCCATTGACATAGCCCGCGCGAACGACGATGTTGGAAAGAACCTTACCATCGCCATCTTCATCGTCTGTCTCTTCGACATAAGTAAGCGCGATCTTGTCTCCATCGCCAAGTTCGAGCGACGTCAACTCGCCCGGAGTGAACTTCACGAGAGTGTCGAGATAGAGGCCGTTGTCAATCGACTGGCCGTCAAGATATGCAACCGCCGACTTGCCGGCAACACTATTTACCGCACGATAGAGCACGTTGGTAGCTTCGGAAGCGGTGAGGTCGAGATACTGAAGATTCTGATTTCCCGCAAACTGAGCAGGACGGCTGTCGACATTGGGAGTACCATTTGTAATGGCACCAATGGCCGCAGTCGCATCGCCTTCATAAAACCAGTAGCGATTATCGCCTGTCCCTGCACCATCGTCCTCAAAGTCTGTGAGTTGGGCAATGGTCTTTTCACCTGCCGCGTAGTCCTCAAAACTCGTGCCGGACGGTAAATCGCCGAACGCGAATATTGTTGCACTAGCCGCAACAAGTCCTATCATTAGTTTTTTCATGTTGTTACTCCCTGTTTGTCTTTGAAATTTGTTTTACATTTTTCCTAGACACGACGTATGATACCAAATTCTTCTCTCCCCCGCAAGGGGGAAAATAAAAAAATTTTCACCCGCTTGGGGGAAGGGGTGAAGCGGCGGCGAAGGCGGGGGTCACATATCTTCTAAACTCAGGCCGACATAGTCGCAGGACCATCCGCTCGGCAGATTGCCGCACTTGCGAAAGAATGCATCGGCCTTCTTCTCAAGCGATCGGAGAGATATGTCTCGCTTGTCACGTTTTATCTCGGCAAATCGCATCCGTCGGTTGAGTTCATCTTCGCAGACGAGATCAATCTCGTTCTCTCCCTTCCTGTCCCACCAGCTGCCGATACGCGTATATGTTGTATCCTCTTTGAATCGTGCGCGAAAGTAGCTCTCTAACGCCTCGCCGGAATAAACATCGAAGTCGCGCCTTACAATCTCAAGGAGTTCGGAAAACCTCCCTAACTCGATAAGGTACTGGTATTTGTAGATGAACCTAAACCAAAACCTGAAGAATCGATCCTCTATTTTGTAAAGACTGCTTCTGCCGCTTGATGCGCCCTTGAACGGTAGCTTTTTCTCAAGAATGCCATACTCGACCTCTAACTTCGAAAGATAGGCACCAGGATCAACTCCAACCGCATTCTTTATAGCGCCGTAGCTCGTATCGCCGGCGGCAACCGCCGAAAGAATCGAGAAGTAGGTTCCATAGTCCTTTCCAAATTCCTGCACAAGCACGGCTCGCCCTTCGTCTATCATAGGCGAACTGCGCCTAAAGACCGCCTCAAGCATGCCATCGCGCGTCACCGCCTCCTCGTCCATCAGTTCCTCAACATAACGCGCGACACCACCCGTCAAGGTCCAAAGCGCCAAAAGATCGTCAGGCGAATAGTTGTGGTCTGGGGAATATGTCGACAATATGTTCTTCAACACCGATATTTTAAAAGGCTCAAGCGTAATCTTGCCAGTATTGCGCCCATAGAGGGGTTCGCCTGCATCAAAGAATATCCGCCCCATAAGTCGATTAACGCTTCCACACACGACAAGGTTGATTCGCGCCGTCTTGTGAAGAGAATCCCAAATGCCCGCCATCTCGCTGAATACACTTTGATTGACCCGAAAGAACTCCTGAAACTCGTCGATGACCAGCGTGATCGGTCGCTTGGTGGCCTCCTGCATGACCCACTTGAAGAGAGCGGCAAATGAATCTGCGCGTCCTGGCAACTGTAAACCAAGAACATACTCTGCGACACCTTGCATAGTCTTGCACAGTTCTCGTTCTGTGCTCCTTGTCACAAGCCAATAGATATATGGCATATCCCCCAGCGCGTGATGGATAAGTTCCGTCTTTCCAACTCGACGCCGCCCGGTAAGCACCGTAAACCGGCTAGCTTTGGCCGCCAGATTACGCAACCGTCGTAGTTCGTCGATTTCTTCTTCTCTTCCAAAGAACTCCATAAGTCAATCTCCTTGGCTCACAACAGCTCAATTGACATTTGCTTAATGGTCGTTTGCTTAACGGCCATTTGTTTAGGTGCATTGTATCATACTATCCTTAGCATCGCAAGGGGGAAAATAAAAAAAATTTTCACCCGTCTGGGGGAAGAGTTTTTAGGGGGCGTAACCGCCCCTTGCGGGGGTTCGCGACCCATAGGGAAGCGAACACGCCGAGCGGAGCGAGTGCCGAGGGGGCTGACGGTCCACAAATTCACATGTCTTCTATTGACAGAAGACCTGTTTTATACTGTAGATTGCGCTTGCCAGGGTTCTTGGCAAAGAATGCCTCGACTTTTTCTGCAAGGCGGGCGGCGTCGAATCGCGAAGAGTCGACCTTTACCTCATAGAACGCAAGCGTTTCGGCAACCTCATCTTCGCTAACGATGTCAATCTCGTTTTCGCCTTTCCTGTCCCACCACGAGCCGATTCGCGTGCAACCCTTGTCCTCGACAATCTTTGCTGTGAAATAGCGCTCCAACGCATAGCCACTGAAAACGTCAAAATCCCTTTCGGCGATGTCACGCATCCGATCTCGACGACCAAGCTCGTTTAGATAGCTCAACTTGTGCACGAATCGAAACCAGAATCGGAAGAAGCAGTCGTCGATCTGGAAGTGGGCGTTCTTCGCCGTCTGCTTCCCGAAGATTGGCTGCTTCTTTTCGACGATAGAATACTGATCCTCCAGCTTGGCGAGAAATCCACCGACTTCGGTGCCAAGGAGATTCTTCAACTCAGCAGAAGTCGTCTGCCCCGAAGAAATCGCAGCAAGCAACGTAAAATATGTTCCGTAGTCCGGGCCGAATTCGTCTGCAAGAATCGTCCTTCCCTCTGGAATGTATGCAGACAACGGCGAAAATATCTCCTCAAGCATCTCCGCCTTGGTGAATGCGCGTGCCGACATCATCATGTCGACATATCGCGCAACGCCACCGCTAACCGCCCAAAGTGCAAGTAAATCCCTGTTCGCGTAGTTCGGCTTGTAGCAGCGGAATATCTCCTTTAGAAGCGAGGGGCCAAAGGGTTTGAGCACCAGTGTTCCTGTGTTGCGTCCGTACAGCGGTTGCGAATCGTCGAAGAATATCTTATTCATTAGGCGATTTACGCTGCCGTTGACGACAAGATTCAGCTTCGTTTTGTTGTGGTACTCGTCCCAGATGTGTTGTATGTCGCCGTAAACGCCTGGGTTCGTGCGGTCAAACTCCTGGAACTCGTCGATGACAAGAGTGTAGGGGCGTCTCTCGGCCTCTTTCATCAATTCTCGGAAGAGTTCGTCGAATCGTGTGCATGTTCCGTGCAACCCAAGATGCAGAACCCTCTCCGCCTCTTCCTGAAGCTGGGCGCAAAGCGTGACTTCTGGTTGCCGCGTGATGGGCAAATTCAAGTATGGTGTCTTGCCATCGTCAAATGCCTCGCGGGAAAGTTCGGTCTTTCCCACTCGCCTACGGCCAGTCAAGACCGTAAAACGCGATCTCTCTTGAGAAAGTTCGCGCACCTTTCTGAGTTCTTTCAGCTCGACTTCACGACCAAAGAATTTCATAAACCCACTCCTTTGCCACCCTCGTTACGAAATGTCTGTTTCGTTAACGGCTGTTTCGGTTACAAATAATATCACATTGTTCTCCTACCCGTCAATAGGGATTTTAGGGGTCAGGGGTCAGGGGTTAGGGCTTTAGGGCACCTATGGGGCAGACGAGTTCGCAAACATCCTCCAGTTCAAGAGTGCTTTTCGCCCCTGTGACATCTTCCCCTGAGAAAACACGCTGCATCGATATTTCGCCATAACGGAGAAATTATAGCAAAAATCATCATACCTCGTCAGCCGTTAGGTAATCTGGAATATCCCCACCTTTGTAAAGAGCTGTCGAGCCCTCGGAAAGGCCCGCGCGGTTTTTGCGGAATTCCGAAGGTTTTGCGGCCGTGCTTGTTGCGCAAGCGGTTGCGTCTATCCCGTCAGGAGTTCAAACTCCATCTG
>JAZSLQ010000009.1:0-7322 GCA_045535455.1 Kiritimatiellia bacterium | reverse complement strand
CCTCGTGGACCCTCGGCGAATACGCCGTATCCACTCGCTCGGACCTTCGCTCCACCGCCTCGCTTTTTGCCTCGCTTCTCGCCGCAATTGACAATTGCACGGGGTTGGTGTAACATATACCTTCGTATATTTCGCATTCTGGGGACATTTGGTAGAATCGCACAAATTCTACTCTCCAACTCCAACTCTTCACTCCAACTTTCATATACCCGATCTACACGTTCTACACGGCTAAAATGAAAACGACAAGAATGATCAGGCCATTGGTTACGGTCCTCATGGCGGCATCTTCGCTTGGTGTCGCGAAGGGCTTTACCGTCGATGCGGACATGCCCGCTGGAAACATCATCGTCGAGAAGATCGACGGCGACTTGGTGGAGCTCAAGAAGGACATGCGCGACACGAACGACCTGTGGATATACTGGGCGTTCCGCGTGAAGGGCGCAAATGGGCGTACGCTCAAGTTCAAGTTCCTGAACGGACCTTCCGTCGGGTCGCGTGGCGCGGCCGTATCTACGGACGGCGGTCGCCTTTGGCGCTGGTCCGACTTCGAGATGAACGATCCGCGCGATTCCGTCTTGGGGAACCACGCGTCGCTCTACGAATTCACCTGGACGTTTGGCGCCGATGAAGGCGAGACGTGGTTTTGCCAGACAATCCCCTACACGCAGGGCGACTGGGAGCGCTTCATCGCGTCGCACGAGAAGGATCGCGGCAAGATCTTCGAGACGGGCGTCCTCTGCAAGTCGCGCAAGGGGCGTTCTGTTGAGACGGGGCGCTTTGGACGCATCGACGGGAAGGCCAAGTACAGGATGCTCGTCACATCTCGCCACCACTGCGCCGAGACGACGGCGACGTTCGTGTTGGAGGGTCTTCTCGAAAGCGTGTTTGGCGACGACGACCTCGGCAAGTGGATGCGCGAGAACATCGAGATAAGAGCTGTCCCGTTCACCGACAAGGACGGTGTTGTAGATGGCGACCAGGGCAAGAACAGAAGGCCACACGACCATTGCCGCGACTACAACGACGACAGGCCCTCGATCCATCCCGAGGTGGCGGCCATTCGTGCAATGCTGCAGGACTGGTCGAAGGAGGCGGGCGATCCGTCCGTCGTGATGGACATCCACTGCCCGTGGCTTCGCGGCAGCTGGCTCGAGAAGGACAACTCCAACGAGTACATCTATACCGTCGGCATAAAGGCAGTTGAGCCGGCGCAGCGCCGCTTCTGCGAAGTCGTCGAGCACGTGCAGTGTTCCGGGCTCGGATTCCTCGCCTCGGATTACTATGAGGAAGGACGCGGCTGGAACACGGGCTCCAACTACAAGCAGGGCTCCACGCTCACGCAGTGGGCGATCAGGACTTGGCCGAACGCGCCGCTCGTCATTGCGTTCGAGATTCCGTTCGCCAACGCGCGTCGCATGACGCTCACCGCGCCATATTTCCGCCAGTTCGGTCGTGATATTGCGCTCGCTCTGCGCGACTTCCTTCCCGCCGACAATGAGAGGTGTAAAAGGTGAACTCCTCTCGCCTGTTCGCTGTTGCGCTTTCGGTCTTGACGTTTGCCTCGTGCATCGAGGAGGGCTTTGCCGCGACTGGAAGCCGTCAGCTATTTCCAGCGGCGGATGTGAAGGTGGAGCCGAATGACGGCGCGACCGTGCGTATGGAAGGCGATGTCGCTGTTGTAGATGTCGCGCCTGAACGTAGTTTCAGCGGTGCAAAGTTTGTATTTGGAAAGCCGTTCGCGTTTATCGATTGCCGAACCGTTTCGGTGGAGATCTCCAACAGGACGGATCGCGCGATGGGCTTCGGCTTTTATGGCATTCACCGAGGCGACTATACGTGGCATGCGGCCCAGCGTTTCCGCCTTGAGCCGAACCAGTCAAAGGTCGTTACGGCGGCTGGGGACCGCGGCTCGCTGCATGCGGGGCTTGTCCCGTGCTGTGACATGAAGGACCGCGTCGAACACTACAAGGCGTATGTCCGCGCGGCGCTCAAGGACAGGAACCTCGTCGGCGTGCATTGGTTCTTCTGGAGCGACATGCCGCTCACGGGCTGGATGGATGGAGAGGACTTCATGACCGGCGTCCTGACGGTGACGGACACGCCGCACCCCGAGATGGTCGAGGCAACCCGAGAGCTCGCCCGCGAACTCTACCCCCAGCCCGCAGAACACTAAGTTGGCACAAGGAGGATCCTATGAAATTGCTATTTTCCCCCTCTGCCGCTTCCTTGATTCCACATTGATTTTTTGGTAAAATGCAAGCACAAAAACTCGAGGTTTTGCCTCGATTGAGGGAGGAGTCCGATATGACTAACGGTTGTAGTAGTATAGACCGCGGCAATTCTGCCGCGGATAAGAGCATGCATTCTATGTTGGCATTCCGCCTTTCGGCTCTTGCCATCTTTGCCGCCGCGGCGTTTTCGACGCAAGGCGAAGTCCTTGTCTATGAAGGATTTCATGAAGGCGACTGGACTGGCATCACCGCAACCGGAAGCCAGCAGATCAACAAGGCTACGACCACGGGCAATTATTCGACTGGTTTCACGGCAGGGTCGTCCTGGAAGATGGCCGATAGTACTACTCAGATTTCCGTCAGCGGAACGGACTACGGGCTTTCCCTCCCCGCTGTCATGACGGCGAAGGGTTTCACGACGTGCGGCGGCGCGGCGCAGTGCAACCCCGGCTCGAACAACAACGAGCTTCGCGGCGGGCGACACGATTTCGCATCGAACACGCTCAAGGTTTCGTCGGGAACGCTCTATGTCCGCGCCCTCCTGAGGCTGACCGCCCCCGCGGCCGCGAAACTCAACTCCGTTGCGACCCCCGCCGGCAACGTTAACGGCTCCTATTTCGGGTTCGGTCTCATCGGATCGACCTCATCCAGCAAGTACGCACCCACGACAACCTCCAACAAATCCTCCTGCTCGTTTCTCATGTGGAAGAATTCGAGCGGCACGCTTGTTCTTTCGCTCTGTCTCATCGACGCAGCCGGCACCCTCTCGCACTATCCGCTTGCGACCGGCGTCACGCTCGACTCGACCTACCTCTGCTACGCGGAGATCGCGGTCGGTTCGGGAACGGACGGCGCGGAGCTCGTCCGGGCCGGCGCGGTGGACACGGCCGACTTCACCGGTGCTGTCACGTGGGCGGCGCTGGACGGGGCGTCCGACACTGTCGAGGGCCAGCTTATCACCGATTCCGCCTACCCGAAGTCGATGGCCTTCGCCGGCCCGTACGGGACGAACGGCGGTTCGTTCCGCGCCGACGAGCTCGTCGTCGGCACGTAAATGAAGGACATCCTGCCCGTCGGCGGCGTATTCTCCGTTTCCGCCACCGGTTCGCCGACGGTGACAACAAACTTCTTCTCGACCGCCTGGCTCCTCGTCGCCGACGAGGGCGTGACGGCGGACGCCGGGCTCGTCTGGAGCATGGACGAAGCCTTCACGACGGCGACGACCAATCTGCTTGGAACGGGACTTTCCGCCGACACGCGAACGGCAACGCTCACAGGCCTTGAGCCCGGTATGACCTACTGGTGGAAGATCGTCGCCAACAACGGGACGGATGTCGCCGAGTCGGCCGTCGGCTCGTTCACAACTACCGGCGCGCCCGTCCTTGGCGCAGCAACGGCGACGGTGACCGGCGAATCTACTGAGTTCTCCGTCGCACTTGCGGAGGCGGCTCTCGTGAACACGCTTGCCACGTCCGTCTCGGTATTTTATGGAACCGATGGTGAAACTTGGACGGAACTTCCGCTCGGCTCGGCTTCGGCGGCTGAGACATTTTCGGGAAGCGTAAACAACCTTGGCTATGGCGTGACGTATCAATGGTTCGCGCGAGCTTCGGCGACCATGGAGGGCGGCCGCGTTCTCTCGACCTCGACCTCGACCAATTCCTTCACGACGCTTTACAACGGCGATATGTACGTCGATGCCGCGGCAGAAAACGCAACGCCGCCGTATTCCTCGACCGCGACCGCCGCGGCGAATATTCCGGAGGCGCTTGCCATCGCCACCGACGGCGCAACGATCCATGTCGCCGAAGGGCTGTATAAAATTTCGAGCCCGCTGAGCGTGACGTCTGCCGTTCGCATTCTCGGCGATGATCCGGACCCCTCGCGCACCATTGTCTCCAATACAGTGAGGGCGAACTACCAGAATGGAAATCGGCGTGTCTTTATTCTCAATCATGCCAACGCCTTCGTAGCGAATCTGACCATGACGAAAGGCTCGGCATGGGGCGACTGGACGGCGGGCGGCAATCTCTACATCGGCGCCAACGGCGGCACGGTATCCAACTGCGTGCTTGATGCGGGCATTCTCGTCAGCGGACACGCAAGCGGCGGTGGCGCGGCGCTTGTTGCGGGACTTCTCACGCATTCGGTTGTCCGAGGCAGCATTTCCGAGGCTGGTTCCACGCAGTGGGGACAGAACAAGGCCTTGGCTCTGTGGCTGGAAGGAACCGGTCGCGCAGAGAACTGCCTCATCGCCCATCATCATCCTTCGACATCTTTAACCATTGCAAAACTCGACGGCACAGCAATCATGCGGAACTGTTCGATCGTAGACGGGTCGCTCACGGCAACGAGCGAGTGGTGCAAGGTGCGGTCTCCGCTCGTCATCGGTGCCAACGCCACAGTGCAGAATGTTGTTGTTGCAGGCATCACGAATACTGTTGACAATATCCCGTGTCTTCCTACCGGAACTCGGTCAAATTTCGTCAATGGCGCGGTCGAAGGGGATATAACTGGAACCACGTTTCCCGAAGGCACCATTGTTGGCACTGCGGAGTCGTTCTTTAATGACTATGCGAATGGCGACTATACGCCCAAGGCTGATGGGCCGCTCGTGAACGCCGGTGCGAATTACGACGGCATGGCGTCTGTCGACCTTGCAGGGAAGAACCGCAAGTCTGGCAAGATTGTCGATATCGGCTGCTACGAGTTCCAGATGGGGAAGGGCTTCTTTATACTAGTTCGATAATTTTCCTACACGATCTACATGTTCTACACGGCTAAAAAATAAGGAAGAATGGCCTGCCCGTGACATCGCGCTTGCCTTGCGTGTTTTCCTCGAAGACGCACACGCGAAGAAGTAGACCTATACTATAGTATATTCCCCTGATAGGCGGCATTTGGTAGAATCACACCAAATCAATTGCCTAACAAGGGAAAGATAATTCTTTGCGCACTCTGCGCCTCTGCGCCTCTGCGATAAAAATCTCGAAACAAAAAATCTCCAATTCCACTCTCCAACTCCAACTCTTCACTCCAACTCTCATCTACACTGCTAAACAAAAGACTTAAAACAAGCAAAGGAAAATACCATGAAGAAACTGGTTTCCGCATTGATGGTCGCAGGCATGGTGCTTGCACTTCAGGCAGCCGTCCACGAGGATGACTGGCTCAAGGTCGAGACGCCGGACAAGGTTGTTCCCGATTCCGGCTTTCAGGTCAAGGTGACGCTCAAGAAAGACCTTGGGCCCAAGGAGAACGTCACCGTCGCGATGCACCGCTTCAAGCCGGACGGCGGCTGGCTCGATACCGGAGAGTGGCGCCCGCCGCAGACGATGAAGAAGGGCGAGACGAAGGTGTTCGCCTTCACCGCGAAGTGGAGCGACAAGGTCGGGCACTTCGGCCCGCTCGCCTTCATCGCGCCGAACGGCGACTGGGGCAAGGCGACGCACAAGATCTTCTGCGGCAAGATAACCTGGGCGATGTCCGGCGCGGAGGCCGCGAAGCGGAAGGCTGAGGCGGAGGCGAAGGCCGCGCGCGCGAAACCGCCCGCCGGAATCACCTACAAGAAGAGCTGGATTGTCCCGCGCGGATGCTTCAGGCCCGGCACCGACGAGCCGATGAAGGAGATTCGCGAGGGCGAGTCGTTCGACGTCGTGGCAGACTACTACCTCGACCCTTCCGAATACTGGAACAACAAATGCCACGTCGTCGTCTTCGGTTGCGGCCCGTGGATCGACAACCCCGACGGCGTCCATGAAAAGAGCAGCCACCATGTCAACTATCCGGGGGCGGGCTGGGGTTTCCGCGAGGTGAAGCCCGGCAAGGGCACGGTCCGCGTCACGCAGAAGATCAAGAAGTTCTTCCGCTACAACTCGCTCTTCTTCCACGTCCGCTTCCGCGGCGGCGACGACAAGGACTTCCCGTGGACGAAGACGTGCGGGGCTCCGAAGATGGTCCGCCCGATCAACGGGCTCGACATCATCGCGCCTACGGCCGGCGGTCTTTTCGTTGCGGGCCGCGACAAGCCAGTTGTCGACCTCGTCGCCGGTCCCGACGCGAAGGCCGGCTCTCCCGTCTCCATCAAGATACTCGCCCTCGACGATGTCGGCAAGCTTGAGGAAGTCGGCTCTGTCTCGGCTACGATGCCCGATCCCGGCAAGACGGCCAAGGTCGATCTCTCGAGCGCCATTGGCAAGCGCCTCGGCTGCTTCCTCGCGGAAGGGCGCTCTGGCGACAAGTCGGTCGACGCGTTCTTCGGAGTCATTCCCGACGTCGACAAGGCGCTTGGCGGCAAGCGTGCGCCGTTCGGTGCGACGGACCTCCACACCGACCTTGAATGTGAGACGGCCGCCAAGCTCGGCTTCTCGGTGAACCGCATGTTCGTCGGCTGGGGCGGGCTCGTCCCGAACCGCGGCGAATACAAGTTCGACTGGGTTTCCGGGATGATGGACCGTCAGGAGAAGCACGGCATCAAGCCGTGGCTCATGCTCATCGGCGCACCCGAATGGGTCCTGCCGCCGCACGTCCACTCGCCAGGTTTCGAGCCGTATCCGTTCGACGAAGCCGGCTGGCGCGAGTCGATCCGCGCGATATCGCAGAAATTCGGCAAGCGCGTCTTCGGCATAGAGTGGCTAAACGAAATCACCCCCGGCAGCAAGTCCTCAAATCCGACCGCCGACTACAAGCGCTTCTGCGAAATCGGTGCTGAGGAACTCTGGAAGGTGAACCCGAAGGCGCACTCGATGATGGCCGGTGGACTTTGGCCGCGCAACTTCCGTCTTGACGTCCTCGGCTCGGGAATCGGCAAGCACGTCGACATCCTGCCGATTCACTACGGCGAATACGAAACCGCGGCCGAAGCGATCGCCGACGCCGCGGCAGGCGGCATCAAGACCGTCTGGAACGACGAGGCAGCCGCGGGCATATCGGTGTGGGGCATGGGCGGACGCGAAGCGCTCGAGCGCAGCGCTATGCAGTCGCGTAATGTGCTCCGCGCATGGCCCGCCCAGCTCGTCGCGGGCGTGAAGGGCATAATCTACTTCGGCGGCGAGGCGAACCCCGCCGGCAACTGGAAATACCTCCTCG
>JAZSLQ010000107.1:0-22410 GCA_045535455.1 Kiritimatiellia bacterium | reverse complement strand
CATGCAGGACTCGGCGAAGATCATCGCAATCAACACCGACAAGGACGCGCCGATCTTCAAGGTGGCGCACTACGGCATCGTCGGCGACCTCAACGTGGTCGTTCCGAAGCTGATCAAGGCTATCAAGGAAAAATAGCGATTGCCATTTCTTCTTTTCAACCATTCAACCTTTCAACTATTCAACCTCTTACACCATGGGCAATTTCTACAGAGACAACAAGGACATCGAGAACGTCATCGACCTTCTCGACTTGAGCGAAGTCGCGACGCTTCTCGAGGAAGACTTCAAGTTCGCGAAGGAATACGATTTCGCGCCGAAAGACGCGGCTGACGCGATTGACAACTACAAGCGCGCTATCGACCTCTGCGGCGACATCATGGCGAACCGCATCGCCCCGCTCGCGGAAGAGACCGACCTCGTCGGCAACACGCTGAACGAGGATGGATCCGTGACTCGCGCTCCCGGCATGAAGCTCGCGATTGAGCTATTCGGGAAGACCGGCCTCATGGGCGTCACGATTCCATACTACCTCGGCGGCCTCAACATGCCCTGCACCGTTCTCACCGCGTGCAACGACATTGTGAGCCGCGGCGACGCCGGTCTTATGAACCTCTTCGGGCTTCAGGGCATCGCCGAGACGATCAACTGGTTTGCTGACGAGGAAATCAAGAAGCAGTATGTCCCGCGCCTCGTCACCGGCGAGTGGACCGGCGCGATGGTTCTGACCGAGCCGGATGCCGGTTCCGACCTCCAGTCCGTCAAGACTTCCGCCTATCTTGACAAGGACGGCGTCTGGCGCGTCAACGGCGTAAAGCGCTTCATCACGAACGGCTGCGGCGAAGTCCTTCTCGTCCTCGCCCGCACCGAGCCCGAGTTCAGCGACGGACGCGGTCTAAGCTGCCTTCTCGTCGAGAAGGGCCCGTGGGTCAAGGTGCGCCGTCTCGAGAACAAGCTCGGCATTCACGGTTCGCCCACTTGCGAGATGGTCTTCACCGAGGCGCCCGCGAAGCTGATCGGTCTTCGTAAGCGTGGCCTTATCACCTATGTCATGGCGCTTATGAACGGCGCCCGCATGGGCATTGCCGCTCAGGGCACCGGCATTGCCGAGGCCGCCTACCGCGCGGCCCGCGACTACGCCGCGGCGAGAAAGCAGTTTGGCGTCACGATCGACACATTCCCCGCTCTCCGCGAGCTTATGTCGACGATGTCGGTCGAGCTTCAGGCGTCGCGTCTCCTCACCTACTACGCGGCGAAGAACGTCGACCTCGAAACCGGGCTTGGACGCAAGTTCGAGTCGCTTAAGGGGACGCCCGAGGCACAGGCCGTTCGTGCGCGTCTCAAGAAGGCTGCCGCGTTCAACAAGATGCTCACCCCGATGGCGAAGTACTATGGCTCCGAGCTTTCGATGCGCAACGCGCAGGGCGCGATTGCGGTTCTCGGCGGCTCGGGCTTCATGAAGGACTATCCGTGTGAGCGGTATCTCCGCGACAGCCGCATCACGACGATCTACGAGGGCACTTCGCAGCTCCAGGTCGTCGCCGCGATTGCGGGCGTAACGGGCGGCCTCGTCCATGAAGTTATCGCCGACATCCTCGGCAAAGAGGACTGGCACGGCGAACATCCGCGCATGACGAAGCTCCTCAAGGCGCTCGACGACGCAGTTGAGTTTGTAAAGGGGCGCGAGGACGCGAAGACCTACCACGATCTCTCCGCGAGGAAGCTCGTCGATGCGGCGATTGCGCTTATCGTCGCCGCGCTCTTCGTCAAGGCCGCCGGGAAGTTCGACTACAAGAAGCCGGCGCTCGAGTTCTGGCTGAACGTTGAGTTCCCGCGCGTCAGGGGCGAGCTTGAGCAGGTCATGTCCGGCTACGTGGGCGCGACCGCCGAGTTCGAGACGCTTGCCCCTGCGGTTCCCGCCGAGGACTAATCCCCGGCGGCGCGGCTCAGCCGGTTATAAGGCCGAGGTTTACGGCTATTGTCGCGGCTTCCGCGCGCGAGCTCGCGCCGATGCTGTGAAGTATCTTCGCGACGTGCTCTTTCACGGTCTCGGGAGAGATGCCGATGATCTCGGCAATTTCCTTGTTTGAGAAGCCCTTGGCGACGAGGTTTAGTATTTCTGTCTGTCTTGGCGACATCTCCGGCATGGCGGAGATGTTTTCGATAGTGTGCCTTATCTCGTCGCTCATGACTACTTTGCCAGCCATTACGCCTCGTATGGCGTCGATGATTTCCGTGCGTGAAGAGCTTTTCACAAGAGCCCCGGCGGCGCCCGCGTCCATCGCACGCTTGAGTTCCGCAGAAGTGCCGAACGACGTGAGGATGAGAATCTTCGCGCCGGGATCGTCGGCATGGATGCGCGCTGTCGCCTCTACGCCGTTTAACTCCGGCATCTGAAGGTCCATTAGCACGACATCCGGCTTGAGTTCGTGGGCGATCTTTACGGCGTCGAGCCCGTTGTCGGCCTCTCCTATGACTTCGATGCCGTTGGCGAAGGAGAGAAGCGACTCAATGCCCATTCTAACGACCATGTGGTCGTCTGCGAGCAGGACACGGATCTTTTTGCGAGACTCTTTTGTCATTCTGTCTCCGGTATGGTCACGGTTATCTTTGCCCCGGTTCCGGGGCTGCTTTCGATTTCGATTGTGCCTTTGGCGGCGCGGACCCTCTCGCGTATTCCCTGGAGCCCGAAGTGCCCGTCGCGCGGCCCTGGCGCGGTTGTGGTGTCGAATCCCCGTCCGTTGTCTCTCACGGAGAACGCGATATGCCCGCCGCTGCATTCGCCTGCCACCCACACGTGCGTTGCGTCGCCATGTCGGATTGCGTTCACCACCAGTTCTCGCACCATTCGCAGTATGGAATGCACAGTGGACTCTGACAGCCTGCTTCGCTGCACGTTGAAGCGGACGCTTGTAGTCGCATTGCCGGTATGTGGTGCGATGGCGCGGCTTACTGCCTCTGTCATGTCCTTTTCGTCGAACGCCCTGTTCCTAAGATCCCAAAGGCAGTTCTGGAGTTCGCGTCGGCACGAGCCCAGCATCCATCGCGCCGTGTCAAGAAACTTCCCCAGCGCCTTGTTTTCGCCCTTGTTGATGAGGTCTGCCGAATCGATCTGGAACGCGACCCCCGTCAACGTCTGCGAGATGGCGTCATGCAGTTCGATCGCAAGGCGCGTTCTCTCTTCGACCTTCGCCTCTGTTCTGACATGAGCGACCTTTTCCTCGTAGAGCTGCTGGCCGCGCCTGTCGGAGAGCGCCTTCAGGACGACGGTGAGGATGAATAAAGCGACAAGCAGCCCGACCAACGACACGATTACGGCAACCAGCCTTCCGGTCGTCCACCATGGCGCTCGGGCAGTCACGACTATGTCGTTGTCCGACAACGGGAAGAGTGTGAAGCCTGTAAAGCGCGGAAAAGACGCTCTGGACGCATCTGCCTCGAATTCTGTGTTGCACACGCCGGTGACGCGCAGCGTGCAGCCGTTTTTGATGTTCGCGAGGCAAGGTTCCGGTGTATACGTCGCGTCGACTGACAAGCCCTGGCCGTTCTGCTCTACCCAGATTATCCTTTCGCCCTGTATGCTTTCATTGGATTCCGTCACCACTCCCTCTACAGTGACGATTCGCCTGAGGCTGTCCGTCGGGCTGTTGTCCGGGTTCCTCGCCATCCGATAGAGCTCTGAGATCTTCGTCGGCGCGGGTTGGTGCTGCGGCAGCGGAGCGTCGCCCGCCGGCTCGAGGACGGCGTCGCCGAGCCGCAGCCCGCCGAAGTCGAGAGAGGCGAAACCAGACGCGACGATGTGCCCGCTCGACCTGGGAATGCACGAACCAGCCAGCGGGACGACTTTGAGAAGGACGCCGCCGGAAGTCTCGATAAAGCATATCTCGCGCCCCACCGCTACGAGCGAGCCTTCGACTTTAACGCGATGCGTGAAGTCCACTTTGCCGGTTCGCAGAGCCCTGAAGTCCGCGGCGAAGTCGTCTTTGGAGAGCTCGTGCCGCCTATCGGCTGACGGGGCCTCCTCAACCACCTTTACGCAGTCTTTCCCGCTTGCGATGAGGTACGGACCTATGAAACGGCGCCAATTGTTCTGGTTGTGCACAAGGCCTCGGACCTCTACCTCTGCGTCTATTGCCGTGAGAAGCTGCGCGTATGGCAGCTCGAAGTCTGATGCCGCAACGTACACGTTTCCCTTCTGTGTCCTCAGCACGAACCAGTTCCACTGTGCGTTCATCTCGTCGTGCGTGACTGAAGACACGACGCCGGAAATGCACACGTACATTCCGGTCAGACGTCCGGTATTGATTTTCTCGGCGCCTAACGGCGACGCGGCGGGGAACGGCATGTGCGCCAAAGTCTGGACGTTTGTCGCCATGAATGCGACTTCGTCAGGCTTCTCGTCTCTTATCTTTCCCGTTGGCGGAACTGTCTTCCCCGAGATGCGCACGATGTCGCCGCTTCGAAACACATGATTGCCGGGGGACTCTATCCAGTAGGAGTGCGAGAACGAGTATCGTCCGTCGTGCGTTGCCCCCAAGAGCGCAAACCGCTGCGGCGCTCCTCCGCACACGAAGCCGACCTGCCCGGTGCAGACGAATTCTCTCTCGGCATCCGCGCCAAAAGAGGACATAGCGCACGCGAGAACGGCGGCAAGTGTGGACACGACGGCCTTCATGGCGAATAGTTTCTCATTTTTCCCATTCAACCGCAAGCCTATTCGTGTCGACAGGCACCCCCTGTATGGGGGGTTTTGCTTTTAAGGGGCTGTGCTATAATCTATGGCATGAAAACCGCGGAAAGAAGATTTGCAAGAGGAGCAGCACGTTCTCGTCTGCGTATGCCACAGAGCCGGACAAGCGTCCGCTTTTGTATGAAGGCAAGATTCAGTTCAAGATTTCGCTCAAGTAGATCGCCGATTTCAAATAGCAACAACTAAAAAGGAGAATGTCATGTATCTGTCGTTATTGTTCGCAGCGTCGATCACGCTTGCCACGCCTGAGAATGGCGCGACATATGACACGCACTCCCCGTGCGTGAAGGAGTTCCTGGACAACTGGGAGAAGCGAGGCGAGAAGCCCCCGCGCCCCGCCTTGACCGAAGACGAGATCAAGCAGCGCGACCGGATGAACGAGAAGTACGCGGAGTGGGAGAAGGCCGGGCGCTCCAAGGACAAGAAGGTGAAGAAGTGGGAGGACCGCTTCAACTTCTACATGTGCAACGACTGGACGAAGGAGCTCATGAAGCGCGCGGAGGAGGAGGAGAAGACCTGGAAGCCTTTCGCGTGGAACGCCGACTTCACCGTCAAGGAGGCCAGGGTCGAGTTCTCCGAGACCGAGGACTTCGCCACGCCGATCGCAGAGAAGGTCAAGGCCGAGGAAAAGGGCAAGACCGTCGTCAGCGCGAAGGCGATCCGCCCCGGCTACCTCAAGCTCGGCACCAAGTACTGGTGGCGCGTCACCGCCGAGACCGACTCCGGCGAGAAGGTGGTTTCCGACGTCCGCACGTTCACCACGGCCGACGTGCCGCCGCGCATGATCGGCAAGCCCAGCCTCAACTTCCGCGACATGGGCGGCGGAAAGAACGCGGACGGCGTGAAGGTCCGCCAGGGGCTCCTCTACCGTGGCCAGGCTCCGATGACGAAGGTCTCCGTGGAGGCTCTCAAGTCGTTCTACGTCGACAAGCTCGGCATCAAGACCCAGGTCGACCTACGCGGAAAGGACGAATGCGAAGGGCGCCAGAAGACGTACGGCGAGGTCGAGACCTCCCTCGCCGGCATCGAGCACCTGTTCTTCCCGATCATCCCGTACCACGTGACGCACCCCAAGTGCGCGCCGAACATCCGCGAGATGTTCAAGGTCTTCTCGGACGCGTCGAAGTACCCGATCTATTTCAACTGCGCCGTGGGCTCTGACCGCACGGGCACGGTGGCGTTCATCCTCGACGGCGTGATAGGACGCGACGAGCGGTACTACTACGACAACTACGAGCTGCCGTCGTTCAACAAAAACCTTCCGCGCTTCAGGTACTGCAGGAAGGGCAGCGAGCTCTTCGAGACGTTTGGCCCGAAGAAGGAGGGCGAGACGACTCGCGGCAACGTGATCAAGTACCTTCTCAAGATCGGCGTGACGCAGGAGGAGATCGACGCCACCAGGCGCATCCTGCTCGAGAAGTGAGGGCCGCGCAGTGAAGTCGATCAGAATAATCGTCCTTTCGGCGGCTGTCGCCTGGGCCGGGATATGCGAAGCCGCATATCCCGGCAACCCGAACTTCCGCAACCTCGCGGTGACGTACGCCGCGAAGACGCGCATGAGCTGGGAGACGAACGCCGTGACCGCATCGCTGTCCAGGACGGTCGACTGGACGAAGGGCGAGGCGATCTCGCCCGGCATCACGTACGTCCCTGCAGTGCTCACGGCTGACGGCGGCTGGGCCCGCACGATGGTCTGCCACTGCGTGCGAGTGGACCTGACGACACCAGGGCTGCGCTTCACGGGCACGGACCGCTGCGCCGACTGGGGCGACGAGATGCCGGAGCCCGAGGGCGCCGGGCAGCCGAAGCGCACGGTCCGCGAGAAGACGGGCGACTTCATCGCGCGCAACAGGGGATCCAAGGTGCTCGGCGGGAAGGAGCGCGACGCCGTGCTCGCCTTCAACGCCGCCGCGTGGGGCCCGTGGGTCTCGCCGTACACCAACCTCTGGGGCAACATCAACGGTCCGTTCTACGCCGACGGCATCCAGATATCCACCGACGGCACTGGTTACGGCACTCACAGCAGTAAATCTAACCAGAAGGGCATTTTTGTAATATACAAGACAGGCAAGGCCGAGATCGTTGGGCAAATGACTTCTTCCATTGCAAAAAAGACGTGGTTCAGCGTGCCGGCGTTCCACTACCGCCTCGTCAGGGACGGGCAGCCCGAGGCGTCCAGCGACACGTCCGTCCGCCCCCGCACCGCAGTCGGCCTTTCACAGGACAAGAACACGTTCTACGTCCTCGTGTGCGACGGCGACAACAAGGACTGGTCGAGCGGCGCCGACTTCACGTCCCTCGGCAAGATCCTCGCCGGAATGGGCTGCCACGACGCGTTCAACCTCGACGGCGGAGGCTCTTCGAACATCTGCGCCTGGGACTCGCAGAACAATCGCCCGAAGATACTGAGCCGCCCGGGCGGGAACTATTCGCAGCGCGACAACGGCGCGAACGCGGCGATTTATTACAAGATGCCCGAGGCGATGATCAGCACGTACCTCTACGATGACATGGACTTCCTCGTGCAAGACATCATCGACGGCGAGACTCCTTCGTCGTCGACGATCAACGTGCTCGGCGACGCGACGTTCACCGCCGAGCATCCGTGCATCCCAGCCGGGAAGGAGTGGACGATCTCATCGACGAACGGCGCGTCCATCGGCTGGGCCGACGGCGTGACGCCGCAGATTGCCGCGGGGGCGACCAACACTTTCGAGAACATCAGATTCCGCGAGACGGAACGTGAGCTTGTCGTCGCGCCGGGCGGTGTGGTGAAATTCAACGGCGTCACGGGGCTTGGCGGCATTTCCATCGCCGACAGCTCTGCGCTTGTCGTCGCTGGGTCGATTCCGGAAGGGCTTCGCGTCAGATGTGCCGCGGCGACGCAGGTGGGCGAAGTGTTCGCTTCGACCACGCTCGCGATCGATGCCGCGCGCGTCGAGGCGAAGAAGATCTTGTGCGCGACGGACGAAACGCTCGTTGCAGAGGCGGTCACCGTCGGTAGTGCGGTGAAGCTAAGGTGGACCAAGATCGTTACTTTTGGAGGGCAGCATGGCAAGATCGCCGAGACGCTCGACCGCGGCATTGTCAACGTGAGCGTCTCTGAATGCGGCAGCGAATATATCTCGGGCTACAAGCTGAAGCTCACGGTGACAAGCGAAGACGGGCTTCGTACTGCGAGCCAGTTTCTCGATTTCGCCGGGCCTGGCGAATACGTGTTTGACACGACTGGAGCGTCGGATCCGACGATTTGTGCCGCCGGCTACGGCTATTCATACAAAATTGAGTTCGTTGATGCTGATGGCGAAAGGGTCGCCTTCACAAGCGCCCTGACGGGGCGGATGGGCCTTGGCAATGAGAAGCCCTGGTTCAAGGCGAGAGCGGCGGGCGATTCCGCCGTTGGCGGAAGCTGGGTGGCCAAGCCCGAGATCACGAACGGCGTTTACGATGTGGAGGAAACCTCAGACGCCGACTTCCTTGCGGCGCAGCAGAAGGGTGGAAGGGTGAGGTTCGAGATGAATGCCGTTTTCAGGGGGTACATGACCGAATCGCGTGCCCAGGCCGCGCTTGGACAGTTCGCGGAGTACGGCACGCCCCACGGCGCATGTTTCCCCGCGAAAGTCGACAGCGACGGCAACTTGGCGTGGCGTGCGCTCGTGAAGGAGAACGGAAGCCCTGCGCTCAAGACACTCTATGGTCCCGTGCCGATCAACACGCCGTGCAAGGTGATTACCGACGTCGACTGGAGTTCCGGGGCGCCGCGTGTCAGGTATTCGGTCGTGACGGGAGGTTCTGAGACGGTGCTCGTGGATGCAGACGGTGATATTTGGTTCGCTGGCGCGTCGTCGGACGAGTCAGCGACGGGGCGCATGGTCGCGTCCGGCACTGGCTCGGTCGCATCGCTCTGCGGCAAGGCCATCGCCAGAAAACTCTTTAAGCGCTTTAATATTACTATCAGATAAAGGACAGCAACAGATGAAGACAAACATGGGAAAGGTAGTTCTTGCAATGTCGATGGCGATTGCAGCCATCTTCGTTCCGCGGGCGCACGGCGGGACGATTCATGTATTCGCCGAGTACATCGGCGGTGCTTCTTATTCTTCCCCGGGTACAGAGCGGCAGGCTGCCTACGCTTCGTTCCTCGAGGACAACGACATTGATTTTGGTGTGTTCTATGGCCCGTCCAGTTCGGGAAACTTTGGTTTTTCCCATGCTGATTACACTAAAAGCGCTGGTTCATCGGCCGGCGGAATTGGTGGCTATCATATCTTTGTGTACAAGACGGCTCGATGGACACTCCTGAAACGATACGGCATGTCGACCGCCAGTAACAAGAAAAACTCTGCGGATGCCTGCGTGGTAGAGGACAAGAATACAGGTGAACAATTCATCTTTCTGATGCCATCTGGAAACACCTTCCCATATGTCAATAGCGGTTCGGCAATCGCTCCCGTCACAGGAATGCGGAGTTCGAGCCAGTCGGAGTATCCGAATGCCAGACTGATTGTCGGAGTCTCGCTTACCTACGGTATTTTCTCGGACAGCAAGCTTGATGAAAGCATTATTGCTTGGGGTTGCACGGAGGCTCGCTCTGGCACGAGCGGTGGCGCCATCTATGCGCAGAACCACGAGTCTCGGACGGCCCTTTCTGCTGGCTCCGTATCGTGGCTCACTGGGGCAGTCGAGCCAGCCGCAACGGCCACAATTACCTACCGCCAGCAGGTTACGATTTCCTTCGAGGACTGGGACGGCACTTCACTTGGCGCCCCGCAGACGGTTTATGTCGGCGAAGACGTCGTTCCTCCCGCCGACCCGACCCGTACGGGGTACCATTTCACTGGTTGGAGCGGCTCGTACGAGAACGTACAGGAAAGTGCAACTCTCGTCGCACAGTATAATCCCGACATGTTCACCGTCCGGTTCCTCGACTGGAATGGCGACGTCCTGAAGTCCGAGCTGGTGGCGTACGAAGAGGATGCGACGCCTCCCGATGACCCCACGCGCGAGGGTTTCCGTTTTCTCGGATGGAGCGGAACCTACACGGGGATCGTTGCTGCTACCGATATCACGGCTCTTTACGCCGACGCGGGCACGGTGACGCACTGGGTGACGTTCAACGACTGGGATGGCACACAGCTTTCCCGCCAGGAGATTCTTGAAGGCGAGGATGCAACTCCGCCTACCAGCCCCGACACTAAGACTGGCTATCATTTCACGGGGTGGAGCGGCAACTACGCGAACGTCCAGCAGGATGAGACGGTCACGGCGGTTTACGCCATCAACACATACACCATTACTTTCCAGGACTGGGACGAATCTGTCCTTAAGGTGGAAACGGTCGACTACAGCGCTGACGCCACTCCGCCTGCCGATCCGGAACGTACCGGCTATACATTTGCCGGCTGGCAGGGGACATATCTGAATGTCGCCGCCGATGCGGCGGTTGTCGCGCAGTACAGCATCAACACCTACACCGTCACTTTCCAGTACACGAATGGCACAGTGATCGACCAGCAGACGGTCGATTACCTTGGTTCGGCCACCAAGCCAGCCAACCCCGCCCCGATTGAAGAGAATACGGTGTTCTACCGCTGGGACGGCGCCTATACATCCATCACGGAAGACACAACGGTCAACGCGATTTTCGTCCCAACTGTTATCGAAATTGGAACGGGCGCGGAATTCGCCGAGTACATGGGATCTAGTCTTGTCTCGCTCTCCGGCGTAACCTTCGCCCTGACTAACGACATCAGTCTCTCTGGCGTCACCTACTCAAAGCCAAGCGAATTCCTGGCCACCATCGACGGCCGCGGGTACACGCTTCGGAACTTCCCAAGCCACAAGGACATCAAGGCCTTGTGTTCGACCCTGAAAGGCACCATCCGAAATCTTTGCATCGCGGGGTACAATTCTCCTGGCAACATTGGATTGACCTCGCTTATTGCCGGTTCGGCAAATGGCGCTTATGTGTCGGGTGTCGTCTTGTCGAACTGCACTTGGACGATCCCGAACGCAAGCCAGGGATCGGCCGGTTTCTTCTACTCGGTGAGCGGCGGCACAACGATAACCAACTGCACGATGTTTAACTGTCGCCTTCAAGCCAATAACGCGACAAGGGGCGAGCAGTACCTTGGCGGTTTTGTCGGCAGCGCAAGCAACCTTCGGATGGTCGACTGCCACTTCATTGTCGAGAACACGAATGTCGTTTCCGTTGGTGGGACAATCCCAATCGCGGGGGCGCTCATTGGACAGTGCGGGGGCGGCGTAACCATTGAGCGGTGTTCCAACAACGGCCGCGTCAGCGTCCAAAGCAATATCTCCGCCCAGGACGGCAGCGCTGGCGGGTTGGTCGGCAAGACGACATCTAACAGCGGCTCGCCGACAATCAAGAACTGCGCGAACTTCGGCGCAGTTGAGTCGACGGTGAACACGCCGGCCGGCGGCATTATCGGCAACGTTGGCCCCGCGAGCGGCGATTTCGCTTTTACGCTGCAAAGCTGCTTTAACTACGGTGACGTTTCCTCTCCGCTTGCGGCTGGAGGACTTGTCGGCAGCTATCGAGGTGCGAACAAGTCAATCGTCAACTGTGGAAATGCGGGAATCATCTCCTCTTCGGCTGGTTTCGCCGGCGGGTTGATTGGCCGCATACGCTTCAACGGCAGCACGAAGACTGCCGGTTTCGAGAATGCCTTCCAGTGCGGGATGGTCACGACGGAGTCCGGATTCGCGGGTATTCTCGCGGGAGGGATCATCGGATCGACAGGCTCGGGGCTTTCGATGGTTATCGCGAACGTGTTCATGGCCGGTTCTGCTGTTGCCACGGAGGGCGGGCAGACGGGCCTTGCGATTGGTGGATGCGATGCCGAGTCCACCGGTGAGCTCTCGCTTGCGGTTTCCGGCGGAGGTGTGCTTGATTCGAACGCCGCGCTTCAGCCGGGATACGACGCCGAGGGGCAGCCAATCGCATGGACCGGCGAGGCGCCCAGTTCGTTCGCGCCGACGGCGCTCGTCGACATGACGATCCTCGCCGCGCTCAACGTCGAGGCAAAGGCGCGGAACGTCACGCGGTGGATTTCGGGCGAAGAGTTTCCGGAGCTCGAGACATTTGGCACCGAGAATTCACCCGGTATGATCATTATGTGCTGGTGATTGCGCATACACAGTTTAAAGGAATCTTGAAGCAATGGAAAACTTTGATATAAGCGAAGCCAACATGGTAGGGGCGAGCATCCTCGCTCGCCCGCGGACGCGCGGGACGCGCGTCCCTACCGGTTTGCGGACATGGACGATTGCGATTGCAGCCGCTTTCCTAGCGACGACGGCCCTTGCGGCCTATCCCGGCAACCCCAACTTCAGGAATGTCGAGGTGACATATTCGGCAACAGCCCGGAAGAACTGGGTTACGAACATTCTCGACAACGCGCTCACGCAGCAGTTCGACTGGTCGGTGGGATCGACTTTGTCCCCGGGCGTTACGTTCGTTCCGGTGATTTTGACGCCCGAGGCCGGCTGGCCGCGCCAGATGGTGTGCTACTGCGTGCGCATCGACCTTACGACGCCGGGTCTTCGTTTCGCCGGCACCGATCGCTGTCCGGAAGGATGGGGAGACCCGATGACGGAGTCGAATTCGACGTGTGCACAATACGCGAGCGGCCACTATCCCAAGCGTACGGTCCGCGAGAAGACGAGCGACTTCCTTGTTCGTAATCGCGGCTCAAAGTCGAAGGGTGGCAAGGAGCGCAATGCCGTTCTCGCCTGGAACAGCGCGGCTTGGCTCCCGTGGTCTGGCGCCAACACCAACCTCTGGGCTTGCCCATACAGCCCGCTCTATGCTGACGGAATCCAGATTTCAAACAACAGAACAGGAGGTGTAGAAGTCCCGAACTTGAAGGACCCGGCGCCGCAGGCCATGTTTGTGCAGCTGAAGAACGGAAATTGCGGCATCGTCGGCACTATGACAGAGGAGATGGCCAAGCAGACCTGGTTCTGCGTCCCGGCGTTTGTCACCGGTCTCGTCGACGGAAAATGGAACCCTCTAGACAACGGCGATATCGCGCCGCGCACCGCTATCGGAATCTCCGCGGACGGGAAGACGTTTTACCTCTTGGTTTGCGACGGCAGGAGGAGCGGATGGACGGCAGGATGCGACTTCACGTCGTTGTCGAAGATTCTCTATGGAATGGGTGCATGGGTGGGCTTCAACCTTGACGGCGGAGGATCGACGACGCTTTGCCGCTGGAACGAGAGCAATAACAAGGTAGAAGTAATGAACCGCCCCAGCGACAACAACCTGAGAGACATGGGCAGTAACATGGCGATCTACTATGATGAGCCGGTTGCGATACTGGGAGACTACACATATGAAGACTTCGACTTCCTGGTTCAGGATGTCATCGACGGCGAGTCGCCTAAGCTAATGACGGTAGTTGACGTCATTAGGGATGCAGAGTTCACGACTGAGCATCCGTATATCCCCGTGGACGGCTTTACTTTCTGCTCGACCAACAACTCCTCGATCGGCTGGGCGGACGGCGTGACTCCGCGGGTCGCCCCGGACTGCTCGGTGACTTTCCGCAACATCCGCTTCCGCGACTTGCAATCTGCGCTTTCGATTCCCACCGGGGCGACGGCGATTCTCGATGGCGTTGACGGGCTTACGGCGATATCGTCGGCCAATGCGGCTGGAATCGTCATCGCGGGGTCTGTCCCCGCCGGGATGCGTGTCTCCTGCACGGCTGCGCCAGCCATCGGCGACGTTTTCGCCACATCCACTCTCTCTCTTGCAAGCGCAAAGGTGGAAGCGCGGAAAATCGTGTGCGCCGCTGACGGGAACCTTGTCGCCGAGGCGTTCGAGGATGGTGGCGAGGTGAAGATCAAGTGGAGCCGGACCATCCTGTTCGGCGGCGTCACCGGGAAGATCGCGTCCACGCTTGACCGCGGCACCGTGAATGTCGGCGTCTCCGAATGCGGCGGCGACTACCTCGCCGGATACCGCCTGAAGCTCACGGTCACGAGCGAGGACGGTCTCCGCACGGCCACGCAGTATCTCCCGTTCACTGGCGTGGACGAATACACGTTCGACACGACCGACGCCTCCGATCCCACGATTTGCGCGGTTGGCTATAATTATGGATATACGGTCGAGCTTGTCGATTCCGACGGAGTGCACGTGGTGAACTCCCCGACCATATCCGGAAACATGTCGGTTGGCGTCGGCAAACCGTGGTTCGAGGCGATTGCCGCGGACGACTCGGCAGTCGGTGGAAGCTGGACGAACAAGCCCGAGATAGTGGATGGGTCGTACAAGATCGTGGAGGGTTCGGATGCCGACTTCCACGCGTCGGAGCAGAAGGACGGAAGGGTGCGTTTCGAAGTGGACGCCGTGTTCAAGGGATACATGACAGAATCGCGCGCCCAGGCCGCGCTCGAGCAGTTTGCGAAATACGGCACGCCGCAAGGTGCGTGCTTCCTCGCGAAGGCCGACAGCGACGGCAATCTTGTCTGGCGCGGACTTGTCAAGGAAGGTGGCAATCCGGAGTTCAAGCTGCTTTACGGCCCTGCGGCGCTCAACACGCCGTGCAAGGTAATCACCGAGGTCGAATGGAGTTTGGGCGCCTCATGCGTTCGGTATTCCGTCATGATGAACGGCGTGGAAACGGTCCTTGTCGATGCAGACGGCGAAAGCTGGTTCCATGGTGCGTCGTCCGCGAACAGCGCGCAAGGTTGCATAGTCGCGTCCGGCACTGGCTCGGTCGCATCGCTCTGCGGCAAGGCCATCGCCAGAAAACTCTTGAAGCGCTTTATTATTATTATCAGATAAAGGAGAACAGTGAAGACATTCGCGGTTGCACTCGCTTCGATTGCGGTAGCCCTTTGGGCTGAAATCTGTTCGGCGGCCTATCCGGGAAATCAGGACTTCCGGAACCTACCGGTGACATTCGCCGCAAAGACAAGGACCGAGTGGTTCACGAACGTCACCACAATGGTCGGGAAAGCGAGGAACCCCGGCGTCTCTACGCCCATCGACTGGAAGCATGCACTGTCCATCACGAACGGCGTGGACTACATTCCCGCAGTCCTGACGACCGAGGGCGGCTGGCCACGCACGCTCATCTGCCATTTCGTGCGCATCAACCTCACCATGAGAAGCCTGCGCTTCACGGGCAGTGAGCGTTGCGAGGGCTGGGGCGAAGACATGCCTGACGATCCGAAGCACCAGTGCAAGAAGCCGGACGGAACCTTCTACAAGAAGCGCACGGTCCGCGAGAAGACCGGCGACTTCCTCGCGCGCCTCCGCGCGCCTAAGTCAAAGGGAGGGAAGGAGCTCAACGCGATTCTCGCCTGGAACAACGCCGCATGGTCTCCGTGGAAGCCGCCGTACTCGAACGAGTGGGGTTCTCCCAACGGGCCGCTCTACTCTGACGGCATCCAGGTCTCCGAGCTCGCCACGGGATACGGCACACACGGAGGATCCAAGTTCCCCAACGGCATCTTCGTCGTCTACAAGGACGGGAAGGCCGACATCATTCCGCAGCTGACTCCCGCCCTCGCGAAGAAAGTCTGGTTCAGCGTACCCGCGTTCGTTGCGCACCTCGTGTATTCCGGCAAGGCGCCGCCGCATGGCGACAAGTCCATTCGTCCGCGCACGGGCATCGGCATTTCCCGCGACAAGAAGACGTTCTATCTTCTCGTGTGCGACGGCGACAACGAGAACAGCTGGTCGAAGGGGTGCGACTTCCCGTCGCTTTCGACGCTGCTCGTCGCCATGGGATGCCACGAGGCGTTCAACCTCGACGGCGGCGGTTCGTCGAACCTCTGCGCATGGGACTTCGAAAACGACCGCCCGATGGTGCTGGGCAATCCCGGCGGCAAATGGTCGCAGCGCGACAATGGTGCGAACGCAGCAATCTATTTCAAGTAATGTCGCATAAAAGCGGGAAAACAGACCTATCCCCCCCCCCCCCCCATTTAGGGGGTGGGCAAGCAACAGATTATTTGATATGCTTTTAAAGGAAACTGGAGCGTTTCGGCTAAAATGGTCGTTGCTTTCCTATCGGCAGACTGTGGAAACCCTTTGAATGGGAGGTCGACATGATCGCAGAGATACGTAAGCGAGCGAAAACAACGGGCTTGGGCATCTCCTCCTGGTTGTCGCGGCTCGCCATTCTGGCGTGTGCACTGGTCCTGTTTGGCGCAACGGCCAAAGCGGGGACGGTCAAGGTTTTCGCCGAATACATTGGCACAGGGTCGTATGCCTCACCCTCCCAGACACGGCAGGAGGCCTATGCCGCCTTCCTTGAAGACAACGACATCGACTTTGGCGTCTTCTACGGCCCGTCCAGCGCCGGAAACTTCGGGTTCACGCATGCGAGTTACACCAAAAGCGCCGGCTCCAGCGCCGGCGGAGCAGGAGGATTCCACATCTTTGTTTACAAGACGGCGCGATGGACCATCCTGAAGCGGTACGGCATGTCGACCGCCAGCAACAAGAAAAACTCCGCAGACGCCTGCGTGGTGGAGGACAAGACAACCGGCGAGCAATTCATTTTCCTGATGCCCACGGGAACAACTTTCCCATATGTAAACTCAGGCTCGGCAATTGCCCCCGTCACGGGCATGCGGAGTTCATGCGTATCAGAGTACCCGAATGCCAAGCTGATCGTCGGCGTCTCGCTTACCTACGGCATTTTCACGGACAGCAAACTTGATGAAAGCATCATTGCGTGGGGTTGCACGCAGGCCCGCGACGGGACGTCGTGCGGTGCCATCTACGCGCAGAACCACGCCTCCCGCTCGGCGCTTTCCGCCTCTTCTGCGTCGTGGCTCGACAACGCCGCCGAACCAGCCGCGTTGGCCACGGTCACCTACCGCCAGCAGTTTACCATCGCCTTCGAGGACTGGACGGCACATCCCTTGGTGCCGCGCAGACGGTGTACGTCGGCGAGGACGCCACTCCGCCCGCCGACCCGACGCGCGATGGCTACACCTTCACTGGGTGGAGCGGGTCGTACCAGAACGTCCAGGCGAGCGCGACGCTCACGGCGCAGTACGCGATCAACACCTACACGGTACGCTTCCTCGACTGGAATGGCTCAGTACTAAAGAGCGAGACAATCAACCACGATTCCGACGCAACGCCGCCTTCCGATCCGACGCGCGAGGGCTGGCGTTTCACCGGCTGGCAGGGCGACTACACCGGCATTACCGCCGCCACGGACATCACCGCCACCTACATCGAGGCGACCGCCGTCACGCACTGGGTGACCTTCCTCGACTGGGACAGCACGCAGCTCTCGCGGCAGGAAATCGTCGAGGGCGAGAATGCTACGCCACCCTCCGATCCCGACAACCGTCCCGGCTGGCACTTCACCGGCTGGCAGGGGAACTACACGGCTGTAGCGCAGGACGAAACCGTCACGGCCGTCTACGCGATCAATACCTATGTCGTGACTTTCCAGGACTGGGACGGTGCCGAACTCAAGACCGAAACGGTCGAGCATGGTTCCGACGCAACGCCTCCCGCGAACCCTACGCGCACGGGATGGCACTTCACCGGATGGAGCGGCACGTACCAAAACATCCAGGCCGCCACGACAATCACGGCGCAGTACGAAATCGACACATTTATCGTCACCTTCCAGTACACGAACGGCGTTGTCATCGCGCAGCAGACGGTTAACTACCAGGCTGCCGCAACTCCTCCGGCGAACCCCGCACCCATCGAGGAGGACACCGTCTTCTACCGCTGGGACGGCTCCTATTCGTCCATCACGGAAGACACAACCGTTACCGCCATTTTCGTGCCAAACGTCATCGAAATCGGCACGGGAGCGGAGTTCGCCGAGTACATGTCGTCCAGCCTTGTTTCGCTATCCGGCGTCACGTTCGCCTTCACGAACGACATCAGCATGTCCGGCGTCACCTACACGCGGCCGAGCGGTGATTTCAACGCCACGCTCGACGGGCGCGGGCACACACTCACGCGGCTTTCGCTCAGCAAGGACAAGCCGAATTTGATTGGAACCCTCAAGGGAACGGTGCGCGATCTTCGCATTGCGGGGTACACCTCCCCCGGGAATGTCGGCGGAACGGCCGTGGTTGCTTCGTCCTCCAGGGGCGGGACGCTTTCCGGCGTCGTCCTCACGAACTGCACATGGAGCCTTCCTGGCGCGACTCCGGGAACCGCGGGCTTCATCTACGAGACGCTGGTCAACATGACGACGATAACCAACTGCTGGCTCATCGACTGCAAGGTAATCGGCAACAACGCCACGCGAGGTGCCCAGGTTATTGGCGGCTTCGTCGCCAAGGCGGCCCAGCTCAAGATGGTCGATTGCCATGTCGTTTTCTCGGACACGAACATCGTTTCGATTGGCAACGGCATACCCACCGCCGGCGCGTTCATCGGCCAGACTGCGGCTGGCGTGACCATCGAGCGATGCAGCAACAACGCCCGCGTCAAGGTCGCCAGCTCTGTGACCACCCAGGCCGGTGGCGCAGGCGGCTTCGTCGGCGTTGCAACTTCAAGCGGTTCGCCCGTAATCCGCGACTGCGCGAACTTCGGCACCGTGGAATCGACGGTGCCTGTGTATCCCGCCGGGGGGTTCATCGGCGACGCTGGTTCGGAGAGCGACACGTTCTCGCTTACCGTGCAGAGCTGCTTCAACTACGGCGCTGTCTCCTCGCCCATCGCGGCGGGCGGCCTTATTGGCCGCTATCGGGGCGTGGTCTCTACGCTGAGCAACAACGGCAACTCCGGTGCCATCTCTTCTGAAGCAGGATTCGCGGGCGGTCTTGTCGGCCAGATTTGCTATAACGATGCCAACAGAACCTGGAGCATCCGCAATGCCATGCAGGCGGGCGCTGTCTCGACTTTGAGCGGCTGCGCGGGACTTCTCGTCGGCGGCATCGAGGAATCCGACCTCGCCGGACTCACGCTGTCCGTTAGCAACACCTGGATCGCCGGCTCGGCGGCGATTTCGGACGGCGGACAGGCCGGAATACTCTTCGGCGGACGCGACATAACGGCCGAGAACGAATTGACGATTGTGTTGGGCGAGAGCAAGGTGCTGGAGTCCAACGCATCGCTTCCGCACTACTACGACCGCAGCAACGACCCTGCCTTCTTGGCGGAGACGCCGGCAACGTTCGGCGCGGATGCCCTTACCAGTTGGACGATCCGCAATGCCCTGAATGCCTACGCTTCCAAGCATAGCGGGTATACGATGTGGATACAGGGCAAGAACTTTCCGGAGCTTGCGACGTTCGGCACCGAGCGTGTGTCGGGATTAATGATTTTTGTTCGGTAGCGGTTAGTTCAAAGTTGCTACTGCGCGCTGCCAAGGAGGTGAAAGTCAGCCACCAAGAAAGGTCAAACGCCATGAACTGCAAATTGCTCTCCGTCCTCTGCGTCGCGGCGTCCGTCCACGCGGCGTCGGCGTTCACCATCGACTACGACATCCCCGCCGGGAACGTCATCGTCGACTCGATCGAAGGCGATGTCGCGAAAGTGCGGCAGGACCTGCGCGACACGAAGAACGGCTGGTTCTACTGGGCGTTCCGCGTGAAGGGCGCCGCAGGAAAGACCGTCAAGTTCGTCTTCACCGACAAGTGCGGCGGCGGCCCGGTCGGCGTGCGCGGTCCGGTCGTGTCGAAGGACGGCGGCAAGACCTTCGCCTATCCGCTCGACGGAAAGTCGAAGGCGGACGGGTTCACCTACACGTTCGGTCCGGACGAGGACGAGACGCTCTTCTACGAGTGCCATCCGTACGTGCTCGCGAACTGGGAGGCGTTTGTCGCGCGCCACGCCGCGGACATCGCTGCCGGCAAGATGAAGGTCGAGACGCTCTGCAAGTCGCGCAAGGGCGCGGACGTCCCGCGCGTGCGCTATGGATGCCTTTCTGGTACGCCGAAGTACCGCTTCCTCGTTACGTGCCGCCACCATTGCTCAGAGTCGATGGCGAGCTGGGTGGTCGAGGGGATCGCGGACGCGTTTATGGCGGACGACGACCTCGGCAAGTGGCTCTGCGAGAACGTCGAGCTGATGTGCGTGCCGATGATGGACTTCGACGGCGTGCAGGCGGGCGACCAGGGCAAGAACCGCGCTCCGCACGACCACAACCGCGACTACACCGAATTCCTCTATCCCGAGACGAAGGCGCTTACGGAGTGGGTCATGGGCTATGCCGGCGGACGGCTCGACGCGTTCCTCGACGTCCACTGCCCGTGGGTCCGTGGCCAGTACAACGAGTTCGTGTACACGCCACTCAAGGACCCCAAGGTGTATCCCGCCACCGAGGGCTTCTTCTCGGCCACGATCGAGAAGCTGCAGGAGGGCGGGCTTCGCTACAAGGCGTCGGACGATCTTCCTTTCGGTGCCGCGTGGAACAAAGGCGTCACGTATGCTAATGGGTGGTCGTCTTCGTCGTGGGTTGTCCACAACGTGAAGGGCCTCAAGACGTGTCGCTCGTTCGAGATCCCGTTCGCCAACGCGAACGGCGCGGTCGTCACGCCCGAGAAGTGCCGCCTGTTCGGACACGGCGTCGCCAATGCGCTCCGCGTGCTGATGGAAAACTCCCAACCCAAGTTGTAAAATCGGCCTTGTGCGTCGCGATACTCAATGAGTCAACCAACGCGTCGGTGATATTGCCCCCCCCCCCCCGTTTGTGGGGTTGGCTGGCAAAGAGGCGTGTGCTATACTGTTTTCGGAAACTGAAAACAGTCCATAGTCCATAGAAGAAAGGATCCCGACATGAAAACCGAAAGACTTTCCTTGCTTGCGTGCCTGGCGATTGCCGGTGCCTTGGCGGCGACGGCCCTGAATGCGACCGCAGCAAACTTGCCGCCGAAGGAGAAGTTCAAGCTCGTCGTCCTTACCGGGCAGAGCAACATGGCTGGGCGCGGAAAGATCGACCCTTCGGACAACAAGGCGCATCCACGCGTCCTGATGCTCAACCGCGAGGGCGAGTGGGTGCCATGCGTCGACCCCGTGCATTTCGACGTGAACGGATCGGGCGTGGGCCCAGGCAAGGCCTTCGCCGAGGCGCTTGCGGACAGCGACCCGTCCATCACCGTGGGCCTTGTGCCGTGTGCCGTGGGCGGCAGCTCGATCGCGGTATGGGAGCCAGGCAAGGAGTTCCAGAAGGGGAAGACGAAGTGGCATCCCTACGACGACATGGTCGCGCGCGTGACGCGCGCGAAGAAGGACGGCGTGCTCACGGCAATCCTCTGGCACCAGGGCGAGTCGGACTGCATGAGGCGCAACGGCTACCTGTACCAGATCAGGTTCCCTGTCTTCGTTGAGCGCATGCGCCGCGACATCGGGGCCGAGGGAATACCGCTCATTATAGGCGGGCTGCATACGAAGACGTGCGCTGGCTGGTTTGGCAAGATACTCGCGAGGACCCAGCAGGACACGTGCGAGAAACTCTACGGGCCCGGCAAGTACATCCCCGGCAAGGAATGGCCGCTTGAGACCGACAACATCCACTACACCGGCGCGTCGCAGCGCGAGTTCGCGAAGCTTTATTTTGACGCCTACAAGGACGTCGCCGCGCTTCTCGCGAAGGATCCCGGGTACTACAAGAAGGCGGCGGAAAACCTGCCGACCATCCCCGACAACTGCAAGATCCCGGCCGACCAGATGAAGTCCGTGCCCGCGACGCTTCCCGAAAAGGTCGAGAAGTACGTGTTCCCCAAGGGCGCGTCCAAGCCCGATAGGAAGTCGGCGGACCTCTCTGGCGTCAAACCCGCGGCCGGCTGGAAGGACCCGTCCTTGGCATGGGGTTCCACGCCGCGCATGCGCACGGCAACGCGAGAGAAGGTGTCGCTCAACGGGTTCTGGGCGTTCGGCGTAGACAACGACGGCGTGTCCATCGAGCGTGCGCCTGCGGCTTCCTCCCTCAAGTACTACTTCAAGGTTCCCGGAAGCTGGCCGAGCGGCGGCAAGCACACGAAGAACGGATGCGGCGTGTGGGACGCGCAGGGCCGCGACCATTTCGGCACGGACGTGACCAGCATCAACGGCGCCTGGTACGCCCGGACGGTCGAGGTGCCGTCTGCGTGGAACGGGCGGCGCATCCTGCTCTCCTTCGACGCGATTCCCTCGGCTGTACTTGTGTACGTCGACGGCAAGAAGGCCGGCGAGGCGTTCTTCCCAAGCGGCGAAGTCGACCTCACGTCCCTCCTCGGCGTCGGGAGGCACGAAATCGCGCTGTACACTTCGGCGAAGCTGCCGGAGAAGGTGGTCACCGCCTTTGATGCGCCCGACACGGCGCGCTCGTACACGAAGAAGTCGATCGAGAACCGCGGCATCTTCGGAGACGTGACGCTTGCGGCCGAGCCGAAGGGCGTGCGCATAACGGACGTGCAGGCGAGGCCGTCTGTCTCGAAGAAGCGCATCGACTTCAGCGTCGGGCTCTCCAACATTCCCGCGTCGCTCCCCGCGCTCAAGGCCGTGGCGGTCGTCGAGAAGGGCGGCAAGGAGGTCAAGCGGTTCGAGTCGGCGGGCGTGAAGCCCGACGACTCCGGCCGGTTCGTGTTCGGCGGGGCGTGGGCCGATCCCATGATCTGGGACTTCGACGTTCCGGAGAACCT
The DNA here is from genome assembly GCA_045535455.1 of Kiritimatiellia bacterium. Classification (GTDB taxonomy): domain Bacteria; phylum Verrucomicrobiota; class Kiritimatiellia; order RFP12; family UBA1067; genus UBA1067. The sequence continues at coordinate 67 of JAZSLQ010000107.1, read as the reverse complement.
CTACACGCTGCGCGTATCGCTTGTCGCAGGCGGGAAGACAGTCGACGAATCGTATCCCGAGACGTTC
>JAZSLQ010000253.1:0-66166 GCA_045535455.1 Kiritimatiellia bacterium | reverse complement strand
GAACGACGGATGCGGAACCATCGCGGCAAAACGGAACATCCATGGCCGCCACTTCGCCGCCGAGCAGTAGCGCACAGTCCTCGCCCCTCGCAGCGCCTCCACCGTCTCCCCTTCCCTCACAAACCGAATGTCCGCGTAGACGGCGTCTACGCGCGAGGGGTCAGGGGCCAGTGCGCAGGAGTAAGTGTTAAAGGCGAAAGTGGAAATTAGGTCTGACCTGTTTTCCACTCCAAAGAGTGTCCACATCGGAATACACAACCCAATCGACATCTGGCAAAAGCTCCCCAAGATACAACCAACCGCAGAAACGCCATCGGCGAACCTTTGTAAGTGCCGAACTCGCGGCGCATCCTCTCCGGTGACACAGCGTCCTCTCCAAATAGATGGAATTCGAGCCGCCCTGGATCAGAGCAGCTCTCAACCATGCTTGCCTTCGCGACCTCCAGCCCCTTCAGATACGGCCCATCCGCCGCCATTACTACATGTATCTCACCATCACTCATCATCGCGGACAAATCCAATCACCAGAATCAGCACTTAGGGCAAATCTGAAATTTCACACTAACTGTCGCTTACGCATTTCGTTCTGATACTTGAAACGCTCTTCGGGAGTAATTTTCTCGAAGCGCTCGCGCGCTTTACGCTCGATCAGGCAGCCGACAAGCTCAAACACGGCTACACCAACGACAATCAGTGCCACAATGCACACAACAACTATCATTGCAACATTCATGTCATTGCTCCTTTAGCTTTTCAATCGCATCCTTCAACAGACGGACTCGCATCTCGTCGGTTCCATCCCGATAGCCTTTGAGATATATCAGCCGCCCCCCATAGTCATTGCCGTCGCCCCATGCGGGAGCTCCGTCGGTTGTGATGACGCGCTTGCCGCGCTCAAGCGCCTCGGCGACGACGAGTCCGAAGTTCTCGGAGAGGGTCGGAAGGACAAGGACGTCGCACCAATCCCAGACCTTCTCGAGCTCTTCGCCAAAGGCGGAGGAGACATATTTAACGCAGAGGCGCAGGGACACAGAGTGCGCAGAGGATTCTTGTATCTGCCTGACGGCAGCTTCAAGGTATTCAACTCCCTTCAGAGGATGGCGGCGGCCGAGGTAGAGGAGATGGAGGTCTTTTTTGACAGGATTAACAGGATTTACAGGATTAAGATTGAAGAAGCGCTTGAGATCTACGATTTCGATACTTCTCACACGAGGTTCATAAGACCGAATCCATTCAACCTCTGCATTGCAGGTGGCGACAACTTTGTCGGCCTTTCGTAGGAAATGGCGTTCAATGGAAGAAACAAGCCGCTTTTTCAACGGGCTCTGTTGCGTGAGATAAATAGGACTCAGACTGCCATGTGTCATGCGCACAAGTTTCTTACCAAGCTTGAATGCATTCCGGCATGCAAACCATTCTTTCGGAAGCCACATACCATGCACCCAGATTTCTTCAACATCACTTCCGTGTATTCTGTGTATTCCATGGTTCAGATCGATCACCTCTGCATCACCCTGTTCCTTCGCAAGCAACTTCGCCACGACGACCATTCCATTCGCGACGTCAGACATACCAGACACTATATGAAGAATAGACATCGGGAGCAAAACTTAGTGATTGTCTTGGGAAATAAGCGCTACAACCTCGGCGGCCACGCGCTTTGGATTAAAGGCCGCAGCCCGACTGCTGGAAACCTCGGACATCGAAGACCAGCAAGTGGCTTTTTCTGTCATAGATCTAAATGCTATAGCCCATGAATCTGGACTACTCCAATCGCTCACCTTAAAACCAGCACTGCCGTCATCGGGTAAAATATCTGCAACAGCGCCGACATCCGTCCCGGCGAGAATTGGCAATCCCGTCATAGCACCCATAAGAAGTGCTACTGAAAACTGCTCATCTCCATTATGCACATAAACATCAGCCCTTGAATACAGCTCTGGGAGCTCAGAACTTGACACACCCTCAATCGCCTCAATGCCGCTACTGGCAAATGCTGTTGTACCCATTCCGCAAAAGATCAGACGGCCCTTCCCGCCTTCAGTAAGATATTTCCGAAATCCATCAGCTACGGCATCCATCCTTCGGAACGGACGATTATTCGCCACCATTAAAAAGACTGGGCCTTCACTACACATGCACCTACGTTGATGTGGCACGAACTCTTGAATGTAAAGGCCTCCAACGATTTTCTTCCCCGGCACTCCATAGTGGCCGACGAGATACTTTCGCGCGGCAAGTCCAGGGACCCACAAGAAGTCGGCCTTTCGGAAAAACCAGCTTTTTACGGCTCGCGAGAACAACCCGCCCGCCTCCCTCACCGTATCAAGAGCAATGGCATAGCGCCTACCAAATGCCGCTCGTACAGCAACGGGAAAAGTCAGCCACCAGGGAGCATAAGCCGGCCATACCACAAAATCATATTTTCGCCCTGAAAATCGACGAATCAACCGCCAAGCAACCTTAAGCCCATCGCAAAATCTTGGATACAAAGTCTGCACATCTGCTGCTATTGCTGCAGAATCCTCGCCTAGCCCCATGTCATGATGCCCGAAATCGCAAGAGAAAATGGACGGAGAATCGATTTGGATGCGAGTATCCTCCTTAATTCTTTTTAGCACCGCCTCCCTGTAAGGTGCGGGATGAGTCAGTATGACAGCCGCTTTCACAGAGTCTTGCCTTTCAACCGAATGCCGTCCATGAACTCGCGCAAATAACAGCCGCCGAAAAGTCTCACCCCTCGCGTACACCACACACCGCTACTTGTAATCTCAAACTTATTGGAGTTGGCCATGCGTTTCACTTCTGCAAGATGTTCCTGTAGTTCTTCAACCGTTAGCTTGCGTTGCGTCTTGCTCCCTGCCCATTGGCGCTGTGCCCAAAGATAGTCTGGCATTCGCTCGAAACGTGCGCCCGCCTTCTTGAACTTTATCCACAGGTCCCAATCCATGCAATATTTGAGGCTAACATCAAACCCACCAGCACGATCAAACAATTCCCGCCTAAAGAAACTGCTCGGTCCATACACATGCGGTACCGCATGACGGTACAGCCAATCATGCCACTTGTTACCAATGGAACACTTTAGAATCCTACCCCTATCATCGATCAACAACTGATTCCCTGCAATCCATTCAATACGGTCGGTCTTGTTAATCCTGTCCAAAACCTTTTTCAATGTTCCCGGAAGCAGGACATCATCCGCATTCAACCAAAACAGCCACGCGCCCTTCGCCTTTGCGAATCCCTTATTCAACGCATCGCTCTGACCTTCATCTGGTTCAACATCTGCATCTTGAATGATGATTTCAAGTCCATCGCCAAGCCCCTGAGCTTTAAGCGAATCAATAGCGTCACCAAAGAAAGGCCTTTCGCCTTTCACTGGAATTACGCAGCTGAATAAAGGAGAGCTCAACATGTATTAGGGCAGTATCGCACTGTACTCTGAGAATTTTATCTGAAAATCGAATACCCAACAATACCTACCCACTCGTGAAAAGCAACGGAGTTCAAGTAAAATATTGTTGAGTCAGGTAGGACAACCTTAAAGAAAGGCGTCTGACATGCCATAAAAGTATTCTCGAAGTCCGCTGGCGCACAGACAACCTCAATCTCTGGCGCATACTTATTGAACATCAACCTCGCTCGCTTCATGTGCCACGCACTCGTCACCAAAAATACCTTCACCTCTCCCCCTTCTACACGACTATCATCTTTGCGTTCTTTGCGGCTGCCAATCCCCCCATCTACACGATCTACATGTTCTACACGGCTAAATAATTCCCTAATCCCCTTCGCCTCTTCCTCCGTAGTCCTCGCATCGAGAAACGACACCGTCTCTTCCCCCACTCCAAACTCCTTCAGCAGCGGCAGCGTCGTATCCTTCGCATAGTCTCCAGTCGCGATAATCTTACTCGACTTCCCTGCCTTGTAGAGCCGCGCCGCCTGCCATACACGATCCGCGCTTGTCCACATCTCGGCATACTGGCTTAGATTCGTCTCGACTCCCATGCTTCCGCCAAGAAGCACGATAGCGTCAGTCTCCGAAAATGTCTCAACCGCCGGCACCCTTCCGTCGACAAGAAATTCGCGCTCAAGCGGCACGCCGACAACCCATGTCATGATCGGCGTCATCCAGAGCCACAACCATGCGACCGTAAGCCCACCGAGCCATTTGGCGAGACGCTTACGCCCCAGCCGCGCACAGACAACCGCGGCAATGCCTCCTGCAATCGCACCCCCAATTGGACTTACAAGAAAACCGATTATCTTGTTGAGATAGTACATCTTTAGATGTGCTCTTCAAAGCCTCGGAAGTGGACGTTCAACTCGTGGAGCGGAGCCAGTAGCGTTCCCATCGACGTACCCTTCGTCATCTTCGCAAACGCATTGACGTCCTTAGGGAAGCACTTGCCGCCATATCCGCACTTTCCATCTGGGCCAGGAACATATGTATGCGTGTCGTTGATGTAGCCAGAGAGGAGAACACCTGTGTGGACCTTCGCCCAATCGCCACCCATCTTCTCGACATACTCCTTCGCCGCGTTGAAGTAGGTGACCTTGTACGCCCCGAAGACATTGTGGATGTACTTCGTAAGTTCTGCCTCCAACGGACTCATCACGGTGAATTTCTTGCCTGGGAAAACTTTCACCAGCAGGTCTACCGCTCCGGTGAACACCATCGTCTGCTTCTTGAAGTCCTCGATATGCGTCCTCTCCGTTAAGAACTCCGGCATATAGCAGACTTGATGTCCAGTCTCCTTCGAAAGCATATCGCTCGTTCCTGGGAGAATCGTCGTTCTGACGAACACTGGGACATTCGGCAGCCCTTTGATGAGCTGCTTCATCAGAGTCAGATCCTGTGTTCCGTCATCCTCGGTAGGGACATGTATCTGCAGAAACGCGATGTCGATCTGCGAAAGGTCGTCATTATATCCCTTTGGCGGATCACTCACAAAGATTTGGGCGTCCTTGTTGTTCTCTTCAAGCCATGCCTTTAGGGCTCCGCCCACAAAACCACAGCCAACTATTCCTACTTTTACCATTGTTGTTTCTCCTTTACATTCCTTTTACAATGCATTCCGCGATTCTTTCCGCCGTATGTCCGTCCCAAAGTTCGGGGCGCATCGCATGACGTGGCGCATCAATCTGCGACCGATAGGCATCGCGCATCTTCCCGACCGCATTGCCGACGAGGATGGATGCGCCGCCATTTTCCATCAGCGTGATCGGACGCTCGGTGTTCCACCGCATCGTGAGACATGGCGTCCCAAGTACGCAACATTCCTCCTGAAGGCCACCGGAGTCGGTCATGAAGAGCCGCGCACCCATGTTGAGCCGCAGCATCGCATGATAGCCAAGCGGCTTGACAAGGATCATATTCTCATTAGCCACAACCTCGTCCCAGAGCCCAAACTCCTTCAGCATCTTCTGCGCGCGCGGGTGTATCGCCCAGACAATCGGATATTCCTTCGTAATCTCGTCGAGAAAGAACCTCATTGCCGGCTCCAGTGTCTCGCGTTGATCCACATTGCTCGGACGATGCATCGTCATTGCAACATATTTTCTATCTTTTAACGCAGAGGCGCAGAGGCGCAGAGAGGCGGAGGTTGGATATTCATCTATAAGATTGTCTGCTACAATCTTGGACAGATCAAGCGCCGCCGCCTTCTCACGCTCGCGTTCAAGAGTGTCGATCATGATGTTGCCGACAAACTTGACCTTCTCATCTGGCACACCCTCTGCCTTGAGATTTGCATTGCTCAGCCGATCGGGCGTCAACAGAAGGTCGCTGAGTCGGTCTGTCACGAGTCGATTTATCTCCTCAGGCATGTCCATGTCGCGGCTTCGCAAACCCGCCTCAATATGAGCACATTTGATATGCTCCTTCTTCGCCGTAATGGAACACGCGCACGTCGCATTGACATCGCCCAGCACCACAACCCAATCGGGCTTCCCCTCGCGTAGCACCTTCTCGAACGCAATCATCGTGCGCCCGACCTGCTCGGCATGAGACCCAGAACCAATCTCGAGATTGATGTCGGGATTGGGGATGTCCAGCTCCTTGAAGAACTGCTCGCTCATCCTGACGTCATAGTGCTGCCCCGTATGGACCAGTACGTGCTTTACGTCAGGATATGCCTTAAGCGCACGACAGAACGGCGCAACCTTCATGAAGTTCGGCCGCGCCCCTACTACTGATACTATTTTCATAAATATTCCTTTTGCCGCAAAGAACGCACAGATCACAAAGGCTTTGCGACCTTTGCGTTCTCTGCGGCTAACATCTCAAGAGTCTTCAGATAATCTTCTGCCTGCTTGTCGCGGTTATGGACTTTGGCGATGTTGTTGTAGGCGTTTTCACCCAGCTGCTTACAAAGCTCAGGGTCTCCGACCAACTTCTCAACGCACTCAACAAGCGAATCGGCGTTTTCGGGTGTCATGTCGAGTCCAGCATTCGCATCCATCACAAGCTTCTTCGCAAAACCGTCCACGCCCATTATGATCGGTCGCTTGCACCCTGCTGATTCGAATATCTTGCTCGGCATCACCGTCGTAAACAGCTCGGTCTTCTTCAAATGAACGAGGCTTGCATCGCTCGAACTCACCCAATCCGGCATCGAACTTTTCGGCTGTCGTCCCGTGAATACTACATTTGCCAGTCCACGCTTTTTCGCCTCCGACTCCAATCGCTCCCTGTGTGCACCGTCTCCCACAACCACAAACACTACCTCTTTGCGATCTTTGCGGCTAATAATTTCCGCCGCATCCAATACAACCTCCAGTCCGCAGGCCATGCCAACAGTCCCGATGTAGCTCACAACAAACTTATCCTCTAGGCCAAACTTCTTCAGCAGCTCTGCATTCTTCTCTCGCGGCGAATATACCGCGAGGTCGGTGCCGTTCATGACAATGGACATCTTCTCCTTCGGCACACCCTTTTCGGCAAGGCGGTCATAGTATCCTTGTCCAAGCGTAACGAGCCGGTCGCATTTCTTGTACATCGCCTTCTCTATTCGCTCGAGATTCCAGTAGGCGATCTTCGGGATGTTCGCGCCAACCGCGCCCATCGACTCAGGCCAGATATCACGTATCTCAATCACCAACGGTACATGCCTCAATCGCTTGTACCATACTCCAGCATAGCCACAGAATATCTGCGGACTCGTCGCAACGACGACATCCGGCTTCGGCAACCGCAACGCTGCTAAGAGCGCCTTCAGAAAGTAGCTGACGAAGTTGAACATGCGCTTGACCGCACCCTTGTTGGCGGCGATGTAGAGCTTCACGCGCTCGACCTTGACGCCGTTGATGACTTCGCTAGTACGCCTGTTGGCGTAGCCGTCATAGACGATTCCATTCGGAACATTCGGCGGACATGTCACGACCGTGACATCGTGCCCGGCCTTTACCCAGCGCTCACACAATGCGCTCACTCGCGTTGCCGGGGCATTGCCCTCAGGAGTATAGTAATGAGAAAAAAATAGGATTTTCATTGTTTTGGTTTTAGCCGTAAAGAACGCAAAGGTCGCAAAGAATTTTACAATATGCGACACACACGACCTACGGTTTCCTAAACCGTAGGGATTATTGAATACGAGAACTCTCCTCCATTGAAAGCACTAGACATACACACACCTTTTTCCGACTTGCCAAACTCAACAGCATATTCATACTCTTTAAAATCAACAAGCCCTTTGACATTAATCCCAGTAGTCTCAAAACAAATTTCTTCCTTTGCTAACTTTGCGTCCTTTGCGGCTAAACTCATGTGGACCCTCGTGACACAATTGCCCGAGCTCTTTACCCGCTCCGTTACAGAAAGTCCTTCATTCGTGAGTCGCCATTCCCTTCCGACCTCAAACCCGTATCCATCGTGCGCGGCGAAAATTCGTCCCTGTTCGACCCCGCGCTTCACAATTCTCGCTCTCGCCCCGACACGGTGCGAACTCCAAACCTCGCTTGAATTGCGTCCGCCGACCTCCACGACATTGTGGGCGGCGGTCGAACGTTCGAATGCACGTCTTTTGCCGCGATATTCGCTAGTACCGGAATCTGTCACAACCTTCCGCCCCTTGTAATACAACTCGTAGGTGAGCGTATCGGCATGCGCATGCCCCGGCTGGTAGTCGGGACCTATCGGAGCAGTATCTACAAATAAAACGAAATCTCCCACAGTCATTCGCGTGTAGCCCGTATCAGGAAAATCGACAAACGGCTCTGCAATCGGTGCTTCAAAGCCAAGTTTATTTGCGTAACTGACAATCCAATCTGTAGGCTTGGCAATAGCATCGGCAGCATCGTTGAACATGGCAATCTTTCCGTCCGGACCGGTCATGTTGACTAGATAGCGCAGCATCTTCGCCGCAACCGGCCTTAGCCAAGCGGCATCTTCGCCGCAGAACTTGATTACATCCAACACATCCTCCAGGATGATTGCATGGTACATGACGCTACGCTCGTAGTGTCCACCATCTGGCAACACCTGCTCACCAATCTGTTTCTCGTAGAGCCGCATCCATTTATCACAATCACGTCCAAGAAACCTGTTCCCGATTACAAGTGCCTTGAGGTTGGCGAGGAGGTGATTCGCAAGGATGTGCCATTCTATGTGCTTAGCGAGGTAATCGAGCTGAGCGCGCAAGGAGTTTTCAACGCAGAGGCGCAGAGACGCTGAGTGCGCAGAGCGGGTTTGTAGATATTTAACCCAATTGACAATACGAAGGCTCGTGGGGTATGGATCCCAACCAGGGACGCAACCTTTAGGATTATCTTTTATCCACCTCTCCAGTAGATTCTCTGCGTACTCCGCGTCTCTGCGCCTCTGCGTTAAAACCCAATCGAAGTAATGCAGGTTATACCTCCACAGCATATCCAGTGACTCGTCATTCCATCCCTTCGGCTTCGCCGTCAGATTGAGAAATGTAAACTCCGGCAGCTCTTCGCCTCCACACTTCGGATGTGCTTCAAGCCCCTTCTGAATCCTACGCCAAACCTGATACCAGATCTGACGGAGCTTCAGATATTGCAACGTTCTAACTAATCTACCGATCGCCATTAGACTTCTTCGCTCTGCCCAGACTTGACGGCCTTGAGTACAGCAAAAGTTGTTTTCGTGACATTGAGAATCTGGTCAAACGGAATCGGCATCGCTTTCCCATTCTTCACCGCCTCAATCGTCGCCTCCAACTCCTCCCTGAACCCCTTCTGCTGCTTGCCTTTCAGCTTGCGCTTTCCAAGCTTGCCGGAGCAGACGGTCTTGCAGAAGTTGTCCATCGTCGCCGTCGAGCCCTCGCCGTGTATTTCGCAGAACTCCTTCGGCAGCGTCGTGTCGCCGAGAGCGACATACTCAAGCGTTCCCACGCTGCCGTCCGCAAACTGGAGATTGACGCTAATCGAGTCCTCCGGCGTCTCGGCCCCATTTGCCGTCTTGATGCACATCGCCTGAACCTTCTCAACCGGCGCACCGCAGACATAGCTCATGAAGTCAATGAAGTGACATCCTTCGCCAACCATACGTCCGCCGCCAACTTCCGGGTCCTGAAGCCAGATGTCCTTCGGAATCGACCCCGCGTTGACGCGATAGTGCATCACAAGCGGCAGCGTCCGCTTCGAGAAATACTCCTTCAGCAACTTGGCATGAGGCGAGAAGCGGCGATTGAAGCCGATCATAACGCGATTTTTTAACGCAGAGTCGCAGAGTCGCAGAGTTGCAGAGGACTCTTTTGTGATCTCTGTGTCCTTTGTGGCTAAAAGTTTCTCTAACTGTTCCTCATTGATACAAAGTGGCTTTTCGGAGAATACGTACTTCCCGGCATCAAGCGCCGCCTTGATCTGTGTGGCATGCATATCATGGCGTGTTGTCACCATAACGAGGTTCGTTTCCGCATCCTTCAGCACCTCGGCCTGATCCGTTGCGGCGAATGCAAAGCCGTACTTCTTTGCGGTGTCTGTGGCGCTCATTCCTGTCGCGGTGGAAACGCCGCGGAAGGCTACTCCCTTCGTTTTCTTTAGCGTCGGAAGCAGCACCGCCTTCGCAAAATTCCCGCACCCTATAAACGACACGCCTACATTTTCTGTTTTTAGTGCAGAGGGGCGACCAAAATCTACCCTCCTGCAAATCTCTGCGTCCTCTGCGCCTTCGCGCCTCTGCGTTAAAACATCTCCATACTCCAAGACGATACCAAGATACGGCTCCTTCTTGATTCCCAGCAGCACCTGGTAGGCATCAAGCGCGTCATCAAACTTGAATCTATGCGTCACAAGCTTCGACGGTGTAACCTTCCCTTCCGCGACAAGCTGCAAAAATGCCGCCATGTTTCGCTGCTCCGTCCAACGAACATAGCCAAACGGATAATCAATACCCTGCTCCTCATACACAGGGTCATAGCGTCCAGGGCCGTAGGAGCAGCTAAGCCGGAAATCAACTTCTTTCTTGTAGTATTGGTCGCGAGGCAAATTCATCCCCACAAGCCCCGTCGCAACGACCTTGCCCTTCTTGCGGCTGATCTCCGCCGCGACTGTCACCGGCTCGTCAGAATGCGTCGCCGCAGTAATAAGCACCGCATCGACGCCGAAGCCACCCGAGAACGCCATACACTCCGCGGCAAAATTGTCGCTGACCGCCCTATCGCAGCCCATCTCCTCCGCGAGCTTGCAACGCCCTGAATTCGGATCGAACCCGATTACTCGACATCCGCTCGCCTTCAGCATCTGGACGGCAAGAATGCCCATAAGCCCCAGTCCGATCACCGCGACCGTCTCTCCGAGATTCACCTCGCACTGCCTAACGCCCTGCAGCGCGATCGATCCGACCGTCGCGCAGCTCGCGTCCTCGAAGCTCACGCCATCCGGAATCTTAACCATCAAGTTGCGCGGCACATAGTTGAACTCCGCGTGATTTGCGAATCCCGCGCCACCACAGGCAACACGGTCGCAAACATTGAAGCCCGAATCTCGTCCCGCCTCAACGACAACACCCGCCGATGAGTAGCCAAGCGGAATCGGCTGATCGAGTTTCGCCTGCACTTTCTCAAGAGTGGCGAAGACGCCCTCCGTCTTCATCTTGCGGATGACCTTTTTCACTTGGTCTGGCATTTGCAGCGCCTTGCCGACGAGTCCCTTCTTGGCGAACTCGGCGAGCATACGCTCCGTCCCCGCGCTCACGAAGCTTGCGGCTGTCTGCACCACCGCCCCTTTGCCCTTGCAAAGCGGCGCCGGCACTTCAGCGAGCCACATTTCACCTGTCTTGAATGATTGCAATATCTGTTTCATATGTTTCCTTCATAATTTGCGATCAATTCATTGCATAAACCGCTTAACATACGGCGTGTGCCCCAGCAAATACGCTGCGGATAGCGAAGCCCCCCCCAGCAACCATCCATTCAAACAAGACGACCTGCGCGGAATACGGCGGCTGAACAAGCCGAGTAACGACAACAGACAATCCACGCGTTATAAGCGGATGAATAAGATAGACGCCCATGCTTGATGCGCCAAAGAATGCCGCGATTTTCACGAACCTCTCGCTCCGCGCATCAAGCACCACAAACGCCATCAGAACAGGAATAACCGCAATCCAGTCTCGTATGAATCCCGGCGCGATCCCTCTGGACATCACATGGGCAACAAGCGCAACACCCGCAAGGCAACAGACACTTGCCCTGTGCCTATTAACGAAATCCACCATCCCTTCACGCAGACAACATCTGAGGCCATGCCCCGTCATCATGAACGCCACCAAGCGCAAAGGGTACCGTCCAAACCAGCCACCTATCATCACGCTTCCGCCAATAGCCACCCCACCTAACGCAATCCACATTACGCCACACCACATGCCGCAACAACCCTTGAAGCCCCGCCACAAAACCACCTGGGCGTAGAACAAGCACACCAGAAACCACAGGTGCGTCGACGCATCGCCGCCGAAAACAACACGCACCCAGAACGGCACAGTGCCATATTTGGGATTCAGCTGTCCGCCATCGAAAAGAAGATCAAACGAAACCGTCGCAAACACAAAGACAAGACTCCAGAAGAAGTATGTCGGCAGCAGCCGCTTCGCCCTCTTCGCTATATATGCAGCAAATCCGATCTGATCTGTTTTATCACTACGACACATAAGGAATCCCGCCACCGCCGCAAACACCGCAACATTAAAATCACACAGCGCCGTAACCAAATTGCCGCACTCCGTCCGGGGCGCAAGCGACAAATGACATCCCACAATCCCGAACGCCGCCACCCCTCTCAATAAATCTATCCCAACTATTCTCATCCCTAAACCCTCAACTTCAGCTTCCCCATAGCCGTTCTTATCGGTTTATCAATGATCTTGAAATCAAAATCGATATCAACATTCGTAAGCTCAAACAACTCTGCAAGATCGCTTGCGACCACACCATCCTTCGCCGTCACATAAAGGGTCGCTTTACCCTGCTCCGCTAAAATCGTGGTTCATCCATTCGCCGCCCATTCATTCCCGTTACACGAAACGCTACACATCGCATCTCTTCCCGCCCACTACTCCCCCATCGTCTCTGGAAGCAACTGGCGTTGCAAGTCGCTCGCGAGAATGCGGGGATCAAACTCGCCATGTCGCCCTTCTGGCATCTTCTTCGGGATGCCAAATTTACGCATCTCCTTTTCTTTTAACGTAGTCGCATGATGCACCCAAACCCTAAGAGAAGCCCAAACCCAACCAGTCCGGCCATCACGCCATGCACCAAATTTGAGATAATAATACCAAAACAGAATAGTCTCGCCAATGGGCATGTGGATTAGAAACTGCTTGACAAATGCTTTACGTTGCCGCCGAGTCCCAAAAAATCTCGGCAATTCATCATCACTTGGCGGTCTAATCCGCTGTATTGCTTCACGGGTCGTCCACAAGTTTTGCTTTTCATACCATTCATGAAGATTAAGAGTATCCTTATGTTCCAAGATCCCTGCAACATGTCTAACCTTCCCACTTACCACAAAGTGCTCGTTACATGCAACATTAGTAACGCCACATTGTCCAACGCGCATCAAGCGCAGATTTGGAACAACCGCATGCAAAGGCGCCCCCATAAACCAGAGGCGCCAGTCAACTGTAAAACCGTCCACATCATCTGCGATGCCATTCCGGAAAAGAGCAGACAATGCCTCCACAAGCGACAAAGAGAATCGCTCGTCTTGAGCCATAAAGAATATCCATTGAGTTGACACTGGGATGGCTTTAAACATCCATCCGAACTGATCGCTAGACGTAATATACTTCCTTTGAACAATCTTTATGCCTCTTTCAAGTGCAATCCCCACTGTTCGATCAATCGAAAGACTATCAACAATATATATATCTTGGACATACGGCACAATTGAGTCAAGCAACTCATCCAGATGCCCAGCCGCATTTAGCGTTGGGATCAAAACAGTTATAGGTAATTTATCCATAAATCATCCCTCAAAAGAGTTCATGCATTGAATAACCTCGTCTATCTCACTATCTGTCAAGACCGGACTCAACGGCAAGCTCAATATTTCCCGATGCATCCGCTCCGAGACGGGGTAGCTGAGGTTCGACAACTCTGCATACGCACCTTGCTTATGGGGCGGCGTTGGATAGTGGATGTTGGTCTGAATGCCATGATCCGTTAGCCATTTGTTTAACCGCTCCCGCTCTTTGCAAGTGACCGCAAACACATGCCAGACATGGGACGAGTTCCCAATCTCCATTGTGCTGTTAGGGTCATCCGGCAACTCAATCAACGGATTCTTTATCTCCGCGCAATATCGCGCAGCGATTCTAGCGCGAATCGCATTGTCTTCATCCAGATGCGGAAGCTTCACCCCCAACCACGCCGCCTGAACTTCATCAAGACGCGAGTTTGTACCCTTGTAGATGTGATGATACTTGTAATCGCTGCCATAATTGCGAATGGCACGTATCTTTGTGGCGAGATCATCGTCGTTTGTTGTCACCGCCCCGCCATCTCCAAGGCAACCAAGATTCTTACCCGGATAGAAGGAGAACCCACTCGCGTCGCCCAGATTACCACACCGGCGCCCTTCAAACTTCGCGCCATGCGCCTGCGCCGAATCCTCTATCACCTTAAGATTGTACTTTTTTGCCAACGCCCAAACCTTCTTCATGTTCATGGCACGCCCATACAGGTGAACGACCATGATTGCCTTCGTCCGCGGCGTAATCGCCTGCTCGATTAGATCTTCGTCCATGAGACGTGTTGTCCAATTAGGTTCAACAAGAACAGGCGTGCATCCATTTTCACTGATGGCAAGTATGCTAGCAATATATGTGTTCGCCGGGACAATAATCTCGTCTCCTGGTCCAAAACCATACGCTTTGATTATCAGGTTGAGCGCATCAAGCCCATTCGCTACACCGATACAATGCTTTACGCCGCAGTACGCGGCAAAGTCTTCTTCAAACCTTTCAACCTCTCTTCCGAGCAAATACCAGCCAGCGTCAAGTACGCGTTTAACCGCCGCATCCAATTCGGTACGGAAACGCTCATTGACCTTCTTTAAATCAAGAAACTTAATCACTTTGAAATCTCCTTTGCAGGATTTCCAACAACCGTTGTTTCTGGTTTCACGTCTTCGGTCACAACTGCACCAGCACCTATGACACAGCCCTTACCAAGACGAAGACCAGGAAGAATTGTTGCATTGGCACCGATAGAAACATCATCCTCAACAATTGTTTTAAGACAATCAAAATTTTTGTTTCCGCTCTTTGGATACTTATCATTGCAGAATGTAGTATTGGGACCAATGAAGACATTATTCCCGATTCTAAGGCCATCCCACAATTGCACTCCACATTTTACAGTAACATTATCTCCAATAACTACATCGTTCTCAATAAATGTATGGGCACATATATTGCAGCCTTTACCAATCTTAGCACCTTTCAATACAATTGCAAATTGCCAAATGCGCGTATCTACCCCGATCGCCTTAGATTGGACCTCTGCCGATAGGTGTATCAAATCAGACATTACGAACCTCCTTTTGTGATTCCGTCTTGAATGTCTCGTAATCACGAATGTAATCCTTCTCATCATAATGCTCACTTGCAAACACCAATAAGACGGCATCTTTTGAGAAGTCTTTCATCTCTCGCCAGACTAACCCTTCAATTAACAAGGCATGATCGGGCCAATCAAGGCGGTGTTGGGTCTTGCTGCCATTCGGCAGTTCGCACTCGATTGTGCAAGCCCCCGATACACATATCAAAACCTGTTTAAGCGCTTTGTGTGCATGCTTTCCGCGCACTGTACCAGGGGTAGTATCATAGATGTAATATACACGTTTCACCTCGAAAGGAATTTCCTCCGATAATGCCTCAAGTGCAATCAATTGGCCTCTGCTGTCACCATGTGGGATTAATTTAATGTCCTGAATCTTTGCGTCCATTTAGTTCCCCTTCTTTACCATAATCTTTAACTCAAACCATTTGAAAATATCAATCCACCCTAACCCATTCTGGCCTCTCGGCCATACCCAACAACCATTCGTATGCAACTTTCATTTCTCGGCCTATCGCATTCCAATCAAAATCACGCTTCATCCACTCGCGGCCTTTCGCGCCCATCGACCGAAGTTTGACATCGTCCATTGCAAGCGATTCGTTCAACTGCGTGACCAATGGTTCCACCCCGATTGGGATCCACCAGCCGCAACCATTTTCCATCAACCCTTTCCACGGGGTTCCATGACTGGCAATGGCAGGAGTCCCGCAAGCCAACGCCTCGGCAACTGTCGCACCGAAATTCTCGGTGTGGGAAGGCAACACACACAAATCTGCATTTGACAAGAACTCATACTTCGCGTTCCCGTTGATCTCCCCAGCAAACCTTACTCGCGGAATTCCACCCTCTGAAATAATGGTCTCCAGCTCTGGTCTAAAACCGCAATCAGGCCCAGCAATGACAAGTTCCCATCCGTCAAACCGATTCGCCACGCGCCCCCAAGCTCTGACGAGATTGTCAACGGCCTTTACCTTATGAATGCGACCAAAGAAAACCAATTTCCGCAGTCCTCCCCCAGATTGCACATCGGTTCTTACTTCAGGTGGAATATCCACACCAATCGGTATTATGGCTATCGGCTGACTATACCCCAGCGCACGTATCTCATCGTGTTCCTTCTCGCATGTCGCATGAAACATATCAGTGCGTTTTAATGCAGGATATTGAATGCATCCAAAGATAGTCTTCCTCAACCACCCGCGCTTCAATGCCCATTTGTTCATTGTCCCATGCGGACTGGTCACGACCTTTATCCGTTGCCCCCTCGCCGCCCAATAAGGATAGACATTCGGCATCATCCATAGAGAGTTATTGTGGACAATATCAGCATCCTTACATGCCACTTTCAACCGTCTGAACATATCAGGAGAACGACCCAACTTCGGCGTTGGGAAAGATTTGACGGCACATTCAACCGCCCTACAGGGGAAAGTTATATCCTTCGGAAGCCCCGTCGAATATAGCGTCACGTCGCACCCAGCGGCATACAGCCCCTTGCAAAGCGCTGTCATATAGAGCGACACGCCGCTTGATTCATGGGCAATCCCTGGAACAACTTGTAAGACTTTCATAGGCAGCCTTTATAGAGACATAAGTTCCTTCACCCCATCAACAAACCTATCCAAACTGATCCCTGCCGCCCTTTCCAGCGATTCGCGATGCGCGATTTCAAGCTCACCATCGGTCATTCTAAATGTCCGTCGCATAGCTTCTGCAATCTCTTGCATTTTCTTAGGATTGAACCGAAAGCCATTATGCGTGCCCATCAGGTCTTCCGCCGCGCCAATGCAATTACTTAAAAGTAAAACACATCCACTTAATGCTGCTTCATGCACCACAAGCCCCCATGGTTCGCGGACGCTCGGCAGGACAAATACTCTCGCGCCACGATACGCATCCGCGAGTTGTGCGGGTTGAAGAAAATCATGTATGGACACACCTTCACCATCTCTCAAGTAGTCTCGGAGTGAACCGCACCCATAAAGGTCAAGCCGCCATCCATTGCTCTCCCCCCCCGCATCTCGAAATGCTTTGCAAAGCGCAATAACATTCTTCACTGCCTCAAAACGACCAACAAATATCATACGTTTCTCACGTTGTTGCAACGGCAATCCATCATGAAACAGACTTGCATCGGCCGAATAGAGCCCTGTGGCGATTTTCTGTGGTTTCACGCCGAACACCCGAAACAATCGAGACCCAGACTCTCCAGGAACAAAATACCCATCGTATTTGGCCCGATACTTCAGCCGGAACCTGACCGCCCTCATTGCCGTCACCCACCACGACGCTGCATTTCCATCGGACATCGCAAACACCCTACCTCCGGTAGCGCGCACCTCATCACGATAGCGATTGAAAATTGGAATGGCCCAGCCAGAAACGAACAGAACCCGCGGTGCTTCGCCAAGAAGGTCTTTAAGACTTGGTCCCTCCAATTCACTATTGATCCACTTTATATCGCACCCCACAACATTATCCATTCCCTCAATCGGCACCTTTGGACGTGTCGCAACGACCACTACCTTTTCAGTTGTGCTTTTAACGAACGCCCCTATACACCGCGCCGCATACTGCGGGAGTTGTACCCAACAAAAACAAATCATACCGCCTCCCCTATCATAGCATGAAGATGTCTAAATCTGTAACGCAACAAGAATCGCCTAATCAAGGAACCATCAAATATCCGCCAAAGATTAAGCATCAAATGCATTATCTTCGACATGTTGTATCCATTCTTCTCTACCGCTCTCTCGAATTCGTTCTTCATCTTCTCTGCTACTGTGTTCGAAAGAGTATGTTCACCAAACTCCGCAGTCTTTGAATCTTCATGCATCCGAAAAGCCCAGCAGAAACAATTGATACGTCTTTGCTTGACGCCTTTTACGATAAAGCGCATCCACATCTCTGTATCCATAATATAATGAAGCGATTCATCAATTCGTCCTACTCTCTCCCAAAGCGCCTTGGCGAAGATTGTCGATGGCCCAAACGCTACAATCGGAGAGTTCTTCCGCTGCAAGAAATTGGGATACAAATGCGGCCCCCAACCAATTTCCAAAATGTGCCCGTGCGAATCAAACCTTAAGAAGTTTCCAGTGAACCATTCCGTTTGGGAATAACGCGCCAATGATGCCACTACTTTCTTCAAACAACCTGGCACCATTATATCATCGGCATTCACCCATGTCAGATACTTGCCTTTCGCATGCGCAAATCCCTTGTTGAAAGCATTTGATTGGCCGCTATCCGGCTCACTCACCCACCACGCCAATCGATCAGCATACTGCTTGATTATGTTGACAGAATCGTCCTTCGACCCTCCATCAACGACAATCAACTCCACCTCTGGACATTGTTGATCAAGGACCGACCGTATAGCCGCCTCAAGGAATCGCCCATAATTGTAGTTTGCAATAACAATACTAAGAAGCGGTTTATCGTCCATATTTTTGCGCCTCCATCTCCATATCTACTGGCAAAAACATCTTTTTCTCAACTACCATCTTTGAAAACAAAATACATGAAACCAAAAGTGGCATGCCAATCCTATTTGAGAATGGATTAAAAAGAATATCCCAAAATGCGCTAGAAATCCCAAATGCCATAAAACCATACCACTGTGGAACTGCGGAAATCCAGCCATTAATTGCCTTAAACATAAGATAGTAAACATATAGCCATAGTATGAGCCCAATGATTCCATAATATATCCAAAACATAGCAATATGCGAATGCGCAGGTATGGCAATATATACACTTTCACCCCTTTTACGTCTATTCGCAATATCTTGCACAAAATTAGAATAATCTTCGGAAGAACCGTATTCATTCAAATACGTCTCGACATACCCTTCTCTATCTTCGCCCTTTGGGCCAAACCCTAATAATGGATGATGAAGACAAGCGCCCACTCCGCAAAAAAACTCCATGCGCCCCGCCATAAGTATTCTCAGGATAGAAGTTCCTTCTCGGGTTTGCCTGTAATATTTTTGCTGTGCTTCAACACCGAGGATCCCATTTTTTGCCGCATAAGCGTAAACAGACTTAAATGCTACCAGTGCAACAGCCATAACGAGAATTACAAAGATGAAATTCTTTCCGATTTGCTTCATTTGCCTTCTAGCCTTCCCTCCGATAAGAATAAAAAGGAATGTTAAAAACGATACAATTGCTTGTGCGCGTCCACTACCATGAGAAAACATAAGTGCTACACCAACAGTCACAAAAATGCAAAACATCGTGCACAGAATAGGAACTTTGAGATAAAACATCTGAAA
Source organism: Kiritimatiellia bacterium (assembly GCA_045535455.1). GTDB lineage: Bacteria > Verrucomicrobiota > Kiritimatiellia > RFP12 > UBA1067 > UBA1067. The sequence continues at coordinate 46,851 of JAZSLQ010000253.1, read as the reverse complement.
AGGAAGTAGCAACGCTTGTTTAATTCGTCCAGTCCAGAAAAGAGGATTTGTCATCATATGTGCAGTTGCTTCATTTCCTTCAAGCCTTCCTCCCGCAGAAACTGTATACGTATCTGGGCGAAACACAAACACGCTTACAATATTAGTGAGAAAAGAGCCAAGCAAACACCATTTAAACGCATAGAAATCATTTCTTAGAAGCCGATGAATCAAAACTGTCACTGCAAATATCGCATAAGGGTGCGCAAAACCTTTTAGTGCAAATATTAGTGGCGTTTTATTTGCACAACTTGACACGATACACCCCATGCATGTAAGAAGCGATAAGCCAAGAAAAGGCATAAAGCCATCGCTCTTCAATATCCTATAATCCTTAATGAAGACAAATGGTGCAATGAGAAATATTGCAAGTTCTGAAATTCCTATGCTTCCTACGACATGAATTTGCGTCATAGAACCAAGCCCTATCAGGAAAAGCCACAACGCACTATGACGCCTCGACTGGTTAATCATTATTTGACTTCCTTGTGATAATTTGAGCAGGATTCCCCTTCACCATCGAGTCTGGTGGGATATCAATACCAAAAACAACGCTGCCTGCAGCTATAATTGAGCGCGCTCCAACATGAGAACCCTTTAATATTGTCACATTTGTTCCGATAAAAACATCGTCATCTATTGAGACCCCCTTTGTGCGAATATGCTTCCCGTCTTCTTCGCCCCTTCTATAATCCGCCTCAAGCGAATGGAAGTCATGGTCGTAAATTCGAACATTTCCACCGCAAAGCACATTGTTGCCAATTGTTACAGAACTTCGAGAATGAATAATCACCGAAGAAAAGCCACAATTATTACCTATCCTTATCTTTCCGCCTCCTCTATTTTCAAGTATTGTCGGGTTAGTCATGCCCACCAGATTGGCTCGCGGGACAGAATTAAAGACAACATAATTCCCGATCTTAATTCCGCCTCCATGCGTTCTAATAATTGTCTTTCCAAGGAATGATACGCTCCTCCCGACTTCAACTCCCCACAGCCAGCAAAGAATCGGCGAACGCAATCTAAACCACCAGCACACGACCTTGCATAATATCCTATCCATTACAGCAGGAAATATCGCCGGGAAATTATATTTCATTGCTCCGCCTTTTTGTGATTCCCAAAGCCGTCTCGTATGCCTGTCTAGTTAGAGATGCACAATACTGCCATGTAAACCTTGAATATGATACCGCCTGTTCCGCCTGTAGTCGGCCTCGCTTCCACCCACGTTCGACCGCTTCGTATATCTCTTTCTTACTCCGTGGGTCAAAATATTCAGCATCAAATCCGTAGTACTCTACCGTTCCACCAAACTTTGTTATAATCGGCCTAGCTCCAGCATACGCTGCCTCAATCATCGCAATACCAGGCGTCTCGCAGTCAGAGGCCAGAACAGCACACCTTGCATGATATAATATTGACCAGTATTCCTGCGAATCATGCTGCACATACCCAACAAACCGCATTTTATCAGTTGCGTATTTCTTACATTCATGAAAATACCAATCTTCTTTGTTATAACCACCCACAAAAACAATTTCATACGGAGAATTCCTAAGTGCCTTTATTAGTCCCAACTGGTTTTTGCGACTAACAAAAATCCCAGGAACCACGATATATTCACCATTAGGGAGCAAATCATATCGTGCAAGCCCAGACAAAGAGAATGACGGCGGCAAGAATCCATTGTTGACGGGGAACACTACCGCTCCCTTTGATAATCTTGCATATTTCCGCAAATTCGAAGCCTCCGCATGGGAGTTAGGTAATAAGACATCAACACCGCGTAGATCCAAATAGCATGACATCATCGCCCGGATATAATTTAATGCCGCTTTTGCACCTTCCCAACTAAAAGGATGCGTCTTGAAAGCCAGTTGGACACGCTCCCATCCTCCCCAGTATATTGTTGATCCCACGGTCGGCATCTTCGGAAATGCGCGCCAGACTTCGGCGAGCCATCGTGAACAATGTATCAAGTGAACAACATCGTACTCCTTGCTAATCATAGCAACATGAGCATGGCTCAATTCACTTCCATCCTCGGCAATAAATCGAGTCGGCCTAAAGGATACATAAATACGCGCAACGTCAACACCAATAACTTTCAATGCATTGACCGTCTCACGGACCTGCGTTCCTGCTCCCGTCTGACTATCGCGGAAATTCTCTGTTATGAGAAACAAAACCTTCATCGTGTCGCCTCCAGAGTCCGAACTATACAGCCGACCGCACGACCGTCACCATAGGGATTGACAGCAGCAGCCATTTTTTTGTATTCCTTCACATTACCAAGCAACTTTGCAGTCTCTTTCTCAATTGTCTCCCGCATGGTTCCAATTATCTTTACGGTTCCTGCCGTCACTGCTTCCGGTCGCTCTGTCGTGTCACGCATAACAAGCACCGGTTTGCCAAGGGAGGGGGCTTCTTCCTGAACTCCACCCGAATCGGTAAGAATAAGATAGGATCTATTCATCAACGCAACAAATGGAAGATAACTTTGCGGAGCGATCAGATGGACATTTTTGCCGCGACACGCACCAAGGATACGTTCAACTGGTTCACGCACATTCGGGTTAAGGTGAACTGGATAGACAAAGTGTGTCTCAGGGAACCGTTCGGCAAGATTCCTGATTGCCGTGCAGATGTTCTCGAACCCCTCGCCAAAGTTCTCGCGTCTATGACCAGTGACAAGCACCATGCGCTCGCCAGATGCCATCAAGTCATTTGGCAAGTCACCAATTGCAGGCGGGGTAACATTCACTTTCTCTTTCGCCATCAAAAGTGCGTCTATTACCGTGTTGCCCGTCACATAAATATCTTTCTCGGGCACACCCTCTTTCAGCAAATTCGCCTTGTTGTTTTCCGTAGGGCAGAAGTGCCATTTGGCCAGGCGTGTCGTCAGCACGCGGTTTGCCTCCTCCGGCCATGGGCTTTCCATATTCCAAGTGCGAAGTCCTGCTTCGACATGCGCAACGGGAACGTGGTGATAGAACGCCGCCAACGCACCGGCAAGGACAGTCGTTGTATCTCCCTGCACCATCACGATGTCCGGCTTCTCTTCGGCAAGATACTCATCTATCGCGGCAATTGCGCGGCTCGTCAATCCTCCGAGCGTCTGATTTGGGCGCATTAGCGCCAAATCCTTATCTGGCGCGACTCCAAAAACATCCAGTACTTGCTGCAGCATCTCCCGATGCTGGCCTGTCACGCAGACCTTGCAATCAAAGGTCGGGGCGGCCTTTAATGCCAACACAACCGGGCAAAGCTTAATTGCTTCTGGACGTGTACCAAAAATCACTGCAATCTTTTTTTTCATCTTAGACCTCTTGCCTATTTAGAATCGTATTTGCAAACCCAATTGACTGGCTCTCACATCATGATCTGTGCCCCTTACATCGGACATATCAACAAACCATTTCAGACAACACTCTCCGCGACCTGGAAATTTCATTGTCGAGCACTTTATTATTCTTTTCAGCACAGTCATAGAATATTACACGGCTGCGATCATCCTCTACGACATTTTTGCCAGTCAACATCGCCCACGAGAACAAGGTCTCCATACGGGAGTTCGTGTTGTCGTGACTCAATGGAAATTGAACATATAGTTTTTTACCGAATATCAGAGAAAATGCTGAAGCATGGAACGATCCGGTAAATACACATTCCGCACCATCTATTAAATATAGAAATTCACTTGGCCCCGCAGCAAACTTGCTCTTTCCACCCCCACTGTCCTCCCCTTGTCCGGGAACAAGTAAATCAATCACTCGCAAGCCTCGTTCTTTAGCAACTCTATGCGCAAGCATCTGAAGCAACGAAGACCGCCTGATATTATACATCAGAACATATTCTCCATTGGTGTCTTTTCGCACAGCAACTTTTCGCCAATATTCATAATTATGTAAAAGAACTGGGTCAACAACAGTCTCAATTTTTCTATTAAGGCACCTTCCTATATAATCAGAACCTGCAATCTCACGCATTGTTATCCGATCAAAGGATTTCCATAGCTCTACAAACTCTGCCTCCAATTCCGGCGGTGAAAGTTCTCTTTTCCCAATGCTCGCTGCATATGCATACTTTTTCCGCGATTTCACAAAATCTAGAAGATATGTACGATCACAATCTTTAGGGTTGATTGCAGAGTTCAGCGGATTCCAAATCTGATCACTACCTGCAATAAACACGTCATATTCACCATTTACTCCGAGGAGTTCTTCATGTCTAAAAATCGGTCTACTAATTGGGAAACGCGTGCGAAAACAGTTAAAAAGTTTCCTTGACTCACGTTCTGCTCCCATATACCAAAGAAGATGCTTAACTGCGGGGATAGGATTCCTATAAATCCGCCACGCGCGATGATACAACCACTCGAAAAAAGGACAACGCCAATCAAGAATTTCAGCATCGGCTCCTAATTCACGGCAAGCCATAACAAGAGAATATGCCTGCAACATCGCCCCGAAGTTATTGGCACGATGAGTTGTTAATATTGCAATCTTTTTCATACAGATATGAATTATTCATTCGACATGCCCATTCCTTGCTGCTCCATTTCGGTAAAATCTGCAAGGAAGCCTCCTCAAAATACCGAATAATGCCGCACGCTCATCGCTCTTAAAAACGCCCCACACTCCACCCACAATTATCAATAAACCGGTCAGAAGACTAACAAGGCAAACTCGCAGAAACGACGGGGACACCTGTCTTGAAACAAAAATTCCAAGAACAATTGCAAGGAAAGACAGAATGCAAACAGGAATAACAACTGACTCCAACCACTTTCGAACTGACACATTCAGCTGCCATCTACAAAAGTTAACCCTTGCTACAGCATATAGCAACATGGTCGCACATAAGATTAACGGCAACCAATATGGCGGCAATCCATACTTGAATAGGAAATATGAGATTGGGATTGCGCTTACCAAAATGATACCGTTTGTTATTTCATAAACTACTATTCTCTTTCCATACGCATTCGCCGCAAGCATATAGCCAACAGACAACTTGTCAAACAAAAGCATGATCAACATGCTTGAACAGAAAACCGCAGCGTACTGGGGGGGATCATTCAACCAAGTCTTCAAAACCCAATCAATCTCAACCATCAGCGGCACCGCAAAAACTAAGACCAGAACGACACAAATCCTACAGGCGGATTCGGCAAGTCGCATCATGCCTGTTCGATTTTGAGCCCCCTCACGCGTAGCAACTGCAGGTTGCAACGCGCCCACCAATGCTTGAGATAGTGCCGCCGTATGCCCCGAGACTTGCGTTGAAAGTGAATATGCCGCATTTATCTGAGGTCCAAAGAATATATTCAACAATAGTGCCCCACCTTGTGTTCGAGCTATGACGCATATCGCACCAAACACCTTTGCCCCTGCAAAGGTAAAAAAAGATCTTAGCCGACTCTTATCAAATAAATATGTTTTTCTTATTCGGCACATATCAAACCGCACATATGCCCATACAATCTGAGCAACCGAAAAGAAGATAGTCACTGTCGACATGTAGCCAGCGTAGTAAATCAACTTATCATTGGGAACGAAAGAGATTGAATATGCAAATGCAAACGAAACGAAGCTTTGAACGATTCCTATTATGGACACTTCCCAAATCAATTGGTGTGCCTGAAACATTGCAATATATGGAACAGAAATCATGCTTACAAATGCCGAGATTAATGATAGCCTAAAAACCCAAAGACACGCAATTGTTCGTTCGGCAGGGATTACCAACCAATTATTAATAGCATAAACACCGATAGGATATCCAACCAACACAAGCATTATAGGAAGGGCTGAATGAATCGTCACAGCCGTGTTAAACCACCTGCAAATGTCCGCATCCCCAATTTCCTTTGCGACAGTTTTTCCATAACCAATAGAATAGGCATAGAATCTAGAAACGGCTCCTGCCATTGTTGTATTGAGAAACGTGATAAATACAATCAAACTTCCAACAACTCCATATAACCCCCAATCAACCTGACCTATTCCCATAAATATCCACCGAACACTAAATAGGCCCAATATGACCGCAATAACAGAGCGGCCATATGTCGCAACGGCATTTAGAATTATCCTTGTTTTATCCGTCATCCCAATATCTTTTTAACAACACTCTTGATAGGAGTAGGTACATACCGTGACAATTTCGCCTTGCGCTGGGCATCCTCATCTAACGTATTCAGAACCAACAATGCCTTAGACTCGTCTTCCAATTTTGTAAAACATTCTAATATTATCGATTTATCCAGATCTAAAGAAAGAAACTCTTCCATGGACTCATCGAACTCTTTCTTTGTGGATGCAGTCATATACTTAAACCCAAGATCTTCTGCTATGTGTTTTACAAAAGTCCGCGACTTATTACCGAAGTGCCCACCGGCCGAGATATAGTCACTTGTATGTTCACCAAACTGAGAAGTAGCATTATTATACATATGAAACTCTCCTCCTGCACCATTGTTTATCAGCAAGATTCTGACATTCTTTCCTATATGATGATTCCCAAGAGCATTCAAATCATAGAAAAATGCTAAATCGCCAGTAACTAAAAAGTATATTCGCCTCGAATTAATGAGTGATGCGCCAACCAATGCGGAAGTACATCCGTCAATTCCAAATCCACCGACATTGCACATTGATGAAATAGAAAAATCTTTATCAAAGTAATTCCAACTTCTCAAGCTATTAAGAATTGAGAAATGAATTGTGCTGTTTCTTGGCAGAGAACCGCACAAGCGCTGCGCCATCCATGGATTTGAGAAAGGTAATTCTGGAACTGAATTCCTTAATGATTCAACCGCATCCCGCCAAGATTGGAAATATGAACCTTCACAAGGTTCTTGCTCTTTATATTTTTCAAAAAAGAACTTCTCTGGCATCTCAAAAACAAATTCAAGTTTACCTAAACGATCTCGTATCTCCCCATCTTCACTAATTCTCCAAACGGGAGCAAGCCTTGCAAGATATCCATTGGTTGGAGCGTCTCCTGATACTTCTCCAATATGTATAATCAAATCAGGCGTCAATTTATGGAACTTAGGAACATTGCGAACTCCTTGCGAACAAACAATCGCCGACGTAACCGCTCCCTTTCCCGTATACGAACTCGTATGATCACACAGAACCACAGCATTGTGATTAGTAACAAAATCAGCCATTGCGGCGGTTTCATCATGCGAAAAACACTTGTGGGTGCCAATCCATATCAGTATCTTTGCGTTCCTTGGTAAATTAGGCCAGTCAGCCTGACAGACCGTCACACGATCTATCTTCCGAACTTTGGGCAAATCGGTCGTTGAAAAACTCGTGCAGTGGCTTATCTGAAGGTTGATGTGCGCAGGGCCACCACCACGATGTTTTAATTCCAAAATCGCCTGATTGATAAAGCGTGCACAATCTTGTTCATCTTGAATAGTTCTGACCACAGGGCAGTCAACAGTCAACTTGACGACATCCGAAGGGGGGTGCAGGCGATCAGTCATTTGTGCCCAAAGTTGTCCCAAATGGGAATTCACTTGTGAAGACGTGATGACAAGAATCGGCAATTTTCGATAATAAGCCTCTGTCAGCGCCGGCATATAATCACGGCTTGAAGTTGCACCAGTACAGTTAAGGACAACAGGCTCACCGCTTTCCGCAGCCATTCCACATGCCATATACGCCGAGTGTCGTTCATCCACTCCAGAATAGACCGAAAAGTAGGGGTCTGACTGAACGCTACCTACAAATGAAAAATTAGACGATCCTGGATTTGCGATAATACGCTTTATTCCATGTGCTTTTAGAAGTGAAAGCGTAATCTGTACATTCTTTTCATCTGAATAGTGGGGCATGATGGGGATCTCCTTAAACATCATCAAAGGTGACAACTCCTGCACCTCCAGATACATATAGAATATCACCTATAACCATTCGGCTCAAGTCGCTGACAAGAACAACCGCCAAATTTGCAATTTCTTGCTTTGTCACTAAGCGCCCTGTCGGATTCTTGGTCCAATCTATGCCTATGCCAGAAAGTTTTCTCATGGATTCAGTATCTGTCGGTCCCGGTGCAATCCCGTTGACAACAATACCTTTTGCTGCAAATGACCTAGCCAAGCCAAGTGTTATAGAACGAAGTCCCCATTTGGATATAATGTATGGATTCTGCCCTGGCCTAAGGCTAGATGACGAACAAACATTTAATATATTCCCCTTAATTCCTTTTGAAATCCAGTCCTTAGCTATTATATTTGATAAAAAATATGGCGCTTTCGTATTGGTTGCTAAAACCAAGTCATAACTAGACTCCGAGCCATCGCTTCCTACCACACCTGCATTATTGACTAAAATATCTAACCCTTGCATCATCTCACAAACTGTCTTAACTTTTTCAGGGAATGCCATGACATCAAGATTGTCCATCGCTATACCATAGATCCTTCGTTTCACATCACCAACTATAGTAAAATCCTCTTGCAAAAGCCTTATCGCACAATTAACCCGCTCCTCACTTCGTCCTGTTATGCAAACTATCGCGCCACATTCAAGAAAGGCCTTTGCTATTGCATAGCCAATTCCCCCTGTACCTCCTGTGATAAGTGCTTTTCGGCCAGATAGAAGATCATTCTTCAATACGGGCACATAAACAGGAACGCGCACTTTAAACATTAATGAAAACCTGCGAAATGCGCTAACCAATTTTGATCGAATTCTCCCAAGCATTATAAATTTTCCTCACCTTATGAGTTGATGACCATCATGAGTTTCAACCTGCTACGTCGCCTAACGCTACCAACACCCACCGACCAATGAACAGCCCACACACAAGCGCATACAAACTCCGCCCGTACGTAGCAACAATGTTCAAGAATATTCGACGGCTGGGTGACATTTCTACCCTACATATATTGCATCAATAAATGTCTACAAGCAAGCACTTCTGTCTGCAAAGCAAACTATTTAGTTTATCTTAAACTCACCAAGATTCTCCCTCTTGGTTTCATTTCCAAACTCGTCATATATAATATCGTATGTATCAATCACTCGTCCAAAATACCACCATTTCTCCGGCGATGGCTGCTTGATACGAAGTTTCCTTTCCTTTTGCGATAGGGCATCTATAATCTGCTCCCGCGACAAATCACCCGATACAGATTTCTTCAAAAGATTAGATATCTTGCTGTGACTCGTAGGAATGCCACTGGAATAAAATTCGCCCCGGTCATTAAATGGCTTAACCCACAGCAGTGCAGATTTGGGCGTTCTTACAATACCATGATCCGTTGAAAATACAATCATTGAATTATCATATATTCCTCTTTCTCTAAAAGTGCGCATCAGGTCCGCAAACTGATCAAGAATGTAATGTAATGCCGCTTTGATTGCCTCACGAGAATTTGAATCCCCTACAAAATCCTCACCATGACGACCTTTTATGATTGGCACATGAACCCCCTCCGTGTGCAACAAACAAAAACATTTTCCCTTTGGCTCTTTAAGAATTTCTGCACTCTTCAAAATCGGATATACCTGCCACTCCCGATAAACCATATTTAAACCATTACCCTTAATCGCTTCACCTCGCCAAATTGCCTTGTTTATAACACATAACTTACGACGATAAGGAACAATTCTAAAACAAAGTACATCCAGAAGGGTTATGTATGGGGTGTCTTTTGTATACCGAAGCAGATGCCATTTAGATTCATCGTGGCTAGGGGTAGAATATACAAAAGTTCTCCTGTTTGTGTAGCTCTTCCCCGCACCCATTCGAACAAACATATTGTACCCGGCATCAAGATAACTCTTTACAACTGAGTTATCGCCCCAGAATGAGGCTTCGTTCTCTTGAAGCGAAGTCTCTTTTTCAAGATAATTACCAGTTACAAATGCTGGCGTCCCTCGCGTTGTACAATCATGCATACCTATGTTGTTTTTAAACTCTATAAAACCAGGGAACTGACTTTTAAGGTTTTTATCTTCCTCTATGATTTCCGCTGTAAGATCTGCTGGGGCAGAATCAATGCTTATCACTATAACATTGCGGTTTGTTGAGAATACTACACTTCGCACCATGTCATACGCAGGACAAAATCCGTCATCAAATGCTGTCCTTATCACTTTCTGACACCTTGCGCTACTCGTATCCATAATGAACGCTATACTCATAATAATGAAACCTATGGCTCCCCATGTCATCCATCCATACAATCTTTTCCGATACCATATCCCCAAAACCAAAAGCAATATAAAAACAATCACATCTAAATAAAGGCGAATTGACGGTCTCGCAAACAGCCACAGTTCTCCATTTAATTGCGGCAGCCATATAGATAAGATTCCAACCTCAAGATATCCACAAATTCCTGCAATTAACATTAGCAAAATCGGGAACCTTCCAAAAATGTACTCCGCCACAAGCAATAACATTGTTAGCACAATAAAACTAACAAAAAATATCAAAATAACTTCCGAGAGCAAATCTCCAAGGTCATATTCAAACATCAACCTATTGCTAATATAACTTTGCAACGGCAATGCGAGTGTAAAGAAGAACGAAAAGGCCAATGCGCAAAGCACCGCCTGAACAAAATGCAATTGTGAAAATCTTGCCTTCAACCTGTCCATCTCTTAATCCTCTTTGGCAACGATATCTTCCTCAACTTCCTTACCTGAATTCTCATCTCGACCGAGAGCTTTGTTCGCCCCCTTCTTGACCTTCCGCCAGACGACACCGAATACAACGCCAAGCGCAATAGCGACTCCCGCAATCGCCTGGACGGTGTACGACATGACAGACGGATCAACGTATGCAAACATCATTTCATTATTCCTTTTTTCTTGTTAATGAGTGTTTCAAGAATATACTTTCCAACAACTTCTCCCGCATGTCCCGGATTGTAGAATTGTGTCTGCAGAAGCGACTCAATCTTTTCGGCGAACTTACCGGGATCTGCCAACATGTCGGCGACAGCACGACCCGCCGCCAGAATATCGTCAAGCGGAACAGACACTCCAACCTCGTCACGGAAGGAAATATCCGTCGGCTCAAGACCAATCTTCTTCCATTCTGAATTTATGACCTTCATCGGCGTGTTGATGAATACGACCGGACGTTTCGTTTTAAAAGCGTATTCGTAGGCAATTCCCGACCAGTCAGTCACAAGGACGTCCGATTGATCCATCGTCGAGGGCTTCGAGAAGTCGTCCTCCAACACGACATCCGCGCGGTCTTTGTAACGTTCCACAATGGCTTGCATCTTCGCTGGGAAGCGCCTGACATACTGCGGATGCGGACGGAATACGACCGTGCAACCCAGATTCGCAGATGTTATAGTATCAACGAGTGCATCAAGGCACGAGTCCGGAATGCAGTCAGCCTGATAGGACGGCGCAATCATTATGCGGCGACTACCAGATTCCGTCCTCTTGGAGGCCGGCACTGACAGCAGAAGATCCAAAATCGGATACCCCGATTCGACCATCTTCTTCGCTTTCAATCCGTAAAGTTTCTCGGTCGCACGATGTTCGGCAACCTGAAATGGGCCATTCGCCATAATGGTGTCAAAGTGGTCAAACGCCCCCTTGCGATAGCACATATGGACACTCGTCGGACCATGGTCGAGATACACGTATTCCACATCTTTCTTCACATACGAACGCTTCAATTGGTATGTGTTCAAATCTGGCGTCGTCATCACAACCATGTCAGCATCCATCTTCATCATGAGCGGAATAATCTTTACCTGTCCAATGTAATAGGCACGAATGTGCGGATTCTTCTCAGCCAACGCAAAGACACCATCCTTCGGGTCGTTTGTCACATAATGGATCGTCACGTTCGAATGTGCAAGGAGCCACTCCACAACACTCTGAAAATATTTATAGTAGCCACCGCCCTCGGCATAGAATACAAGGTGCTTGTTGGCAACATGAAAAAAGCGTTTGTAGTCCATCTTCTCTCGCTTCCGGTCCTCTGGCGACACAACTGCCTTCTTCTTGATGCTCTCTTCAAACTTCTTCAGCTCGGCCTGAGAGCGGCGAAGCGCATGATAGTCCACATGTTTCTTTGGCGGAATGACAACGTTCTCACAGAGCTGCACGAGGATGGAGAACAAATTACTTGTCGCCCAATAGAGGCCGACGCCAGCCGCGACGAAACAGCCGAGAAAGAGCGAGATGCAGATGGAGATACCGTTCGTTATGATCTGCTGCGTCCGCGTCTGCTCGTGTTGGAGCGGATTGAAAATATTCTGTGTATAGCCAAGGAGCCACGCCGCCGCGCCTGCAAAAAGCGGCATGAACCATGCAAGACCACCATCCGTCCACGGAACACAAGCGATAAGCGGTTTCGCCGCGTTTGGGATTGTGAGCTTATCGCCAATTCCATAAATGACCTTGACGAATGCCATCAGAATGACAATCTGAATCGCCAGCGGCACAAGTGAAAGCATCGGATGGTACTTCTCGCGTTTAAACAATGCCGCCGTTTCTTCTCCAATTGCGTCATTGTCGCCGTAACGCTCCATCTTGATACGGTTCGTCGCCGGCATGAGCGAAACCATCTTGAGGGAATTCACCTGGCACCAAAGCGATACCGGGAATTGGAGAACTTTGGTAAGGAATGTGAAGATGACGATATCAGCCCAGTAGTTGGGGCACCACGAGTGACACCATTCCATCAACCACGCGAAGAATTTTACAAGATATTCCATGGATTCAACCGTCTATCAGTGTTATGATCTTCTTGAAAGGCATAAGCCGCGAATCGACCTCCTGCGCCCGATGGTATTTCAGCAAGTCCTGCGCGACTGACTGCATAGCGGGGAATGCGGCGCGGGTGAGATGGTTCGCATAGATACAGATGTTGACGCCGTGCGCGGCAAGCTCGCTCTCCGTAGCCGAGTTGAACGAAGTCGGAACGACGACGATTGGCGTTGTCGGATCGGCCGCACGGAACTTGTCGCAAAACTCCAGTATCTCGGCAGGGTCTTTCTTGCGCGAATGGATCATGATGCCGTCCGCACCGGCCTTGACGTATGCGTGGCAGCGCGTCAAGGCATCGTCCATCCCCTGCTCCAAAATCAGAGACTCGCAACGTGCAATGATCATGAATTCCTTCGTGCGAAGCGCATCCTTTCCGGCGGCAATCTTCGCGCAGAAGTTCTCTATCGTATCCTGCGTCTGCTTGACCTCTGTTCCAAACAACGAATTCTTCTTTAATCCGCACTTGTCTTCAATGATAACGGCCGAAACGCCAATGCGCTCGAGCGTCCGGACGTTATACACGAAATGCTCAGTCAATCCACCGGTATCTCCGTCAAGGATGATGGGTTTTGTCGTAACCTCCATGATATCATCAATGGTACGGAGCCGAGACGACATGTCGACAAGCTCGATGTCCGGCTTGCCCTTCGCCGTGGAATCGCAGAGCGAAGAGACCCACATCGCGTCGAACTGGTCGAGGCGTCCGTCCTCCTGACGGGCAACCGTCTTCTCAGCAATAAGCCCCGTTAGCCCCGAATGAGCCTCTATCGTCTTGACGATGGGACACAGCTTTATGAGCTGGCGCAGGCGCTTGCGGCGGAACTCCGGCATTGCAAGACGCTCGCGTTCGATTTCGTCTATCTTCTGTATCTCTGGGTCGAACGTATAGGGGACATCGACGACCTTGCCGCCGTATTCGGCAAGGCATTTCTCGACATTCTGACGGATGGCGTATTCGGGTGCTTCCGGACTGCACCAGTTGTCGCCGTGGATGACGTAGTCGGGGCGCTCTTCCGCAATCACCTCGTCATAGAACATGTCCTTCTGGACAACGACATTGGCAACGCCATCAATTGATCGTGCGGCGGAAATCCGTTCCTCCAGCGAACAGGACGGAAAGCGGTTGTAGCGGATCATCGCCTCGTCGGAGAGAACGCCAACTGTCACTTCACCCAGTTTCCGCGCCTCATTTATAATGTTACGGTGCCCTTTGTGAATCACCGCCGTGCAAAAACACGTATATACCTTTTTAGCCATTGTATCTGACCTCGATTCCATATTCGTCCAAAGCCGTCTTGAAAACCTTGAAGAAATCCGTTATATCCTGTTCGTCGATCTGCCCCAGCGCACAGAGGCGGAACGTCTTGGCGGAGCCGACCTTGCCGGGATAGATCGTGAAGCCCCTCTCGTAGCAGTAGTCGTGGACCTTCTCGAAGTTCCAGTTCGGATCGTCGGGATAGCAGACGGACACGACAAGCCCGCTTTGATATTCGCGTTTGATTAGATTTCGGAAGCCAAGGCCTTCAAGCCCTTTATGAATGGCCTCAAACACGCGAGTGTGGCGTGCCCACTTCGCGACCTCCCCTTCTGCGAAATATTCTTTCAACGCCTGGATCGTAGCATAAACCGTCTGGACCGGCGGCGTGAAGTGCATCTCACCTGTCTTCTCGAAATAGTCATACTGAAAAAAGAGGTTACAGTAGTATGAACGCTTTGGGAATGCAGCCGATTCGCGTATTTTGTCCTCGCGGCCAACGACGAAGGACAGCCCTGTCATGGACTGCAAGCCCTTCTGTGCGCTTGCCATCAAGAAGTCGACATTGTCATCGATGATGTTAATTGGGCGCATCGCATAGGTAGAAGTCGTATCAACAATAAATGTGCAATCGTGGCGATGCGCTGCCGCCCCAATTTCGCGTATTGGATTGAGAACGCCAGAACCTGTCTCATGGTGCGTCGTATATACAACGGCAACGTCGGGATTCTCAACAAGGGCCTTCTCTACCGCCGCAGCATCAATCGGCTGTTCAATCGGCATCGATAAATTTATATGCGGCATCCCGTATGCCTTGCATATCTCGACGGCACGAGACGAATAGGCTCCGTTGTTTGCCACAAGGATCTTCTTACCTGACGGGAGGAGGGAATTGAGGCACACGTCCATGTTTAGCGTCCCAGACCCACAGAAGAGAACGCTGGTGTAGCGGTCATCGCCATGCACAATTTTTACAAGGTCGCGGCGAAGGCCCTTCATCAACCCGGCAAAGTCCTTTTCGCGTGGGCAAATATCGGGAACAACCTGGGCGAGCTTCACTGTATCTGTCGTTGTCGCCGGGCCCGGGTTAAGCAAAATGTTTCTCTTTATCGTCATCTTAACCTTGCCTCCAATATCTGTAAATCTTCTACAGTGTCACATTCGACAATCTCATCTGTCGAGACTTCGTGAACAACTAAATCAAGTTCCCTCTGTTTCACAAGTCGATCAACGACTTCATCCCAGAAAAGCTGGGCATTCTCGGGCCTCTTGACATCTTCTAGAACGGCAACCGCGATCTTCGCAGCATCCGTTGCCTGGAAGTAGCTGACGCCAACCATGTTGAAGCAATCGTCACCATTTTTTCCGACGCGCGTTACACGGCCTGCTGAATCTGTATCAAACACCCAATCGTCGGAATGCCCCTTCACCATCTTCCCGAAATAACCAGACCGCGACAAGTCACGGCAAAGAACCGCATCGTTGGCAACAAACAAATCAGCCTCGCAGATGAAACAATCAGCATTCATCATCCTGTCGGCAACAACGGCAATAGAATTAATATTGTTCTTTGTAGCATATTCTGAATTATGGATAAGGCGAACCGCGCCATCCTTGTCTGCTAGTGACTTGAACTGTTCCGCCTTATATCCGGTAACGATATAAATCTCTTCCACCCCACGTCTCTTCAGCGCCGCAAGAACCGTCTCAATCAGCGGGATGCCGTTCACTTCCACGAGCGGCTTTGCCGTTGTGTCAGTTAGCGGTCTCATGCGGCTTCCTAATCCTGCTGCCATCAATATCGCAATTTCTTTCACTTCGAAAGCGTTCCCATGTAGAGCTTCTTATTGACTTGCGGCGGCTCCTTCGGACGGCCAAGATCCTTGCGGGCACCTTTGGCGACCTTGATTTCCTTGAACACTGGCGCCCCAGGGCGATTGTAGCCACATGACGCCGCGATTTCTGAGAGATTGATTGATCCGCCAACTGTCGGCTGGCCGCCGACGGAATCATGCGCCGCGTTATTGAGGACTATATGCGTTAGGTTCGCGCAGCCAGACTGTCCGGCAATTGCCATGTTGCCCATTTGCATGATGCTTGCGCCGTCACCATCGAGACATAAGACTCGACGGCTCGGCTGCGCCTTGGCGATTCCGAGCGCGATCATGATTGCGTGGCCCATCGAACCAACCGTCAGGAAGTCGCACGAATGGTCTTGTCCGAGGCGTTCGCGCGTCTCGTAGACTTCGCGGGAGATCATGCCGGTGGTTGAAACGACAACCGCTTCTTCAGGAAGCGACTTTAATATCTCTTCAATCGCCTGCTCACGTGGAAGCGCCGAGATGTCGGGTTTCTTGTTCTGGAGCTTGTATTCTGCAAAGAGCCCCTTGCGGACGATGAGCGCGACAGGGCGGGATTCTGCCTTAGCCCTCTCAACCATCTTCCTCGTTAATTCAAGCGCGGCAATTTCATCGTCAGGCAGAATCTCCGTCGGAATGCCCAGCGTCTCGAAGAGCGAAACCGTTACCTTGCCCTGCTTGACATGCTGCGGCTCGTCCTTCACGCCTGGCTCGCCGCGCCATCCGACCAACAACACCATCGGAATGGAGTAGACATCCGGATCAGCGAGCGAGCAGAGCGGATTCACCGCATTGCCCTGTCCCGAGTTCTGCATATAGACGAGCGCAGGTTTGCCTGTTGCGAGGTAATGCCCGGCGGCCAATCCAACCGCCCCACCCTCGTTTGCGGCAATCACGTGGTTCTCGCCGCAATTATCCGTAACATACGCGCAGAAACTCTTCAGCAGCGAATCCGGCACACCGGTGAAGAAATCAACTCCCGACTCCTTGAGTGTTGCTACAAATCTAGATACTTCTATCATTAGTATTCCTTTTGAAATCTTTGTTGCGTTCGTCTGTGGTCATTGTGTCCGTGGGCGTTGATTCGCACTCCGAAAAATCATGTCCTTCCGTTCAGTTCGTCGATACGTATTCGATTCATTCGTTCCCACCGCCCTCACGCCGCGCCCAACAAATACAACCCTTTTCTCAAAGTGGTGCTGGTGTGAGTCAGCTGGGCACAAACCTTTCGATTACCTTTCATCACTTTTGCTGCGCACCAAAACCTCCAACGGTGCGCAGGACGGGGTGTAGCGAAGATACAAACCGATTATGCATGTAGCGATACATGCTTGGGTGGCGAACCAGTCGCCGGAATTTGATTAGAGTGTGGCGGCAGAACCGCCGGTTAAGAGTTTAGATGGTCAAGCGTTCAGAATCACTTCTCGAGTCGCTGAGATTACTTTGTTCTTCACAAACTTCCAAGTCAAATTCACATCAAACATCTCCGGCATTGGGTCTTCTTCTGCAACCTAGTCAATAAATCCAAGGTGCTTGGGCTGACTGTTTCAATGTGTAGCATCGAAATGATTCTTTCGGCTGACCAGAAAGGTTGGCAATGAATGAAAGTGACATCGGATCCAAAGTGCGCAAGGTCTTTGAAATATCAACCACATCGTCAAAACCATAAAGCGCGAAGATATGCCGCATATCATCCAACGTGCCTCGCTCAATTACCCGCTGAACGACATATTTCTTGTTTCTGTCGAAATCAATTTCATTGGGATTGGCGTCCCAAAAAAGATTCGGCGAAAAGTCTGTGTAACTGACTGTCAAAAGCACCCTCCAATCTACGAGTATATTATACCATAGCCCGGATGTTTGATTCAAGCGCGAATTCGATTAACCATTCATCAATCGATCCAAAACAGTGATGTTAGGGTGATTTAGAGTTACTTAGGGTCTTGGATTGTACTTACTTTTAACCACAAATCCACACATATCTGCACAAATCGAGAGGGAACACTTTTCCATTTTCTACGAGAGCATGACGATTTGGCCGCGACGGACGAAAGAGCGGCAGAGCATCTTGACGACCGCCGAGCCGCCACGCCCGCCAAGCCAGTTGCTCGGGGAGTCCCACACGACGGAAAGCGGGAGCGAATGCTCGTTCACCGCGCAGACGAACGCGGCGAGGAAAAGCATCTTCTCGCTGTTGTCGAGACGCCCGAACGGCACCCCGTTCGAATCAAGGTCGTTGCGGTGGTGGACGATGAGCACGAGCTTCCCTTCCGCATCGCCCCTTACGGAGAAACCAGTTATCCCCGCCGACTGAAGCCGCCTTAGATGGTCAATCATCGAACGCCGCACCGACTCTCTCGCATAGGCCTGGACTGCGATGCAGGTGGCGAGATGCGAAAAACTGCCGTCGTTGGGATTGACGACATCGCCGTTCAGGACGCTTCCCATCCGAAACGCGTCTGGCGCGACGAGCCACAGGTCCTGAAGCTCCCGCCTCATGTCATGTACCGGGTCCTTGTTCGACAGATACCTAATCGCGTCAGCAAAGGCGAGCCGAGTGTCGCCTATTCGCCTCTTGTCGGTAGTCGGCGGGCCGGCGTGATACCAGCCCCCGAAGCGGGACAGCATCTGCTTCTCCCCGGAGGTGAGCTGCTCGTCAAGTATCTGCGTCTCGCCGCCGAAACGCCGTAGGGTGACGGAATAGGTGAGCTCCGAGAAGTCGTAATTGGCAATGGACACGGAAAGCCGCGTCGGGCCGCTCGCAGCAATCCAAGAGCTTGGGAACGACGTGGTGTCTTCGCTTCGAGAGGCCATCAGGAGCAACCGGAACGCGTCAATCGCAAGCGCCCTTGAAGCACCGACGTCTCCTTCGACAAACGAAATCCTGTTGTCAAAGGAGAATGTGCGCTGCTCGCCGACCTTGAAGTTCTGAAGCTTTAGTTGAGTGACCATTTACGAGTATAGAGAACGTTATATCAGGCAGCGACACAGTCTTCCGGCGAAACCTGCACCTCGATTGCGCCGCCAAACGCCTCGACGCCCACGGTCAAAAGCGTCTTGCCATCCACGGTCTTGACCCTGCCTTCGAGCCCCTTCATTGGCCCGTTTACGATACGCACGGCGTCGCCAGCCACCGTCGGCACCACGAGGCGGAATTCCTCCGTCTGCATCGCCGCCTTGACGAGCTGATGAAGTTGCCTCAGGACGGCACGCGCGTTTTGCAGTGGCAAGACGGCCGTCGTTAGGTTGGTCTTGATGACGGTGAGCCGTTTTTCGGCGCTAAGCCGCGCCATGAGGTAGCCGGGGAAGATCGGGATTTCCGTCTTTACCGTGCGGCGCTGCACCTTGCGAACTTTCACATACGTCGGCATGACATTAAGCACATGCAATGTCCGCAATATGGCCTGCAACTTCTTCTCCGACCGCGACTTTGTGCAAACAATGTACCAACTTTCACTCATTGCATTTGCCCAAAATGATTAAAGAAAGCACTCCGTGCCCGTCAAATACTCACCGTAATTCACGTCTGCCCATCCTGTGGGTGCCGGTAAGGAGTAGATTCCATACATAACCTATTGTGGGTTACAAGTGTATAATATACCACTTAGTTAGCGGCGCTGGCAAGTAGAAACATTTAAAACTGCCCATATCTTGCCGAAATCTTCGCTCTCGTTTCGTTTTCCACGTGCGCGCAAAAGTGTAGTAAACCCCATAAAATCAGGGGTGTTGGCAGGAAAGAACTTGCTAACTAAGTGGTATATCTTTTCTCGTGCAGTAAAGATCCGCTTTCTGCCGTCAAATGGCTATGCCTCTGCGAGAACTTTCTGCCGAAGCGACAGGAACTCGTCCGCGCTTATGAGCCCTCGACTCTTCGCCTTTTCGAGCTCCCTGAGCCGCGAGCAAAATGTCGGCGCAGGGGGCGCTGCCAAGCGGGCTCCTCTCGGTCGCGGGCGCGGCAAATTCGCGACGCCAGAGCCGATTGGAGGGATTGCGTTCACCGCCTGCCGCAAGGCGACTTCGCTTGGATGGTAGTAATGCCGTGTCATCGCAGTCGATGTATGACCGACGATTGACTGGACGGTGGCGAGCGGAACACCGGCGTTCACGGCAATTGAGACGAAGGTGTGGCGAAGTGAGTGAAACGTCGCAGACGGAGTTCTCCGCTCGCGACCTTCCAGCATAACACTCGTCTCTATGCCCGCCTTTTCGAATATCCTCTCGAGCGTGCGGCTCACGACCCAGCGGCGCTGAGTGAAGTCCTTGGCGATGGAATCCATGACGAAGCCGTTGCGCAACTCTGGCGGCGTCTTCCTAAGCATGTCGGCGAGCTCCGGGTGCAGCGGTATGGTGACTGGGCGTGCCGCAAGATAGCGGCGCGTCTTGCGAGGGACAATCTGGATTATCGACGATGAGAGGTTCACTGCCTCCCAAGTAAGGCAGCAGCAGTCGCCAAGGCGCATGCCTGTATAAACGGCAAGCGAGAAGAGCATCCTCCACTCGCGTCCGCAGGCCTCGGAAACGAAAATGAGCCGCCTCACCTCGTCCAGCGAAAGCTCTCGCCGCGTATAGCCGTCGCTTGCGCGGAGCCGAACTCCCTCCCAGGGGTTGGATTCCGCCGCGCCGTCCTCGCCGAGCATGAGGCGGAACATCTCGCGGAGGTAGCAGATGCGCAGATTGCACGTGACGGGGGCATGACCGCCCTGAAAAAACGTCAGGTACTCCTCGGCCATCGAGCGCGTGACTTCCTGCGGCTCGCGCACATTCGGATGGGTCTCGTGCATCCACACTGAGAAATGAAGCCACACCCTGTATTTCGTCTTGCGGGACGCGGGCGCAAGCCGTGCTGCCACCGCCGACGCCTCGTAGCGCGGCCACGCCTTCAGGAGGGCAGAGCATTCGAGCGTCCGTCTGCGCCCGCACTCCGCGATGATTACGA
Source organism: Kiritimatiellia bacterium (assembly GCA_045535455.1). Classification (GTDB taxonomy): domain Bacteria; phylum Verrucomicrobiota; class Kiritimatiellia; order RFP12; family UBA1067; genus UBA1067. The sequence continues at coordinate 25,992 of JAZSLQ010000253.1, read as the reverse complement.
GGCGTGCGAGCGACTCCTCCGCCTCGGAACGCAGCGCCGTCCCCGTCGAGCGGCAGACCATTCTGCCGTCGACGCGAACCCGTGCCGTCCATATCCCATTCTTCTCTAACTGGAGACTTCCTTTTCTTCTTGCCATGAACTTTCCTTTCTGCGACAGGCACTATTGCCTGTCTGCAGAAGGATATAATGCCGCAAGCCGCATGGCATATCAATCGGAATCAGGGGTGTGGAGAGTTCCGTCGCTGACTATTGCGCCTATAAGATGTGGCCTGGATCCGCAGTGTGCGGCCACGCTTTTTATTCGCTCGTAGGTCTTACTCATAGCGTCACCCTCCTTTCGCAAGTTCCTGTACTTTGACGATTTCCTCGTCGGACAGGCGCTTGAACGAATGAGGAACATAGTCCTCCCCGAATACCGATGCGACCATTTTGTCAACAGACAGAGGCCGAGGATTCAGAACCTCAAACGCTACCGCCTGCGGCTCGCTCTCATAGTAACCCGAGAGAAAGGCGTCGCGCTTCACACCATCTGCCTTGCACGTCTGTTCCCATACCTCTTCGGGCGTACCAGTGATGATTTTGCCGACTTCAAACACGGCCAGCAATACGGCGGGCTCGTCTGAACTGCACAACACCATTTCGCTTCCAGGCACAATCCATTCCGGGCAGCGCTTGCGGTATTCGTACGTCTTCTCTCCTGACAGTATCTTGTCGCAATACTTTTGATGGATCTTCAGAAGACAGGTTGGCCTTGGTCTGTCGATTACATCGCCCACAGGTTTACCCCCTCATTTGAAGGATTCGAGTTCTTCCCACTTGATAAATACCGACGGCGTACCGTAGCATCCCGGAAGAATCGAATACGCACCCCAAGTCCACTTTACGCCATCCTTGGATACCAGCATGTACGCTTCATCAAGATCAAGAGGATGTTTCGATATCTCCTTCGCTTCGTCCTCTTCCAGCAGTTCCTTGCAAAGCCGCTTCGTGACAAACGCCGACAGCTTCTTCAACTTTCCAGCCGCAAAATAGTCCTTCAACCTAAGTTCTGTGCCATCTGGCAGACTGTACACCTTTGAGCAGTATTTTGAATGGCATCCATTCCCACCGTCGTTGTCGTATCCATCGACCCAGACGCAGAGAACCGGACGCTCGTACCACTTGGGATTCTCCTTGGCTGTAAGACCAAACGGCATGTCAATATGCTGATCTACGTCATAAGACCATTGGCTGCAGCAATGCCACCCACTGTCATTCTTGGTTTCCGGTAACTCGCATTTGTAGCAAGCCCGAGCATACGTCTTAATATCAGCAAGTCCCAATTCAAGCGACTTGGTTGTAACGCGTCCGTCATCTATTGCCGGAAGCCGCCCCGCTTCATACGACAGCACGCCGCAACACAATGTTGCCCAGTCGGCAGGCTGTAGGCCGAAGCCTTCCAGATCCCTGTCTTCACCTTCTTTTGCCCATAATTCCTTGTTGAGCTTTTCAAGCGTCTCCTGAGTTTCGCCAAGTGCCTCCGGGCTGACATACGGGCATGTCATTGGCACGGCTACGAAATTCATCCAAAGAATTGCTTTCCGCACCTTGGCGAGCGCATCCTTTGTCAGACCAGAACGTTCCTCAGGCCATTCGATGTGCACTTTGACGGACACATCAGATCCGCGACTCCCAGCATGATCCAACCCGTATTTCCTGACTTCTGACATCTTATGAGCAGGGCCTTTCCCATTGAACTCATAGGAGTATACAGAATACCGACCCTCATGCAGAACATCCGGCTCGAAACTTTCCGAGATTTGCTGTCCAACCTTGTCATTCGGATTGGCGTATGGGTCTTTATAGAGGTCGTCTGGTCCCTCAGAATCCTGTCCATCTTGCTGGTCAACGGAATCGGAGTTTCCCGATGCCTGCGCGACCGCATCTTCCTGATCTGCGCATAGTGCCTGATCGATTTCTTCCTGCTCTCGCGAACACGCGGCACACAACAGCAGAATAACACAGGAACAAATCCTGCCAATACGAACCTTTAACATTGTCTTTCCTCCCACGCGGCGTTGAATCCGCATCCTGCGACAGCCATACCGCCAAAGCCGACCGCCAGAACAAGGTTTCGGACTATTGTCGCTCTGCCAATTCTAGTTTCATGCACCATGATACACTCCTTTCATTTCGACACCTCGGTTCCTTGAACGCCGCTATTATACAATATAACAAGCCCGACAACAATGCGTCTCGCACTCGCACTTCCATGCACGCACGGCAAAAAATTGGTCCTTTAAAACGTGCAAGACCGTGTAGAGGTTATCCGTATTGCCTTTGTGAAAAACTCATGGGAAAATATAACACGAAACGCACAGAAAGGAGAGTCTATGAACACCAACACAAAGCTAATGGCTGCTATGATCGCGCTGGCCAGGATGTGCTGCCTTGTCGGAATGGCAACAGTCCATGCTGCAGCGCCCGCACTGACGACGAGCCACGCAATCGCATTGACGGCGGGCTGGGCGATACTTGCCGCGACCTTTATGAAGACGAATTCACACTTGTCTTCAAGCCACCGACTGGCGGCAGCACCACACCAGAATCATCAGTTACTGGCGAGCGATGGAGAATCTCCCTCGATCCGCAAGGACACCTTGGGTGCACAAATCTCTGGACAGCCGCCCGCGTTACGCAAGCCATCTCCAAAAAACTAAACCTCGACTACGGCTTTGTCAGCAATGCGATGTCACGAGCCGACTCTCGCTACATAAAGCTGAAAATAACATCCGACCCTGACGAGGTAGCTTGCGCAAGGCGAAACCGACGCTTTTGGCGCCTCGTCATCGAAAAGGAATCTGCAATAGAGAATCAATAGACGACAAAGCACCCGAGAAAGAATAAAAGACAGAAAGGAGAAAAATCATGTGCGAAATGCAACCATTGTATTCAGAGGCCTACTCAAAAATCCTCGCTCTCGCGACTCGCTATGCAGCGGGGACTGACGACAACGTCCTCCGCCTCAAGCACCTTCTTGCGGCATTTCTCGACACTGATGCGGACATCTTTCGCGAGATACTCGGCGTCAAGCGGCTTATACGCCCGGAGAGCCTTTTATTCGAACCGAGAGAGCAAGACGGCGAGATCTTTCTCTCTTCTCAAGTCAACCGCATCCTCTCGCTGCACGGCGGGAGAATGGACGACGTCTCAGACGCGCTCGGACCCGTAATCGAGCTGGGGCTCCCGCACCTCGCGGCGGCAATGCTGATCAAACCCCGCGGCCCCGTACTCGAACTTCTCCAGCTAAATGCCATAGTGTCGGACAACGCTTCGTACGTTGACGCCGTAATGGCCAGGGCACAAGAACTCGCCGACACGGAGTTTCAGAAGTCCTACGCAAAGGAACGCGCAGACAGGATGAGGACGCTCAAGCAGATAAAGACCGATCTCTCCAAAACTTGCCGCGGGCAGGACAAGGCCATCGAGGCGCTTATTGCCCATGTCGCGACAGCGATGATCGAACCGCCGTCGGCACGAGGCTTCCGCCCCATCTCTGCGGCCTTTATTGGCGGCTCGGGAACGGGCAAGTCCATGATGGCCACGGCCTTCCGCGACGCATGGGCGCATGCGTTCGGCGGCGGAAAGCCAGACATCGTCGATATGAGCCGCTTCTCTGTAGAACAGCTCATAACTGAGATATGCGGACGCGACCCCTGCTGGAAAGACGGCGGGAAGGAAGGACAAGTCACCAGGCTCGCCGCTAAGTTCCCGCATGGCGTCATCATCCTCGAAAACATAGACAAGGCCCATCCAGGAGCCCTCGTGCCAATAGCGAACATGCTAACCACGGGAAAGCTTGTTGATGAATTTACAGCAAAGGAGGTCTCGTTTGCAAGGAACATCGTAATCCTGACAACCAATCAGGGAACAACCTACATCGAATCTGGGAAGTTCGCCCATCTCTGCTCGCGCAATGGCGGGACGATTCCACGGGAAAAGCTCGTCGAGGGCATAACCGCCGCGCTTGAGACGGAAACGCCCGAGAAGGCCGGCATCCTCGCCGAAATCCTCAAGAAGGCAGATGTCCCCATCCTCTTCAAGCGCCATGACGTCCGTTCGATGTCTGCAATCATCGGCGACGCCATCGACAATACGCTCGCGCAAGTGAAGTCACTGTTCAAGGCGGAAATCGAGGCCGACCGAGAGAAGCTCATCGCCTTCTTCATCGAGACGCTCCAGAATCTTGATTCGGCGCACGGCATTGCACAGGTGATAGAGGACACCCTCGTCACGCGCCTTGAAAGGGAACTGCTGGACACGTCAGACCCAAAAGACCTCGACGGCGCGCGAATCTCCATTGTCGTTGACGACCTTCCCGAGCTCGACATCCCGCCCGCGCTGAAATCCAATGGCGCGCTCTCGACGCTGGAGAAGCGCACGTGGGCCAGACTTCGGCAAGCACTGCAGCTCGAATACGACATCAAAGTGACCTTCGCCGACGGCGCAACTACATTGCGCATCACAAACCTCAGGCACACTGTCATGCCGGCCATTGAAGATGCCGGCTGGTTCAGCGTCTGTCCGCCAAACACACGGCCAGAAGACCTCGTAGGGCTGGAAGCCGCATGGGCGCGCGTACGGAAGTTCCTGGCAAGCACGCACAACAACAAAGCCGAGGGTTTCAAGCCCGACCACATTCTCCTGTATGGCCCCCCAGGCACAGGCAAGACCGCCTTTGCCAAGGCAATCGCCCACACGCTCAACCGCAGCTTCATCTGCGTCAATGCGGCAAAGTTCACGACATCCCGCAACGACAACCGTGCCGTCAGGTGGATACAGAACCTTTTCGCAACGGCGGAAAGAACGCAGTCCATAATCTTCATAGATGAATGCGACGCCATCGGCTCGCGGGAACATTCAAATGCCTCGCAGGCCCCTGTCATCAACACGCTTCTAACTCTGCTGGACGGGTTTGAGGACAGCAACGTACTCGTAATCGGCGCGACCAATCGGCCCGACATGCTCGACCCCGCCCTGACGCGCCCAGGACGCCTCCATACCCGAATCAAGGTTGATGTCCTGCGCAGCCCCGACGACCGCCTGAAGCTCATCGACATCTTCTGCCGAAAGGCAAAGCGCACTATGCCAGAAAAGCTAAAGACCCTTATCGCGCTGGCCACGGACGGATGGGCGCCGGCAAACATCCTGAGCGTCCTGCGCGAGATGTTCGACATCGCGGGCGACGAAACGCCAACGCGCCGCATGTTCGCGCAGGCCAGGAACACGGAATTTGCAGGCGAGGAAACGCAGCGCCCGCAGCTGACGGACGAGGAAAAGCTGCATGTGGCAACCCATGAGGCGGGCCACGCGCTCGTCGCCACCCTCCGCAAGCAAAACTGGTTTCAGGTAACGATAAACGGCTTTGCAGACACCCTCGGATTCCTCGAGCACCTGGACGACGGTTGCATCGGAAAATCCATGGAGAAACTCAAGGAGAAGATTGACGTCGCTCTTGCGGGGAACGCCGCAGAACGAATTCTCGGAACGGTCTCAGAGGGGAGCAAAAGCGACTTCGTGGCCGCGACCGGCTACGCGAGGAGGATCGTCTGCGGCGGCTTCTGCGAAGGCGACGAACTTGCCGTGACGCCAAACTTCGCCGAAGGAGGCCGTTACTGGGAGCGCATACGCCCCAAGGTAAACGCAATCCTCGCAGACCGGATGAAGATCGTGTCCTCTCTTCTCACAAAGCACAAGACCGCGCTGAAGATCGTCGCCAACGACCTCGTCCAGTGCGGGACTCTCTTCCAGGAAGACGTTGAAGCTGCACTTCACCGCAGGAGAGGCACCGTCGTCAAAGGGAAAGGAAGTCACGGCAATGAATAAAATGTGGGAACCAGAATTCGAGGACTGGTCAGAGGGCAGGGCCTTCCTGTCGTCATGCGAACTGTCGACGCAATGCTCGGCGCGGAACGAATACGGCGTCATGATGCAGGTGGGAACGGACGACAATCCGTATCCAGTGGATGCCGCGATATTCTGGATAGACGAAATGCACCTCTATCTCCGCTATGACTGGGGTCTGTGGTACAAGATTTCCAACGACGACCCGGACAACTGCGCCAACATCTGTAAAAGGACCTCCGCGACGCTTCTCCTATGCACAACCTCGTCAATCAAGCACCACGCAGTAAAGGTCTATCACATCGACAGACTCCCCAAAGAGCTGTTCGGGCAGGAGGAAAGTGACGCCTCAGCCGGACTCGAGGCGATCCAGCTCGACCTTGACTTTATTTCGTCGCCGGGAGACGGCGAAATCCCTTAGGATGCTTTTGCGCAAGAGAAGGATCCTTCGTCCAATGTCTCGCTCGTTAAACACGACAGGGCGAGCCTGCGCGGCAGCGCGAACACGCGAACGCCATTCCAGCGGAGTGGTCGAAACTGTCGTTCTGTCGCCCATCAAGGAATTCCGTCGAAGTGGGTTTTAAGGAATTTGACGCGGCGCTTGGCCAAATCCGTATCGTGATCCGCGAAATAAGCCGTCATATGGGGGCTCGAGAGGATCGCTTCGAGAATACCGCTCGCATCCGCCCGCCCAGCGAGATAGTGGGCGACGAAGGCGATGAAAAGCGCCCTTTCAGACTCGTCGAAAAATGCCCCGCCGACGATGTCGTCGACAACGTTCGTCTGTCGCGCATGGGTGCGCCCGGTGCGAAGATAGCTCGCGGACGCAATATCCAGATGCCAGGGGAACGGGAAGTCAAAATCGTGATTAGAGGCGATGAGGATGTGCGTGAAGAATGCGAAGAGGTCTGCTTTCCTCTCCCAGAGCGCGGCGTGCGCCACGGCAGTATGCACCATGAGGCGCGCGAACACGGCAATCATGACAAGAATCCGCGACTCGCCGGAAAGCTGGTTGTCTATCGTGCATGGGGGCTCAGATTTGAGCTTCGCCTTGAGTTCGTCCAGGTTGTCCGGCCAGAGTTCACGCTCTACGAGCTCCGCCTTTTCGGCCTCAAGGCGGGCAATCAATCCGCTGCGCATCTCTGGCGTACACGTCCAGGTGAGATTGGCGGCGAAGGCATGCTTGACATAGCGATTGGCGTCCATGTCGTGCAGGATTTCAAGCGCCTTGGCCATAGACATGATCCAGCGCCCGAGGCAGATATCGTCCCTCGTAAAGTAGAGATTCCAGAGCACGTCTGCCTTGTCGCAGACTTCCTTGAAATCAATGCCATTGTACGAAATCGGGCTTACGGACGGGAATGGGGTTCGCTTCGGCGCCGCAAGAGCACCGTTCTTCTTCCGCCAGTTCTGCAGCCATTCGTCGCGTTCCACCTGAAGTCCAGAGTTCCTTTCTTCAGCGCATTTTGCTGAGAGGCCTGCAAGATATCGCACTATCCAGTCGCGGAACTGCGGCGTCTCTTCGCCGGAGAAAGGCATCCGTTCCGGCAAGACGCGCACAGCACAGCGTTCCTCGTTCAAGAATGAAACTCGAGACATCGAGGCCTTTTTGTTCCCCGTAAGCACCTTGTCCATCACCGCGTACTGGAGTGACGCAGCCCCCTCCAACATAAGGGTCATCAGCGCATCGCGCACACCTGTCTTGCCGACCGATCCGGGCAGATCGGAGATGTTGCCCCTGTCGAGCACGCCACGCACGAACTGCACAGTCGAGTTCGCGTCATTGAAGGCTTCGCGGCGCTGCTGTTCCGTGTACTTTGCAACGACACAGTCGCGGTTGACATCGCAAGCATAGACAAGTTCACGGAAAATCGGCATAACCGCAGCCCAAAATGCAGAAGCATTGGCGAAGCCGCACTTGTCAAGGTAGAAGGAGCTTTCAACAGGGCGTTCGCAGACGCCAATCTCCTTTAGCAACTTCTCTTCCTCGACTTGTGCGAATTCATCAGGGCGCGAAACGACCCAGTCGTAAATCACATTTGCCGCCTTGAGTATCTTCTTGTGCGTCCCCAACTTGCGAAGCTTGTTCTTGATCCGCACCATGCACTGGGCCACGGACTCCAGCATAACGCGCGTCGCGGCGGCATTTGTCGAATGTGCATCCGACTCCTTGAGTATAACGTCAGAGAGAACCGCCATCGCGACCCACTGGCGCTCGAAGCGCATGTGCGTACCAGTCACGTTCGGATCCATCGCGAATTCGTGTTCACGGGCGAATGAGAGCTGCGTAAAGCGGTCGTAGTGGTAGTACTTCAGAAGCGGATTGCGCTTTCGATAGTCGTTATGGACATTGGAGAACCCCGAAAGCGGGAGCGTGACGTCGTCGCGTTCCTCGACGTACAGCCCAAGCTCGCCTGCGGCTACCGCTCGGGCGGCAAGCGCTAGCGCGGCAATTCGGCGGAGAGCGCCCTGTTCATCAGACTTGAGCGCCTCGTAGATGCGCAACTGGAGAAAGCGGTTCATTTCCCAGTCCATTGCCCCCCAGACGCCACCCCCAGCGCGTTCGTAGAGGAACCTCTCGAACGATAGCCGCAGCCCATGACCACGGCTGCGGATGTCTCTCGACGACACATTCCTCTTCGCCGCGAACCAGAAATCCGACAGAAACGCAAGTGGTTCGAAAGTGCGCGCGAACGTCGTGAATCCGTTGGGGTTCTTCCTTATCTCGCCGTCGTTCGACTTCTTCGCCCGACTCAGGATGTAGATGTCGCGAAAGACCTCATACCACCGCATCAACGCGGTTGGCCGTCCGACCGACTTCCCGCCTTTACCCACACATGCAATATATTCTTCATGTGCAACCTCATTGAGCACCTCGGTCTCCGGCCCGAGCGCCAACCTATTCCGCGCATCCTCCAGTCTCCGGAAAAACGCCGTCACCTCGTCAGGGATACTCTCCACGATATCCCAGAACCGAGGCCTAGACACGGCTTTCACACCAGTTTTCTTGCCAGTTCTGACACCAGATTCAGATTTCACAGAATGTCCTCGCAGACACAGCGGAACACCCGATATTTCATGGCCTTTTTTTATCATTTCCTTTGCATGTATGTCATGAAGTTACCGACGAGGATGGCGAGGAATAATCGTCTGCCGCAACCATTTTCGTCACCTCCGTGAGCGCCTCCGGTCCATCTTTCAATCTGGTTCTTCGACTTCTTGCCCTATTGGCCCCGTCCCTACTGGCAACTTAAACTGTGGGCTTACATCCTCGCGAAATAAGAATAGGTTCTTTGTAACATCTACTCTTGAGCCGCTTCTTCCCACCATCTCAACCTTGGATGCGATCCGAGACGTTCCATTATAAGCAAAAACCAGTTCCGATTGTTCACAAGGAGCACCTTTTTCATCAAGGTAAAGCCGCCTCGTCACCCTTCCAAAGTTGTCATATATTATCTTGATGCAGGCTGAAATCGGCATGCCCCCATTTTGCGTGACGATGGTTGCCAGTGGCATGCCGTCAGCGTCTTGATTACGTATCTCGACAACTCGCCCGCTCTTATCGTGGGCAAATTCCTGAATTGGCGCAAGCCCCAACGTACGGCATAGTTTTCCATCTGTTCCAAGATATTCGATGCGTCTCACCTGTTCAGAGAATCCAATGTCTTCAACATCATCATTGCAGTCTGGATTCGTGTATATTCTACGGACGGCCCAGCCAGCTGGACATTGTGCAAGGTCTCCACTTGCACTAAGCCATCGAACCTCCATGCATTGTAGACGCCCGGCATTATTTGGCTTTGCGACGCCAACTTTATCTTGATAAGATATAGATTCCCAGGCAACAGCTACACTGTCCTTCCATATACCAATAGGCACGACTCCCACGCCATCATGGCTCCGCCACTCAATGCGTTCACGGCCATTGTTCTCTCCATAAAATCGTATTCTATCCGTAACATTCGTCCCTGTCGCGTCAAACAGCATAACATCAACATGTCCTTTGCCTTGAACATATCTGATTCTTGCCGCCATCGGCATATTAGTACTTGAAGCGCCAAACACATCAGAAAGTGGTAAAAACGGTCTTTCAATCAAATTCCCCTCGCCATCCCTGTATTCAATGTCCGACACGACATTAACCTCGTTCATGACCGTCCAACAATATCTGTTTTCCGCCAGACGCACTTCCCCGCTTTCCGTTCGCCTAAATATCTCATCATTTACAACACGCCCCAAGTCATCGATTTTTCTCATGTACCTTATGACATAATTTGTATTTCCAATCCCATTGCTATAGTGCGAAACCACCATGTTTGTCCACGCATTCTCATTTCTAGAAATGGCATCTATCCTTATGTCAAACCGTGAATCTCCTGTATACCTAAGGTCAATCGACGTCCCATTATACTCTTTTTCAATCTGCTGGATTCCATCGGCATTTATTGTGTTGTACATCTCACGCCTCAAGTATGGAAGCTCATATTCATCATTGTCGGCATACTCAAAGTCAACCCTTTTGATACCATCATGATCAGGGACACTGGTTAATACTGATGACATCCGCCCCAATCCGTCACGAACAACCTTGTATGACGAAAACTTACTATGCGGCAACACAACGTCAAGTGGCACCATCTCATTCCAAGACGCCGTACTGGAACTCGGGGCGAATACTCGTCTATTTTTCCCATCAACCATCCTGCATTCCACATTAATATTATCCCCAGAATCGTACCACTTCTGTACAAATTCAAGATTGAAACCGTTGTCAAGGACCGCATCCAGCATTGAAAACTCCCACATTTCAACGTCAAGCCCATCTTGTCTGTATTTATAAATGATACGCGCCGGTGGTATATCTGCGCACAACGCTGGAGGAAGCGTATGCTTCGCACCATCGATAAGTTCTACACTATGCAGTGTTCTGTATCTCCACGGTAGAAATCCATACAGTCTTTTATTAGCATCATACCTGTGTATATGCTTCTCATTTATGGAATGCGTTCCTTTGTATGTAAACCGATACCACCCAGAAATTGGCGTATTGCTTTGTTTGCCAGCCACTTTAAACATCCCATAGTTGTCTATTACATTCTCACAATACACATAGTCGGTCGTTTCTTTGTCAATGTGAGAACGCACACTAGAAACACACAAAGCCGCCAACCCTCCAGCCACAACACATGCCATGCATAGCCCAAATCGAGAAAATTCCTGCAACGCATTTTTCAAACGGTCACTAATGCTTCTACGCCCATATGCCAACGTTGACAACAAAATGCTTACTACTATACAAAAGACAACAACATACGCAACACGTTGAAACCAATAAGCATTTTTAACAACATTCGCCACAGAATCAAGACACATACCCAAAAAAGCAGAGCTAAAGCTTACCCCATACATGAACTTCCATTCAAGTAATCTTCTTATCGAGCGACGTATTATTTCGAAGACATTCTTCTGCTCATAGTTCATTTGATTTGCTGCATCTTTATTCCTTTGTTCCATTTCTTGATCTCCTTTTCAAAACTTTAGCTTCGGCATGGACGCGATGCTTTTCTGCGTTTTTACTTCTTTCTGCGCATCGTCCTTGATCTTGTCGTTGCGGGTGCGTAGAACCGCCGTCATGTAAACGCGCTTGTCGACGACGAGGTCGGAGTTTTCGTGGGTAAGGACGAAGGTCTTTGTCTTGGAGTGGAGGCGGATGTAACACGCAGGGGACTTTCGCTCCATTGCGAACTCACGTTGTACGCTCGACATGACGATTCGGTATTTCATTCCAAGGTAATATAGCATTTTCCTTTTACTCATAGGATGACATTGCCTATTTCCATTCGCAGGATTTTGCGCGATGGGCCTTGTCATCGTCTTCGGCGATGCCAGGGCGGTAGAAATCCATCTCGGCGAAATCAAGAGGTCCGCAATAGTTCACGGTCACTTGATACTGCTCGTCTTCGCTAGTGTAGCTGTCATAGCCGGGAGAACCGTCATGCCCGTATTTGCACATCACAATCTTGTCTGGGGCGTTCGTTATGGCATTCCCTGCCTTGTATATGGCCAGACGATATTTGAACCCTGCCTCGCTTGCTCGGACATCCAGCTTCTCGCCAAGCAAGTCGATTCTCCCGCGAAAGGCCGTGTCTTCCGTCACGAAACTCAGGATCGGACGCGCCACACCGTCCCGAAGCGAAGAATGCAACGAGGCGACTTCGCGCTTGGCACACTCTTCCCAAAGTGCTGCTTCCGCCGGCGTCAGTTCGGTTATGGCCTCTAATTGCACTGGCATATCGTCAGTCACCCAGATCCCAACAGAATCGTGCCCGTAACCTGCCCCAATCTGGCTCCAATCGCGAAATGCGCTTGAGTCGGAGAGTCGCTTCACGGCATCTTTGCCCAAAAGCGACGGTATCGCCGCCACGAACTCATCCATTGTATTAATCTTCGGAATGGGATATTGGCGCTCGAACGGCAGTATCACATGCTCAGCCAGCGCCGCGGCATCCCCCGCCACCAACGCCTTAACAAAATGCCGGATTGACCAATTTACGGGGTTGATGTAAGGTAAGGCCCATTCCGGACAACGGGAGACAATCGCCTCGGGCCGAGTAACAAATGTCACGCCGGCGCTAACGGCAAACCCGGCTAAGAAAAACATGAGCAACTTGAGTTTCTTGCGCATCATCCTCTCCCTTATCCGTCTTCATTCAAAGTAATTCTTTCCGTTTCCAAGTAGCTGGGCAAAAAGATTCATAATGCCAATGTGGTGACATTATACCATATATATAGTTTCCGATGGTAGCAAACGAAAAACCTAATATTGCTACGGGAATGGTCGGGGCGAGAGGATTTGAACCTCCGACATTCTGCTCCCAAAGCAGACGCACTACCAGGCTGTGCAACGCCCCGTGTAGGGAAGACGGGCTATATTATACCATAAATTCAGTCGTCGCTCGGGATTGTCCTGCGAAGTCGCTTGACTTCGGAGTGCGCGTGCTTGTCGTCGAGCATCTTCTGCTTCTGGCGGCGACTGCGGCGGCGCTTCTGGCGGCGAATCTTCTCGGCGGCCTGACGCGCGGCTGACTTGCGACCTCTCTCCCGCTCGAGGATAAGCTCGGCGAGCATGCGCCGCGCAAGCCAGCGGTTGGTCTCGCGGCTCCTCGTCTCGCCGCAACGCACCATGAGGCCGCTCGGCTCGTGCGAAAGCCGCACTACGTTCGAAGTCTTGTTCGTCTTCTGCCCGCCCGGGCCGCCGCCGAGGATGAAGCTCTCCTCAAGGTCTTCATCAAAGACAGACGCCTCTTCCATCAGCGCCTTGATGCGCTCTATCGTCTCGGGGGAAATCATTGCGCGACAGCCCCCGAAGGAGCCGCAGCCGCTTTCTCCGCCCTGCGTGCGGCAAGTTTTGCGCGAAACGCGCGGGCGCGAACGACAAGACGCTTGACCGTGAAGTACGCTATCGGCGTCATCACTATCGCGAGGAGAAAGCCCCCGAGAAAGAACGACGCCATCGCCTCCGCGCCGAGCCGCCGTACTGCCGCCCACGTCCACTCTGTCTCCGCAAGCCGAGAATACGTAAGCGAGCCGTCAAACAGAAGCTTGTTCACGACGAACGTCTGCGCGGGATAGATGAAGAATATGCTGACCGGGTTGGTGACGAAGGTGCCGAGCGTCGCGCCAATTTTGCTGACGCGCATCATCATTGCAAGCGGAATCGAGATGATGAGCTGCAGCCCAAACGGAATCGCGCACCCGACGAAAACGCCAAGGGCCCATCCGGCGGCTATGTCCTCCGGCGGAAGAGGATCGCGAATCATCTTCTCGCGGAGTCGCCGGAAATAGCCACGCACGTCCATACGTCAGACGGTGTGCACAAAGAGCCCCGAGCGGAGCTTCGGCTCGAACCAGGTTGACTTGGGCGGCATTATCGCCCCCGCGTCGGCAATCGCCATCATCTCCTCGACCGTGACTGGCTCCATCGCAAACGCGACGGCGGCTTCGCCCGAGTCGACCTTTGCAGCAAGCGCCGCGTCACCGCGGATCCCGCCCATGAAGGAAATCCTCTGGTCGGTGCGCGGATCGCCAATCCCGAGGACGGGGGCGAGCAGCTTGTCCTGGAGATAGCTGACGTCGAGAGACGAGACGACATCCGCGCCGGACGGGATGTCCCACGAGAGATCGGTCCAACGGCCGTTGAAGTACATGCGGCAGTTGCGAGCGCCCTTCTGGCCGATGGTGAAGTTCTCGCTGATGCGCGACATGAATTCATACGGCGAGAGCCCGTTCAGGTCGGCGACGAGGCGGTTGTAGGCAAGTATCTTGAGCTGGCTCGCTGGGAAGGCGACTGCGAGGAACCAGCGGCTCTCGCCCTCGAAGCCGTGTTCCTTTGCATAGCGCGACGCCGCAGCGCTGCGGTGGTGGCCGTCGGCAATGTAGGCGACGGGAATGCGCGCGAAGAGCTCCTGGAGCTCGTCGGCCGCGCATGAAGAGCCAGACGCGATCTCCCAGACCGTGTGCCCGATGCCGTCGGGCGCGACGAAGTCGTACAGGGGCTCGCGGCGGCAAGCATCGGCCACGATGAGGTCTATCGCCTTGTCGTCGCGGTAGGTGAGGAACGCAGGCCCCGTGTGCGCAGAAAGCGTCTCGATGTGGCGAGTGCGGTCGTCTTCCTTGTCCTTGCGCGTCTTCTCGTGCTGCTTCAGGACGCCGGCGAGGTAGTCCTGGGTGTCGAACGTCGCGACGATGCCCGTCTGCGAGTGCGAGCCCATCGTCTGCCGGTAGGCGTAGAACTTCGGCTCGGCGTCGCGCACGAGGACGCCGTCGGCGATAAGCTGGTCGAGCGCCTTACGCGCCTGCGCATACGCCTCGGGCGACGAACAGTCAGTCCCCTCGGGGAGGTCGATCTCGGGGCGCGAGACGTGCAGGAAGCTCTTGGGGTTGCCTGCGGCGAGGGCCTTCGCCTCGGCTGTGTCGACTACATCATAAGGAACGGACGCGACAAGCGCCGCGTCCTCCTTGTTCGGCCTGACGGCCGCAAATGGCTGTATCTTCATTTTTTATCAGAAGCCGATGTTGAGAAACGGCAGGAACTGGAATTCCGCGTCACGGATTATGTTGATGGCTCCGACCTGGAAACCGTACATCGTCTCGCTGCGGTTGATGAGGCCGATCTGGAAGCCCTGCGAGTCGCCGGAGACGTTGATCAAGCCAACCTGGAAGCCGCGATGGCTCAGGGATTCGTTCCAGAGGCCGACCTGGATGCCGAAGAGGTCCCCGCGGGCGACCGAGTTGTACAGGCCGACCTGGATGCCAGCGCAGGAATCCCTGACGTCGTTCCTGAGCACGTTAACCTGGATGCCCTCGAAATACTCGGACCTGCCCCAGAAGCCGACGTCGATGCCCGTCACGTTCTCCTGCTTTGTGGAGTAGGGGACGGTGATGCGGAGCCCAACGAGATCTGGGGTCTCGGGGAAGTCCCAGATAGCGATGAAGGCCGGCCACAGCGCGACGTTCTTGCGCGGCGCGTCAACCTTGACTTCGAGCCCGTTGTTCTCGTCGACCAAGAGGTCGTCGGCGACGTCATCGGCCGTCACCATGTCTGACGCCGCGGTCGCAGCACACAAGGGAAGCGCGAAAATGGCGAGCGCTGCTATTGCGATAAGTTTCTTCATTTGTCACTCCTGGATATTGGTGGTATTGTGGTTATTATAAACTTTCCCAGCCGACTTGGCAACCGTCAATCTACGACAACCTTGCGTATCACGACGGCTTCCTCGGGCACATTCTCGTAGGGGCCTACCGACCTCGTGCGCGACTTCGCGATGGCGTCGACCACGTCGAGACCGTCGGTTACGCGGCCGAACACGGCGTATCCGTACCCCTGCACCGTGGGCGCCGTGAAGTCGAGGAAGCCGTTGTCCACGACGTTGATGAAGAACTGGCTCGTCGCGGAGTTCGGGTTCATCGTGCGGGCCATGGCAATCGTGCCGCGCACATTTGAAAGCCCGTTCATCGACTCGATCATGATCGGCTCGCGCGTCTCCTTCTGGTTCATGTCGCGGGTGAAACCGCCGCCCTGGATCATGAACCCGTCGATGACGCGGTGGAAAATGGTGCCGTCGTAGAAACCGCTTTTCGCGTATTGCGCGAAATTCGCCACAGTCGCCGGGGCCTTCTCTCCGTCAAGTTCGAGGGTTATCGTGCCCTTTGAAGTCTCGATGGTAGCTTTCATGGCCGAGATTATACCAAACTTCCCCGCAGTTCTTCAAATGCTTTTGAAATTTTCAGGAGCTTCGCCTCCTCGAACGCGCCGCAGATGAACTGGACGCCGACCGGCATCTTCGTGTCGCGCGAGAAGCCCGCAGGGACCGACGAGGCGCAGACGCCTGCGAGCGCCGACGGGATCGTGAAGAGGTCGTTGAGGTACATCGTAAGCGGGTCTTGAAGTTCGTTGAACTTGAACGCCGGCGTCGGGGCGCAGGGCGAGAGAAGCGCGTCGCACTTCCCGAACGCCTCGGTGAAGTCGCGCGTTATGAGCGTCCTGACCTTCTGGGCGCGCCCGTAGTACGCATCGTAGTAGCCGCTCGAGAGAACGTAAGTCCCCATGATTA
This sequence comes from Kiritimatiellia bacterium, assembly GCA_045535455.1. GTDB lineage: Bacteria > Verrucomicrobiota > Kiritimatiellia > RFP12 > UBA1067 > UBA1067. Next base: position 9,496 of record JAZSLQ010000253.1, on the reverse strand, counting down.
TGCGGCGCTTTACCTCGGGCCCGAAGCCCTCGGCGCGCGACTTCGTATAGAGGGAAAAGACGTCCTTCGCCTCGGCGGAGCGGTGCCCATAGCGCACGCCGTCGAACCGCGCAAGGTTCGCGCTCGCCTCGGCCGGCGCGATGATGTAGTAAACCGCCATCGCGTACTCGGTGTGCGGGAGCGACACCTCGACGAGCTCCGCGCCCGCCTTTTCGCACATCGAAATCGCCTCTTCGGTAATGCGCTTCACTTCGGGATCGAGCCCCTTGACGTCGAAATACTCCTTCGCGACGCCGAGCCGGACGCCCTTCATCGACGCGCCCTCAAGCGCAGATGCGTAGTCAGGAACAGGGTCTTTAGGCGTCGTGCCGTCCATCTCGTCGTGGCCTGCGAGCGCCCCAAGGAGTATCGCAGCGTCCTCGACGGACTTCGTCATCGGGCCCACCTGGTCGAGCGAACTCGCGAACGCCGTGACGCCATAGCGGCTCACGCGCCCGTAGCTTGGCTTCACGCCAACGCAATTGCAGAAGCTCGCCGGCTGGCGAATGGAGCCGCCCGTATCGGTGCCAAGCGCCGCGATGCAAAGATTACCGCCGACCGCCGCCGCGCTGCCACCGGAGCTGCCGCCTGGAACGCGCCCAAGGTCGTAGGGGTTGCGCGTCACGCCAAGACCAGAGTTCTCGGTCGAAGAGCCCATTGCGAACTCGTCCATGTTGACGCGCCCCGCGGGGATGAACCCATGCGCCCTCATGTTCTTGATAACAGTCGCGTCGTAGGGAGATACATACCCTTTCAATATCTTGGACGCGCATGTGCAGGGCTGGCCCGCGACGTTGATCAAATCCTTTACCGCGATCGGCACCGCCTTCGGGTTCTCGCGCGCAAGCGCAAGCGCCTGTTCCTCGTCGAACGTGAGGTACGCGCCGATCTCGGCGTTCTTCGCGTGGTAGCGGTCGATAATCGCCTGAGTCAGCTCGATCGACGAGAACTCGCCCTTCGCGATTCCGTCCTGCGCCGCCTTGATTCCAAGTTCGTAGAGTTCCATGTCAGCTCTCCGCTCCTTCGACGATCTTGGGTAGGAGGAATTCGTCGCCCACGCGCTTTGGCGCGTTGGCAAGCGCGGTTTCGACCGCAAGCGAGGGACGCACCACGTCTTCGCGGAACGCGTTGACGAGCGTACGCCCGTGCATCATCGGCTCCACACCCTCGACGTCGACCTCCGAAATCTTCTCGACGTACTTGACGATGTTCTCGAGCTGAGGCTGGAACACCGACTTTTCCCCGTCGGTGAGCTCGAGCCGCGCAAGCTCCGCCACATACGCAACATCAATTTTCATTACTGACCCCTAACTCCTACCTAATCCATGTCGGAGTGATCCAGTTTCCGGCGGCGCGGAACATCTGCCGCGGTTCGTCGCCGCCCTCCGCCGCCTCTACTGAGTCAACGACGAAAAGCGCCTTGTCGCGCCCCGCGACGAGGTGGCGGCTGTCGCGCGACCACACGGGATGCTCCCAGCTGCCGGGCGACGTCACGAGCTTCGCTGAGGAGTCGCCGACCTTTGGATCCATGACGGCCACCTGGGCGAGCCCGCCGCGCTTCGTGATGTACGCGATGCGGCCGTCGGCGCCCCAGTCGGGGTCGACGTTCTGCGAGCCCTTTGCCGTGAGGCGGCGGCTCGCCTTCGTCGCGACGTCGACGACGTAGATCTGCGGATGGCGTGTTTCGTCGGAGACGTACGCTATCTTCGTGCCGTCGGGGCTCCACGACGGCTGGCCCTCGCTCGCGGTCTTGGTGTTCGTAAGACGCGTATAGCGCCCGCCCGAGAGGATGTAGAGCTCTGGATTGCCCTGGAAGGACGCCGCAATCGCTACCTTGGTGCCGTCGGGCGAAATCGCCGCGGGCGACGAGATTCCCTTCAGGTTGAACGCAAGCTTGCGCTCCCCGGTCTCGACGTTGTGCTCGAAGATCTGCTGGCCGCCGTTCAGGTAGCCGATGTAGTAAACTGTCTTCGCGTCTTTCCAGCGAGGACCGACCGCCACCTTGCCGTCGCTCGTAAGCTGGCGGACATCCTGTCCGTCGGGATAGCACATGCAAAGTTCGGAAGACTGCGGGCTCTTGCGTGACACGAACACGACGCGGTCGCATGCGAAGCCCTTCTGCCCGTCCTTGGACATCGCCGCGCAGATATCGTCGCTCATGCGACGCGCGGCCATCCTTATCGCCTTGTCGTCGCCCGCAGGGGTCATCACGCTGATCGTCTTGCCGGCTCCGGAGGCGACGATCGTCCCGCCGATCGCGCCGGACACCTTGATCGCGCCGCCGTTCTCGACCTTGAAGCAACCTGTGAGCTCGAGGTTGCGCTTAAGCGTCTTCATATACGCATCTGCGCCACTGCCGCTTACACTGATCGAGACGGACTGCTTGTCGTGCGCACCTATGCCGGTAACGTCGACGACGGTAGCGCAGTTCCCCGCAATCGCCGCCGCAACCACACATGCAAAAACCAAGAATTTATTTGTCATGTCTTTCCCCTTTCAACTTCTGCTTTAAACTTTGCTCTTCAAACTTTCAACTTTCAACTTTAAACTTTAAACTTTACGTCGTATAGTCGGCGTTGATATGTACGTAGTCAAGCGAGAGGTCGCAAGTGTAGATCGTGCTCTCGGCCGAACCGAGGTGCAGATTGACGACGACCGAGAAAGCATCCTTCTCCATGACCTTCGCGAGCCGCGCGAGCTGCTTCTCGTCTGCGACCTTCCCGAAGCGGAACGCCCAGACGCCGTCGTAGAAGACTTCCGACTTCATGTCCACGACTTCCGCGCCCGAGTAGCCGACGGCCGCGAGAACGCGTCCCCAATTGGGATCTTTGCCGAACCAGCTCGTCTTTGCAAGCGGCGACTTCGCGACGGCACGCGCGGCGCGCTCGGCGTCGCGCTCCGTCTTCGCGCCCTTCACGGTGACGGTCACGAACTTCGTCGCGCCCTCGCCGTCAGTCGCCATCTGGCGGGCGAGCGAGATGCACACCGTCTCAAGCGCGGCGCGGAAAGCGTCGAAGTCCTTGCCGGGGGCGTCGATCTCGCGGTTTCCCGCCTTGCCCGACGCGAGGATGAAAAGGGAGTCGTTCGTCGATTCGTCGCCATCGACTACGAGGCGGTTGAAGCTGCGGCCAACAGCGAGCTGGAGGGCGCGTTTCAGCATCCGCGGCGAAACCGCCGCGTCGGTAGTGATAAAGCCGAGCATCGTCGCCATGTTTGGCTCGATCATCCCGGAACCCTTCGACATGCCGCCGACTGTCACCTTTTTGCCACCGATAGTGACGGTAGCGCACGCCTCCTTCGAACGCGTGTCGGTAGTCATGATGGCTTTCGCCGCCGCAAGCCCATGAGCGCCGGTGCGTCCAAGCGCCTTGGTAGCCGCTTTCATGCCAGCAAGAAGCCGATCGACTGGAAGACGACGGCCGATAACGCCGGTGGACGCGACGAGCACGTGGTGCGGGTCAAGCCCAAGTTCGCCCGCGGTGACGAGCGCCGAGAGGCGAGCGTCCTCGAGCCCCTGCTCGCCGGTGCATGCGTTCGCGCAGCCGGAATTGGCGAGAATCGCCTGAACCTTGCCACCCTTCACGACCGAGCGGTCGTAGACGACCGGCGCGGCGGCCACCTTGTTAGTGGTGAATACCGCGGCCGCCGAGCACGGTGCATCGGCAACGATCAGCGCCACGTCGTTGCGCCCCTTGTACTTGATCTCCGCCGCGACTCCCGCCGCGCGGAACCCCTTGGCGGAACAGACGCCGCCCTTGACTTTCCTGCAAACTGCCATTTGCAGATATTATACCATAATTGCCGCGCCCAGAATGGACAGAATGGACAGCTTCACACGGCGGATCCAGGGTCTCGCGGTTTACTCTGCGAGATGCGGACCGAACGGCATGCGGCCGAAGCGCGGGCCGTAGACGGCAAGCCCCGTCTTCTCCGCCGCAAGCCGAATCGTCATCTTCCCGTCCTTCGACGCGGCGGCGACTTCGGCCGGTATCTTCGCCTCGACGAGATAGCCGTAGCTGCCCGCCTCGTGGAGCCTGTTCTTGCCGTCCTTCGCGCGTTCCTGCGAGAACCACGACAGGATGCCGCGGTGGTCCGCGGGATCGTCCGGAAGCTCGACCGTCGCGACAAGCGTGCCGTTGGCGTACACCTTGACCGAGCCCGGATACTTGTGCGCGACGGACGTCTGCGGATAGCTGTTGGGGTTCTGCGAGCGGTCTGCGAGTCCGCCGAGCATGTAGTCGATGTCCGTGTCAGAGGACGCGTCCTTCTTGAAGTCCTTCGCGTTGAGACGCTTGGAAGAGACCTCGGCGCGGAACACGCACTCGCCCTTCGGCGCGTCGAACTCGTACTCGAAGAACCCCGTGCCCGCGCCGCAGTCCTTCTTGCCGCCGAGAACATCCCACCGACCGAGCGACCACTCGGCCTTAACCGGACGCACCTCCTTCGGCTCGGCCTTTCGCGTGATGAAGCACGTGAAGTTGCGCGCAATCGGCTCGTCGTCCGCATAGAGCGTGACGTTCACGGTTCCGCACGCGTCGCAGTCCGGGAGCTTCACGGGAAGGAACGCGAGATGCCCCTCCTGCCACGCCTTCGCCACAAACGAACTCGGCAGAATGCCGCCGCACTGGCCGTCGCGCGCCACACCCTCGCCGTTGATGTACCGGACCGAAAAACCAACCGAAATCCTCTTCCCTGCATAGCGGTCGGTCGTCAGCGAGATGTCGACAGGGACGACGTATGTGTCGCCCGCCTTGAATTCGCGGCAGAGCTCCTTGTCGAGCGGCATGTATGCGTCCGCGTGGAAATCGCGGAAGGTCATCCCGGGGAAGAGCTCCTCAATGCCGAACTCCTTCTCGGTGCGGTCGAAGCGGACGTATCCGTTCCATTCGTTGATGACGTCGTGGTGCTCGGTGTAGAGCCATCCCGCGCATTTCATGTGGCGGCGGAAAGCGTTGATCATCATGTGGTAGTCCCACGTGAGATCGCAGTCTCCCGTCGAACCATCGTAACCCCAGACATTGCCGCACTCGGAGTTCATCATCGGCTCGAATGTCCTTTGAACAAAACCGCCCTTGTAGTTCCACTTCGAGCCGGGAAACGTCTTCGAGCAGAATTCGTCGAGCCTCGACTCCCACTTCCATCCCGGCAGATAGGAGTGCCATGTGTTGATGTCGGTTACGACATGGTCGTTGTTGCACGGAGAATTGTCCTCGATAATGCGCGTCGAATCGGCCTCCTTCGCCCTGCGCCACACGTCCGCCACGCGGCGCTTCGTTGCGTCCGAGTAGACGTGGCCCTCGGAGAAGAGTCCCCACGTCTCGTTGAACAGCACCCACGCGAAGACGGACGGATGGTTGAAGTCGCGCTTGAGCATTCCCTCGAAGCACGCCCAATGCTCGCGGAACGCAGTCTCGCTTGCATGCCCCCACCAGTTCGGCACGTCGGCCATTATGAGAAGCCCCAATTTGTCGGCCCAGTACAGCTTGCGCGGAATCTCCGCCTTGATGTGGACGCGGTTGCCGGTCAGCCCGAGCTTCTTGGAAATAAGTATCTCGTTCTTCATGAACTCGTCCGTCGGAAAGGTGTAGAATCCATCCGGGTGGTAGCTCTGGTCGAGCGTGAGCTGGAGATAGACCGGCTTGCCGTTCAGCGTCACGTAGGGGTGTCCGTTCGGATTCTTCCCCACGCCGATTTCGCGGAATCCGAAATACGTGGACACCTCGTCGTCGCCCGCCTTCACCGTCACTTCGTAGAGATAGGGATTGTCGAGATCCCAGACCTTCGCATCCTTTATTGGTATGCTGATGTCCCTCTCCATTTCCCCGACTCCGAAAGTCTCGCTGACTTTCGCGCCGCCGTCCTCCGGTTTGAAGGCGATCGTGACATCGAGGGGCGCTTTCGCAGGCGCGCCCAGCGTGACGCTGACAAGGACGTGGTCTTCGCAGAGGCTCGTCGCGAAATAGGGCTCGAAGCGCACGGACTCGATATAGCTGTCGCCGCGTCCTTCGAGATAGACCGTCTGCCAGATGCCGCGCGCGTTGCCGTAGCCCTGCTTGCCGTAAAGCCGCCAGTCCTTGTTGGCCACGGGCGCAGGCGCGTCCCACACGCGCAGTTCGACCGTCGCCTTCCCGCCCTTCTTCGCGAAGGGGGTGAGCTCTACCTCGAACGGAACGTAGCCGCCCTGATGCCTGTCGACGAACTTCCCGTTCACGAAGACGTCGGTCTGCCAGTCGCACGCGCCGACAACGAGGAAGAATCGCGGCGACTTCCAGTCCGCCGGAATCTCAACCTCGCGCCTGTACCACGCGCTGTCCCCCTCGCCCTTCACTCCCGAAAGCGGCGCGGCCCATCCGAACGGAACGACGATCTTCTGGTCGAACTTCTCCGGACGCGCCGGCGCGTCGACTGGCGTGCCCTTCGCTTCGAAGGCGAAGTCCCATTCGCCGTTCAGGTTTACCCACTCGGCGCGCTCCCAGTCGGGACGCGGATGCTCAGGGAGCGGAATCGCCCCGGCGCAGGAAATAAACGCCGCAAGTGCGACCAGCATCAATATTGACGTTTTCTTTGTCGTGTTCATTTTAGGTATTTTACCAAAAATCCTACCTACCTTGCAATCACACAAATCACGACGGCATCATTTCACCCAGCGGGCCTTGTATATCTTCGCGCCCGGGAGGACGAGGGACGGGGCGAAGACCGCCTCGCCGCCCTTTTCCCCCGGCGTACAGACTTCGAGCGAATCTGTCCACCACTTCGTCTTCGCCGTCGTCACGAGGAAGCTTTTTCCGTCGGGCGAGGGATCGAACGCCTTGACGTCCCGCCTCTCGATGAACATGTCCTCGCGCCAGCTCTCCGTCTTCATGTCGAAGAACAGCACCTTCTCGTGCGTCGTCATTGCGAGGAGCGTCGTGCGCGGCACGGGCCTGAGGTCGTGTCCGTGAATCACGCCAAGTTCCGCGAATGGCCACGTCTTCTCGACCTTTGCGACAGGAGTGCCGTCCGCATCGCGCGAGATCGAGCAGCGGTGGAGCCCTGGAGTGTCGACAAGCCAGAGGTTTCTGCCGTCGTAGTGGAGTCCGTGCGGCGAGTCGAAGAGAAGCGCAGACTGCTTCTGCCTATACGGATTCATCGCCGCATCGCCGGAGATGTCGAAGAGGTAGAGCGAATTGCCGCCGTCAGTCGTGACGACTGCGACGACATCGGGGCCGACAAGCTCAATTGAGTGCGCAAGTCCCTTGCTCCTGCCCCACGCAACAGCCGCGCACTTCTCGCGGTCGATCACCGCCCAGCGTCCGCCACACGACACCATGCCGATCTTTGACCCGCCCCAAAACGGTTTGGACTCCGCGACATTGTTCATGAAGGCCCCCTTGTCCCCGCCCTGCAGTCCAGGGTCGTCCTTCGCGCACCAGCGCCAGACGTTCGATCCGCCGGCGTCGTAGATGTCGATCGTCTGCTTCAGCTGGTCGCAGAGGACGATCTCCCCTGCTCCCGATTCCGCGGCAAATGCGCCGCGCATTGACTCGGCGTATGCTGTCGTCATGCGCTTGTCGGCAAAGTCCATATAGCGGGACCAGTCGCGCGCATCGAGCGAATGCCTGCCCTTTGCAAGCGCGTATCCGATGTTGTCGCCTGCTCCGTAGAGATCCCAAGCTGGCTTTGCAAAACGGACGCATTCGCGCTCGCCGTCCGGTCCCGCCCAGTCGTCCAGCGTCTTCGAGCGGACGCAAAGAAGCCGCGGAGCGATGAGCGCGAGGAACTGGTGCTGGTCGTGCTTCTCCCACGAAAAGCCCGGCTCGGTCGCCGCCGGGGCGAACCAGTACTGCACGCCGAAATGCGCCCAGCTCGTCCAAGGCTCGCTTTTCGGGAGATCGATGTGCATGATGCGCGCGCCGCCCGTGCCGGAGCAGTTGGAGCACACCATCGCGAAGCGCTCATCCGTGACGCCCGCGACAAGCGCGGCCTTTCCGCCGCGGGAATGTCCGACGACCGCGACGCGCGACGCGTCGATCGCCGGTTCGCATTCGATCCAGTCCATCACCCGGCTCGCGCCCCACGCCCAGGCGCGCAGCGCGCCCCAGCTCTTCGGCGTGCGCTCGGACGGCCTCTCGTATGCGGCGAACACGCCGCTTGCAAGCGCCGTCTCGGACGTGTAGGTATCGGCCGCCACGTCGTAGTTGACGAACGCCACCGCCGCATAGCCGCGCCTGACGATCTCCTTCGCCGGCCAGTATCCTGTCTTCTGCATCCTCGCAAGGTCTCTGTCCTTGTCCTTGATGTCGCGCGTGGCGATGAGGAGAAACGCGGGGGAGGGACCTTTCTTCACGGGGATGTACGCCGTGAACTCGAACGAAAAGGTTCCGTAAGGCCCCCTGCACGACGCCATTACGCGACGCTCGACGGCGGTTCCGCCGAACGCGGGGCGAGGCGGCGCGGCGTCCGCGAACGTCACGTCCGGCACCTTGGCCGCCGCAGGCGGAACTCCGTACTCGTTTTCGAGAAACCACGTCTTCAGTTCGCCGCGCCTCGCCGACTCCCATTCCTTCGCATCGGACACCGTCTTCCCCGCATCGGTCGCGAGCAGAGGCGGGACGTCCTTCGCCTTGACGGCACCTTCCGCGAAAGGCGCGACAAGCGCCATCGCCAGTGCTGCAAAGAATGTCGATCGCATCATATTCATGATTGTTTCGGCACGCCTCTTCAGCGCACATAAATGAGCAGCCCGGGCTTCGGCGACATCGTCGCCTCAGGCGTGTTGCCGTAGTAGCCGAGGTTGACGCGCTTGCCGTTCGGCTTGGGCTCGTGCGACCAGTCACTCGCCGGGTCGCCCGCATCGATGGCCGGGCTCTTCGCGCCGAGGTGGCAGTTGAGCGCAACGGCGTCGTCAAACGCATCGGAGCGGAAGCGCACGTATTGCGGTGCAGTGATGTCGCCGTTCCCCGAGAATGTCGTGGTCGAGGAATCGAAGAGCGCACGGAAGTCGGCCTTCGTCGAGAGGAACTTCGGGTCACCGTAAAAGACGCCGGTTCCGACGTTCAGGCAATTCTTTCCTTCCGAAACGTCGGAGAGGTCGCTCTGCGATTCAAAGAGGGAGTAGCCCACATTGGCAATGCCGTAGCCGGTGCAGTAGATTCCGCGCCCCGCAGCGTCGCTTACTTGCTGTCCGGTTGCGTTACCGTAGAAGATGCAGTTCGTCACGCCCGCCGTGCCGTTGTCGACGTAGATACCGCCGAGAGAACCGGTGCTGATCGCGTCGTAGAAGTTGTAGGCGAAGGTGCAGCCCTCGACGGGGAGATGCCAGTCGTTCCGCGCCGCAGTGCTACCCGTCCGCGCCAGCTGGACGATTCCCGCGCCGGCCCCGTTGGGCAACCAAGAGGAAAAAGTGTCGGGGATGGTCATCTGGTTGCCGGCGAAGAGGCAGTTCTTCAGCGACGAGCCGCCGCAGGCGCCGGTGAAC
>JAZSLQ010000027.1:0-14133 GCA_045535455.1 Kiritimatiellia bacterium | reverse complement strand
GACGTTGCGAACTCCTCGCCGTCCTTGTGCGTCTTCGCATCGAGATAGAGCCCGACAGGCCAGCCTTCCTTCTTCGCCTTCTCGTGCGCGAAGATGCCCGCAGCGTAGTTGCCGCCGACCTTGACATCGCCCATGCCGTGAGGAGCCGCACGATCCCAGTCATCGAAGATCACCGCGCGGACTGGCTTGATGCCGCCCTTGTAGTACGCGCCGACCGGCATGACCATGATCATGAAAGTGTACTCCTTCGCGGGCGCGACGCCAATCTGCGGACCAGTGCCGATGAGGAGCGGACGGAGGTACATCGAGCCACCGGTGCCGAACGGAGGAACGTACTCGGCGTTCTTCTTGACGACGGCCTTGCAGCACTCGATGAAGGTGTCAACAGGAACGGGCGGCATGCAGGTGCGGACTGCCGTCCTGTACATGCGCTTCGCGTTCTCGTCGGGACGGAAGATCGCGACCTTGCCGTCCTTCTGCCTGAACGCCTTGATGCCCTCGAAACACTCCTGCCCGTAGTGAAGGCAGGCGGCGCCGATGTGCATGTTGATCCACGGCTCCTTTACGAACTTCGGCTTTGACCATTTGCCGTCCTTCCACGTCATGCGGAGGTGGCAGTTAACGTCGGAGAACCCGAATCCCAGGGTCTCCCACTTTATTCCCTTCTTTGGTGATTTCATATTGACTACTCCTTGTTAAAGTGTAAAGTTAAAAGTGTAAAGTGTAAAGTTGAGGTTGAAATGCTGGCTGAAAACTATTTTCTCTGGAACAGAGGCGCGGCGAGCTCGAACAGTTCCTGATCTTTTTGAAGCTTTTCAAATACCCCCGCCCTGTCGAGGCGGTAGCCGGCGATGAAGCTCTGCTGCGCCGCCGTCTTGCGGCCAGAGCGGTACTGGATCTTCGCAAGCTCTATCCACATGTCGGCGCTCGCATTCGGCGCGGCCTTGAGAAACTTCTGCAACACCTTCTCGGCGTCTGCGTCGAGATGGGCGGCGAGGAATATCTGTGCGAGCACCTGGAGTTCCGACGGATTCTCCGCTGTGTCGGTCATCGGGCGGACGAGCTGCGCCGCCTCGCCGACGCGGCCGATCTGGAAGAGCGAGTTCGCGAGCGTAACGCGCTCTACCGGCGTTAGCGTTCCGGCGCGGCGCTTCGGCTCGAGAGCCTCGATCTGCGCAAGCAGCGAACGCAGGGAATCCACGTAGCCGCGCAGGTTCGCGGTGCGCTTGTTGTTCGGGTCGAGGTGGTCGGTGTAGTCCATCAATTCCAAGACGGTGTCCCAGCGGCGCGACGGCATCAGGATCTCCTGCGCATAGCGGAACGACGCCTCGGGCGAGGCAGGATAGAGGAGGCACGCCTCGCGGTAGGCCTGCGCCGCATCTGCGTGGCGGCCCTGCTTAGAGTAGAGGCCGGCGATCGCCGCGCGGAGCTTAGAGAACGACTTCTGCCCGGCGAAGTCACGGCGGTACATCGGATCGGAAAGGAGCCGGCGCATGTACCAGTCCCAGAAGTCGCGGTCCTTTGCGGTCGTCTTCGGGTCGTAGGGAGTCCTGTCGGCGTTGAGCTTCATTATGAGGCCATGCGGCGAGAGGTAGGGATACATCCACGGAATGACATACGACTCCTCGACGTAGAAGGCATGGCGGAGGCGGTCGTGGTCCCACATCATCTTCGTCAGGATTCCGTTGATCTCCATGACGCCGAGCGCACCAGTAACCTGGACGCGGCCGTTCTCGATCTTGAGGTCGCCGTTAGCGGGCCTCACGCCGCGCTGCACCTCGTCGACGTAGATGTTGAACGCCTCGGCGGAGTCGTCGTTAGAGGGAATCCATATCTCGTCGCAATAAAGATCGCGCTCGACCGACATGTACGTTCCGTCAGCAAGGGCGTTCTGCGTGATGAGGTAGACGTCGGGACGGAAGTTCGCCGAGTAGATCATGTACGTCGGGACGAAACGCCCCGGGTCGGTGCCGCCGAAGAAGATCGAGAACGGATCCATCGCCGGCGGCCAGTCTGGATCGGGGAGCGGCTCTTCGTCAGCGACGATCTGCTCCTTTATCGCCTTCGCGCCGTCAAGCTGGTAAGCGCCGAACTGCCAGCCGAAGGTGTGGCCGTTCTGCTCGCTTCCGCCGAGCTTGAACGCGATCTCGTTGACGCCGAGGCGGTAGTTGCCGCAGTAGTTGTCGACGAGCGGGTAGGCAAACGAGACGATGATCATCAGCGCGGCCACGATAAACGCGAGCGGCTTTGCGCGCTCGGCGAGCAGCACGTCCTTCTTCGAGATGAGGGAAAGTCCGAACGCTGCAGCGAACACGAGGCCGTAGCCGATCCAGAGAGCAAGCATCGCGTGCGACGAGATGAACTTCACCTTCTGGATGAAGCCGTCCTGCAGGTCGCCCTTCACGTTCGCGAGAAGAATCAGGAGAAGCGACATCATGAGGAAGCATGCAAATGCCGGTATCATCCACTGCCAGAACGCCTTGCGGTTCTCCTTCTTGACGATCCAGTGGCCCGCCGCAAACGGAACAAGCGCGAACGGTATCAAAAGGTCGGTGAACTGGACGCGCACGTCGTCGAAATAGTTAACCATCTGTTTGCCCATGAAGGCAAGGAATTCACGAACGGAATCGAAGTTCGGGATTCCAATCGCCTCGTACTGGCCGCGCTGAATCGCGTGCTTAAAGCCCTCCCATGTGCGCGGATAGCCCCAGTTCATCGGCGGGTTGCGGAGATCGCTTACGATGGGCATGTACGCGTAGAACGAGACGCCCAGCTGCGCGAAGAACGCCGCGCCCGCGACGGAACGTCCGTTCGGGAGCGTCGCCCACACGAGCGCGAGAAGGACGAAGTTCCACGCGATCGGCCAGCAGAACCACCACGAACACGGGTGCGTGAGGCCATTCATCGCACCGCTCTTCAGCAGCACGAACGCCGCGATGTGAAGCCCTGCGACAGGAATAGCTAACGCAAGACCCTTCTTCGTGAACGAGCAGAGGACGAACAGCGCGACAAGGGGGACGCAGAACATTGCTATAGACTTGCCCCACGGATAGACCGTTCCGCGATAGCCGAGATCACCAGCGGCGGTGACATTTGCAGCGACCCCAATGGCGACGAGCGCACAGACTGCGGCGCCCACGAGATAGGGAAGCGACTTGCCCTCCCAGATGCGCCGCTCGTCGTCCTCGACGACCGCAGCAGCCACGGCAAGGACGACGCTCGCCGCAATGAACGAGGCGACAAGCGCATACGTACGCGGCTCTATTAGCGGCGCAATCGCAGCAGAGACCCCTTCCCACTTAACAGGGCCCGCGAAAATCGTCGCGGCAAGAAACACGAGCGCCGCGCCAAAGCCACCAAACGCAAGAACTGCAAGACGCGCCTTCTCGCCCTCGCCGCGCTTCTTGAGGACTGCGGCGGCGACAACTGCCGCGACGAGGAACACGAGCCCCGCGACAATGACGGCAGTCGATGGACAGCCGGCAGTCTGAAGGACGGGCATGTGCTTGTTGATGACGTCGGACTGCATGTACTGGTCCGCGCGCTGGAGGCAGCCAATCTGCATTATCTGGCAGGTAAGCGCGACCGGCATCAAGTAGATAAAGACGTCGCGGAACATGCCGATATTCTTCATCGCGATGACGAGCGCGAGCGGCACGATGGCGAAAAGGAGAACCTGGTAGTTGGTGAGGCCAAGCCCAAACACAAACGCCGTGAACCAGAGAATGAAGTCAGAGGGCTTCCTCATCCAGCGGTAGCTCAAGAGGAAGACCCACATCAAGAAAAATGCGTTGAGCGAGTAGATTTCAACGATAGTAGATTGCGACCACTCGACAGGCGAAAGCGCAAACGTAAGCGCCCCCGCGACGCCGCCGCCAAAACAGAGAACAGAAGATACCCCCACCTTGGGCAGGGGTACGGGGGTGCCCGAACCCCCGTCCGTTCCACCTCCAAGGAAATCCCGCCCCGACCGACATATCAGCATTGCCGTGAAGCCCGCGGCAAACGCGCCGGCCGTCGCGGAGAAGAGCGAAATGCACCACGCAGGCGTTGGGTGACCCATGTAGGTGACCCAGGAAAACACCTTGCAGAAGAGCCAGCTGCAGAAGGTCCAGAACGGATACCCCGGAGGATGCGGGACGCCAAGATGCGCACCTGCCGTCGCAAGCTCGCCCGAGTCCTCAAGCCCCACCGACGGGCCAAGAGTAAAGAAATATACTGCAAACGTGACGAGCGTAGCCGTCCAGAAGGCCGCCCAGTCGATCTTGTCGAAAAATCTGTCTTTCATCTTCCTACTCGCAATTTGAAATGATATTATACCGAAACTATGGCGCCAAAATCAAGCACACACATCTTCGGTGCATACGCAATGAACCATGTACGCGCACATGGCGTTTACTTGTCAGATGAACCAGCAAAATATGATATCGGACGCACGGCGGACGCTTGCCGTAGGATGGTTCGATAACGCGCCTTTCCGCGAAATCTGCGAGAAATACGCGAATCGAATCAAGGAAGTCTTCTTCGCCTGGCCTGGCGTGACGGCGAGTCGCCCGATGGCGCCTTGGACGCCCGAGCGCAAGGAACTGATCTACGCCGACCTTGCGTGGTGCCGCGAGAACGGAATCGCGCTTGACGCCATTTTCAACGCAAGCTGCTATGGCGACATATCCATTTCTCCAGATCTCGCCGACCATGTAACGAAAATGCTCGGTGAAATGGACGCCAAGGGACTTCTCCCGGAACACCTTACCACGACCTCCCCCTTCATCGCGACCGTCGTGCGCAAGCGGTTCCCCAAGATAAAGATACGCATAAGCGTAAATGTCTACGCAGAAAACGCAATTTCCCTCTCATACGTTACAGATATCTTCGATTCGTTTTACGCAGGGATTGACCGCCACAGGCAGATCGACTACGTCAAGATGCTTCACGAATGGGCCAAGGAACACGGTAAGTCGCTCTGCATTTACGCAAACTCAGGGTGCCTCCGGGACTGCCCTTTCCGCCAATTCCACAACAACTTGCACGGCCATAACCGCATGGGGCAAAGCGTCGCCGGAGAACAGTTCAACTTCTCGGCATTCCTCTGCCGGACTAACTACGAGCGCGGCAACTACGCCGACTTCCTGCGCGCCAACTGGCTGCGCCCCGAAGAGTTGCCGGAATACGAGAAGTACGCCGACATCGTGAAGCTCGCCACGCGGCGCCACGCCGATCCCGAGACGATAATCCGCGCGTATGCGACCTACTCATACGACGGCGACATTACGAAGATCACCGATCCGTTCTTCGACTTCCCCTTTTCCATCGACAACGCCGCCCTCGGCGCATCTCCGCTATGGCCCGAGGTCCGCAACTGCCCCAACACCCACGACTGCTGGAGATGCGGCAAATGCGACGCACTTCTCGAAGAGCTAAAGGCGAAGTCGGAGCATAAAGAGGGCGCCTCCACGACAGCGGCATTCGTCAATTTCTTCAAGGGCTGACCACACGCTCTGCGGCGCCAAAGAGCGTCACACGTCGATCTTGATTATCTTGCGGATGATCAGCCAGCCGACAGTAATGAGCGCGATTACCGCGACTATCGAGCCAAGCCCCGTCAAGCTGCAGAAAAACGGCAGCATCAGCTTTGGCTTCATTACAGTCATCACAATGCCGAGGAAAAGCGGCATGACGGACACTATTATTCCCTGCATGCGGCCCTGAGCCGTCATTGTCTTGACCTTGCGCTCGATGCGCATGCGACCGCGTATCGTCTCTGATATCTTGTCGAAGATTTCCGTGACATTGCCGCCTGTCTTTCGGCTGATGAGAATCGCCGTCGTGACGAGCGTCAAATCATCGGAACCGACGCGGCCCGACATCGACTCAAGCGCATCCTCAAAGCTCATGCCGATCCTGAGTTGCTGCTGGAGAATCGCGAACTCCTCACACATCGGTTTTTCGCCCTGCGCAACAACCGAGTCGAACGCCTGGGATATCGAAAAGCCGGCGCGAAGCGCGTTAGACATCGTGGCAAGCGCCTCGGGAAGCTGCTCGTTGAACTTGTCGCGACGACGCTGGTCGAGCCACCTCGCAAGAGGACTTTCGCCGTTCTGCCAGCCCGCCTTGATCTTGACGCCGGCACAGAAATACCACGCGATCCCCGCGAAGCAGATGCCAAACAGGACGACTGAAAGCCAGAGAATCATTTCGTCCTCTCCACGGTGAAGTCCGTCGTGTAGTCGGGATCAAACATCCTTGGATCGCACTTTATGCCGCGCCCCGCAAGCTGGTCGAACCATGTCGGCATCGCGCCAGTCGGCTTGAACTCGCCGAGGATCTTCCCGTCTGGGCCGACGCCCTTCTGCCGAAACGCGAAGATATCCTGCATAACGATCTGGTTGCCCTCGAGCCCCGTAACCTCGGTGATCGCCGTCACCTTGCGCGAACCGTCGGAAAGGCGCGACTCGTGGATTATGATATCGACCGCCGAGGCGATCTGCTCGCGAATCGCGCGCGAGGGAAGTTCCATGCCGCTCATCAGCACCATCGTCTCGAGACGCGATATGACGTCGCGCGGCGAGTTTGCATGGACGGTCGTGAGCGACCCGTCGTGACCAGTGTTCATCGCCTGAAGCATGTCAAGAGCTTCGCCTCCGCGGCATTCGCCGACGATGATGCGGTCGGGGCGCATTCGTAGGCAGTTCTTCACAAGATCGCGAATCGGCACAGCGCCCTTCCCCTCGATGTTCGGCGGCCTCGCCTCGAGGCGGACGACGTGCGGCTGCTGAAGGCGCAGTTCCGCCGCGTCCTCGACGGTTACGATGCGCTCGTTGTGAGGAATGTAGCCGGAAAGAAGGTTGAGGAGCGTCGTCTTGCCCGAGCCCGTTCCGCCCGCGACGATGACGTTCTTCCTGAGCCACACGCAGAGCTTCATGAATTCCGCCGCGTTGTGCGTCCACGTTCCGAAGCGAATGAAGTCTTCAGGCGTAAGCGCCTTCTTTGAGAACTTTCGTATCGTGATCGTGGGGCCCGAAAGCGCAAGAGGCGCTATGATCGCGTTTACGCGGCTACCATCGGCGAGACGCGCGTCTACATACGGCTGAGACTCGTCGCAGCGGCGGCCGAGAGGCGCGATGATGCGCTCGATTACCGAGAGGACGCTCGCGTCGTCGGTGAACTGGCAGTCGGAAAGGACGAGTTTTCCGCCGCGCTCGATATAGACTTTGTCGGGACCGTTCACCATGATTTCGCTCACGGTGTCGTCGGCAAGCAAATCTTCGAGGGGCCCAAGGCGCATCGCCTCGTTGAAGACGTCGTCTTCGAGGCGGACGGGGTCAATGCCGTCAGGAAGCCGCCCATTGGCGACGACTTCGTCGATGATCTGGCGAATCTTCTCGCGCGCAGTGTCCTCAAGACCCTCGCGATCGACGCCCTGCATCGTAAGCCGCTTCATGTCCATGCGCTTAAGGAGCTCCTTCTGTATCTGCTCCTGAACGTTGCGTCTAAGTTCGCGCATAGGGTCTGGCGGCGGAACTTCTTCATCGTCGGCGGCGACGGGAGCAACATCCGCTAGCTCCTCTATTGGCGCTTCGCGTGCGGCGGGCTCGGCGGCATCAGCCGCACAGTCTTTCTCGTCGCAGACGCGCAGCATCGATTCGCCTATCTGCACGACCATTCCGCTGTCGAGCGCTACGGGGCCGTCTATCTGCTCTCCGTTTACGTACGTCCCGTTTGCACTGTGGAGGTCTTCGATGATGGCCTTTCCGTTCCTCACGGTCAGGATCGCGTGGCGCTCGGACACGTCGGGGAAACTAAAGCAGACGGGGCACGAGGGATTGCGCCCTATCATGTACGTTCCGTCCGCGAGCGTGCGGGTTTCGCGATCTCCGCCTATGAGGGTCGTAAGGACCATCGGCTACCTCCCCCCGAGCTTCTGCTGGCGCTTCTGGTTGAGTTCCTCCATCTCCTGGCGGATCTTTACGTAGTCGACCTGCGGAAGCTCCTTCTCGGAAGAAGTGTCGTTGCGGTTGCGGAGCGTAAGTATGAGCCGACCTTTTATCTGCTCGGCGAAAGCGAGCATCTCTGCCTCGCGAGGGCTCACCTCAAGCGTCACCGTCGAGTAGTTGGAACCGCCGACCATCCCGAGTTCGCGCGACTGCGTCTTGGAAGTATCCTTGCCGGTCGCGAGGACGAGGACATTCTGGAGAATCGTGCATGTCACGGGATCGCCGCGCTTGATTTTGCCCTCGTCGTCTGGGAAGTTGAATGTACCGATTACATCGACATGGTCGTTTGGCTTTATCATGCCGCTCACCGCCGCCGCGCCGTTCACGTTGATCGACATCGCGCGCATCTGGCGCTTCACGTCGGCGGAAAGCCCCTTCGCCCGCGGATCGCCGCCCTCGACATCGCTCCAGAAAAGGACTTCCTTCGTCTTGTGACCGATGACAAGTTTGCGCCCTATGACATCGGAGAGGTTATCAATGGTAACCGCCTGGCCGCGCATGCCCATCGCAGGAACGGTAAGCTTGCCGAAGTCGGCCTTCGATAGCACCGATCCAGACGGCGTGTCGTGGTTGAACGCGAGAACGTCCACCGTGCCGTATTTCTTTACAAGCCGCTCCTTCTCGGCCTTGATCTCGTTCTCCTTGACCGTAAGGTACGTGCGCGTGAGAAGCGCGGCGATAAGGCCGGCCACGAGCGAGATAATGAGGACGATCTGCCGTTTCATCAGAAGAGCCCTTTCACCTTTCCTGTTTCAACGTCGACGTCGATGCGACGGTAGGCCGGCGACGCAGAGGTTCCCGGCATGAGCTTTATCTCGCCCGCGACAGGAACAACGAGACCTGCGCCGCTGTATATGAGGACATCCTTGACCGGCATGCGCCAGCCCTTCGGGCGGCCGAGGAGCTTCGGGTCGTGGGAAAGCGAGTATTGAGTCTTCGCAATGCAGATCGGAAGACGAGCCGTCTCGGGATTCGCCTGGAACGCCGCGAGCTTTTCGAGCGCCAGCGGCTCGAAATCGACGCCGTCGCCGCCGTAAACTTCCTTGACCTGCTTTTCGATGCGGTCCTTAAGGGGCTCTTCGAGGTCGCAGAGATACGCAAACTCGTTCGGCTTGTCGCAAGCGGCAATGACCGCCTCGGCAAGCTCTATCGCGCCATCGCCTCCCTTGAGCCAGTGGTCGCTCACGGCGAACGTCGCACCCGCGCCCTCGGCGACGCGCCTGACGAGGTCGCGCTCGGCCTGTGTGTCGGTGTAGAACGCGTTGAGGCAGACGACGGGCTGGATGCCCGCGCGACGGATGATGTCGATGTGCGCAAGGAGGTTGTCGCAGCCCTTTTCGAGAAGCCCGAGGTTCTCGGTCGTGTACGCGGGGTCGAGCGGAAGGCCCGCCTTGACCGCAGGCGCGCCGCCGTGGGCCTTGAGCGCACGGACGGTGGCGACAAGCACGACGGCGTCGGGCTTGAGCCCCGAGCAGCGGCACTTGATGTTCCAGAACTTCTCAAAGCCCATGTCAGAAGCGAAGCCCGACTCCGTGACGACGTAGTCGCCAAGAGCGCAGGCGAGGCGATCAGCGACGACCGAGTTCTGCCCTATCGCGATGTTGGCGAAAGGCCCCGCATGAACGAACATCGGCTGGCCCTCGATGGACTGCATGAGCGTCGGCTGGATCGCGTTCACGAGCAGCGCGCACATCGCGCCGTCGACCTCGAGGTCCCTCGTCGTGACGGGCGCGCCGGACTTCGAGTAGGCGACGATTATCTTCGAGAGCCGCTTCCTAAGGTCGGCGAGGTCGGCGCTCATCGCGAGGATCGCCATCACTTCCGACGCGACCGTGATGTAGAAACCGCTAGCGCAGTTGAAGCCGTCGAGCTTTCCGCCGCGACCGATCTCGATGTTGCGAAGCCCCTGTGCGCAGAAGTCCATCGCCCAGCGGAACTGGATGCGCTCGGGGTCGATGTCGAGGCGCTTCAGCCCGCGCTCCGCGAGCCACGCGTCGTCGTGGTTGCGCTCGTGCTGCATGCGGGAGTTGAGCGCGACCATCGCGAGGTTGTTGGCGTTGGTGATCGCGTCGATGTCGCCGGTAAGCCCAAGCGAAAGCGCCGTGAGCGGCACGACCTGCGCGAGCCCTCCGCCCGCCGCGCTGCCCTTGATGTTGAACGTCGGGCCGCCCGACGGCTGGCGAACGCAGCCAACGACCTTCTTCCCGAGCTTGCCGAGGCCTTCGACGAGGCCGAGCGTCGTCGTCGTCTTTCCCTCGCCGAGGGCGGTCGGGGTGATTGCCGTGACGTCGATGTACTTGCCCTTCCGCCCCGCGCCTACGCGCTTAAGCACCTTTGTGACGTCGACCTTGGCAAGGACCTTGCCATAGGGCGTCCACTCGTCCTCCTGAAGCCCCAGCTCCTGTGCGAGCGCGGCGGCGGGTTTGAGATTCACTTCGGCAGCCTCTGCGATCTGCCAGTCCTTCATCTTCGTCGGGTCGAGTTTCATGGTGGAAATTATACCAAAAACACAGGCGCGGCAACAAGTGCCACAAGTGCCGCGCCTTCAGCGTGCCGCGCAAGCGCGGCAGCGTCGTCACAAAGACACCAAACGCCTTTACTTCTTCAGCTCGTCCAGCTTGCGCGGGATCGAGACGATCGCCCTGTAGAAGTCAAGCGTGAACACCACGACAAGATAGATGAAATACACAACCAGAGGCACCAAGAACGGGACGAATGCCGCCGTGCTAAACGTCATCGCAGCGGCAAGACCATTGTCAAACCACTGCACGATGCCGTAGATAATGCC
Organism: Kiritimatiellia bacterium; assembly: GCA_045535455.1. GTDB lineage: Bacteria > Verrucomicrobiota > Kiritimatiellia > RFP12 > UBA1067 > UBA1067. The sequence continues at coordinate 3,351 of JAZSLQ010000027.1, read as the reverse complement.
GCCAACCGCAGCCATGCCGATAAGCAAAGTGAGCAGCGCGATGAGCACCCTGACCGGGAACAGCACAAGCGCAATCACCTCTTCGACGCAGTTCGCAGGATAACCGGGCTTAACGCCGACGATGGCGGGACGCTCAAGGCATATGATCATCAGTACGGCAAAGATTATCGCAGTTATTGCGGTTGACACCAGGTCCTTGTCAAAGTTCAAAAGCAGATACACTCCGAGGAGGATGCCGCCGATTCCGCAGATCACCTTCATGATGTACATCAATTCAGGACGAATGATCGCGGGCTCTCCCTTCTCGATGAACGAGCGAGTGAGCGCAAGCGCCTTTGGGGCCAGATGCATGGCAAAGAGGACTGGCACAAGAATGAAGAACTGCTTCACGACCATGGAGAACGGGGCATCGTTCTTAATCATGGTGATCAAGCCAGTCAAGCACGCAAGAACGCCGGCAAGGGCAATCGCCGCAGGCAGGAACTTGGAAATGTACTTGTTTGCGGTGTCGAGCCACGAATCCCATGGACGGTTGCCGATAATGCCAAGTGCACTTTCAACCAAGGCATCGACCTTGCCGCTGTACTCGCTGATTTTCTCCGTCACCATCTTGGAGGTGTCGGTGCTCTCGGTGGTTTCGGCGGTCTCGCCGACATTCGCGTTTTCTTCGCTCATGTTTCTCCTTTTTATTTTCGAGGTTGTGTGCAGCTCTTTTGGAGTCGCACCTTAAGGTGTGCACATATTATATCAAAAAAGCGAGCTACAAGGCGGCGCAGTCTCGGGCGATTTGCGCTTTGAGCGCGTCGGGAGAATCAAACTTGCGCTCTGGGCGCAGGAAGCGGAGAAGTTTCACTTCCGCGAAACCGCTCTGCATGTTGGGCGCCTGCCGCAGAAAATGAACCTCCACGACCGGCTCTTCCCATGCACGTTCGACAAACGTCGGCGCGAGCCCATAGTTTGCAACTGCACGCACTCCGCCCACCTCGGCCGCATAGACGCCGAGCGGAAGCCGAATCTTGAGCGAACTCGGCTTGACGTTCATCGTCGGATAGCCAAGACGCGAGCCCTCGCCCTTCCCCGCAAAGACCTCTCCGCGCACCTCGAACGGCCGCCCAAGCATCGCACAGGCGTCCTCAACTTCGCCACGCTCGAGCGCAGCGCGGATGCGCGTCGAAGAAACGGCTTCGCCGCGATACTCCACGGCGGGAACGACCTCGACCGAATATCCGTGCTCGCGAAGCCAAGTCGCGTCGGCAGTTCCGCCGCGACCAAACCGCCAGTTCGCACCACAACGAATTTTCGTCTCCTTTGAAATCCTTGCCATCGCAAGAAACTCCTCTGGCGAAAGACGAGCAAACTCAGGAGTAAAGTCGAGCGCGACAACTTCCTTCAAGCCGCATGCGCGAATCGCGGCAAGGCGCTCATCGACATCCATCAAAAGACGCGGCGCCCTCTCGGGCGAAAGAACGGCCAGGGGGTGGCTACGAAAAGTAAGCGCCGCCTCGGCGCCTTTCAGGATGGCCTGGTGCCCCAAGTGGACGCCGTCGAAAAAGCCTACCGCAACGCTCTGGAAATCGGCACTACGCATGACGGAAGGTTTCCGATGTCTGTTTCAAGAAGCTTGTCAAACGGAATCGCGTCGTCAATGGAGAGCTTGCCGATCTTCGTGCGCCGCAGAGACATTAGCGTTGCGCCGAGGTCCTGCGCGAGAGCGCGAACTATCACGCCCTTCGAGGCGACGAGCGAAAAGGCGGACTCACCAGACGACGCGTCCTTCTCGCCGACTTCAAAGCGGTAGACGTGCGCGAGGAACTGCGTATGCTCGCCTGTATCGGCGATGTCGTACTGCGCCGAGCCCTCGCGGCGAACGGCGCAGAAGCGCGGCTCCGTCTGAAAGAGATCGCCCTTCGCCTCTTCCGGCTTCATCACGCGTTCAGGAAGAGGAATCGGCCTGCCATAGCGGTCGCCCGTGTCGGTCGTCTCGCCAAACTTCATCGTTCCCGTATACGAACGATCCGCGCCCATTATGTCGCCGACAAACTTGTTCGCGCCGCCGAGGAGAACGACGAAAAGCCCAGAAGCCATCGCATCCAAGGAGCCGCCGTGGCCGACCTTCACAAGGTTGAACTTGCGCTTTACCGTCTTCACGACAGACGAGAACGCGATGCCAGCAGGCTTATCGACAAGAAGAAGCCCGTCGAGTTCCTCGAGCATCCTGAGCTGTGTCAGGTTAGCCATTTCCGAGCTTGTCCAAGATCGCCAGCACCTCGTCGCCCTTTTCAAGCGAGCGGTCAAGCTGGAAGAGAAGGCGCGGCGTGAACTTCAACCGCACTTCGCGGTTGATGATCTGCTGGAAGCGCCGCGCATTGTGCTTTAGGTGCTGGAGCGCAGTCTCCTTGAGCGCATCGTCGCCGAACACCGATACCTTGACGGTCGCATCGCGGAGATCCTTCCCGCAATGGACGTCCGTCACGGTGATGAGCCCGGGAGCGACCGTGTCGCCCTGCATGACGGAGAACATCGCCTCGGCGATGACCCGCTTGAGGAGACTGTCTACCCTTTCTATCCTGTCGACCGCCATATCAGACGTTGAGAGCGGTTTTGCTCCAGGGCTCCTTGCCGGCGAGAAGCGACGGCGTGGTCATTTCAGACGGCACCGGGAGCCCCAGCATCTGAAGCGCAGTCGGCGCGACGGCCGAGAGCTTCGCAAGCGGGGTGAGCCGCACGCCAGCCGCGTCGTTTGCGACATAGAAGCAGTCGACGAGGTTCAGCGTGTGCGAAGTCTTCGTGAGACCCGACTTGTAGTCGACCATCTGCTCAGCGTTGCCGTGGTCAGCGAAGATGAGAACGTGCGCGTCGAGCTCGAGGAGGCGCGGGAGAATCTTCCCAATGCACTCGTCGGTAACCTCGACCGCCTTCGTCGCGGCCTTCTCGTCGCCCGTATGGCCAACCATGTCGCAGTTCGCGTAGTTGACGACGATGAAGCCGTAGGGGTTCTTCTCGAGGCGCTTCAGCAGCTCGTCAGTGACATTGTAGGCATCCATTTCGGGATGCGACGCAAATGTCGCAGGATCGAAGCGGCTCTTCACCTCGACCTGATCCTCGCCCTCAGAAGGAGTCGTGGACTTGCCGTTGAAGAAGCTCGTCACATGGCGGAACTTCTGCGTCTCCGCGAGGCGGAGCTGCTTGATGCCGGCCTTCGAAACGACCTCGCCGAGAAGGTTGTCCATTCCTCCGCCCGCGCCCATCGCGCCGAGGAGGTAGTCCTCGAACTCGTCCCAGTAGCGCGTGAAGCCGAGGAAGGTGACCTTCGGACGTGCGCAGCGCTCGCCAGCGTAGTCGTCGGAGACG
>JAZSLQ010000036.1:0-26871 GCA_045535455.1 Kiritimatiellia bacterium | reverse complement strand
ACTTGCCGAGCTTCTTCACGTCGTCCATGAGCATGACTTCGATCTGCATGGTGCGTCTCCCCTCCGGATCAGGCCATGAGGCCCATGTTGCGGGCGCGCTTGACGCCCTGGCGGATCTGGCGCTGCTGCGCGGCGGTGACGCCGGTGATGCGAGCAGGCAGGATCTTGCCGTAGTCGGTGATGTAGTACTTGAGCGTCTCGATGTCGTTCACGTCGATCTGGTCGTTCGGGCCGAGCGCGGGACGCTTGCGGGCGGCGAATTCCTCGCCTGCCGAGCTGTTGGATTTCTTGAAAGCCATTTTAGTGGTTCCTTTTTAGATTGTCTTATCAGAACGGGATGTCGTCGGGATCGGACTCCAGCGCGTTGGGCTGGACCGCCGGGGGTTCCGGCCTCTGGGCGTTGCCGGGCTGCTGGGGCCTCGTCTCGCCCTTTGGCGCAAGGAACTTGACCGCGAGGGCCCTGACCTTGAGCTTCTGGTGCCTGACACCGTCCTTCTCCCAGGTGTCCATCTGTAGGCGGCCCTCGACGAGGACCGGGCTTCCCTTGACGAGAAACTGGCCGCAGAGCTCGGCGAGCTTGTCCCATGCGTCGACGTCGACGAACACGGGGAAGTCCTGCATCTGCCCGTTGCGGTCTCTCCTGCGCTCGTTGACGGCGAGGCCGAGACGCGCGACTTTCATGCCGCTCGCCCCAGTCGCGCGAACGTCTGGATCGCGCGTCAGGTTGCCCATCAGAATCACCTTGTTGAAGGAGGCCATCTCAGTTCTCCTGTAAGGTTACGCTTCCTCGGCGACGGGAGCCGCAGCCGCAGCGGCGGCGTCCTTCTTTGCCTGGCGCTCGGCGCGAGCCGCGCGCTCGGCGGCGATCTTCGCCTCACGGCGCTCGTCGACGGCGAGAATCTGAACGCGAAACACCTCTTCGACGAGGTGGTAGCGGTTGACGAGCTCGTCGACCTTGGCGGGATCGAGCTCCATGCGAACCTTGACATAGACGCCGCTGTCGCGCTTGCCCATCGGGCGAGAGAACGAACGGCGGCCAAGGGAAACCTTCTCGAGGATGTTTCCGCCGACGCGGGTCACTTCCGCAAGGGCCTTCTCGAGATTCGCCTCGAGGACGTCTTCCTTCGCAATGCCGACGAAGATATAGAGAGCATCGTACTTCTTCATTACTTCTTCTCCTCCTTCTTGTCGGCCGCAGCGGCCTCTTCTTCCTTGCCCTTCTTGATGACCTCGGGAGCAGCGGGTGCCGCACCGGCCGCAGCGGCAGCAGGAGCGCCACCGGCCGCAGGAACGTCATCCGGGGCCTTTACGACCGCCACGGGAACTTCGCCGCGCGTGACGACGGTCTGCTTGTCGCCGAGCTTGAGGTCGCGGACGAACAGCGTCTGGTCGAGACCGAGCGCCGAAACGTCGACCTCGAACTTCTCCGCGATGTCGGTCGGCAGGCAGTCGACGTCGACCGTGCGGAGCGTCTGTTCGAGGACGCCGCCGCCGAGCTTCACGCCGACAGGTTCGCCCACGAGGTACAGCGGAACCGTGACGCGGACCTTCTCGGTCAGCGACACTTCGCTGAAGTCTACGTGTATCGGGGTTCCGGCGAGGACGTCGTTCTGCATCTCGCGCATGAGCGCGGGAACTTCCTTGCCGTCGAGATCGAGCGTGACCAGGAGCTGCTTGCTCGCGTGGCCGCGCGTCGCCATCATGAAGTCGTGCGCAGGGAGCTTGATCAGCTCAGTGCCGCCCTTCTTCATCTTCATCACCGAACCGGGAATCATCCCCGTGCGGCGAAGGCGGCGGACAGCGCCCGTACCCTGTTCGGTACGCGCTTCCGCCTTGATCCTTATCTGATCCATCTTATGCCTTTTCTGGTAATCTGACCGCATACTCTCGCGACACTCGTCGCTACCCTCCGCGGCAAAACGGCGCAAATTATACCAAATATGGCTCAATTCGCGCAAGAGCGAATTTACACTTTCAGATAGAGTCCTTAGCGCAGATTTTCACGCGCACGAGACCGGGATTTCCACAACATCCAAAAGAGGCACATTGCGAAAATGCCTGTCAAACGTGCAAAGCGGCACATTGCGGACAAGCGCGGCGGAGGCAATCCAGATGTCGTTTATCGGAATAGGCGTCCCCTGCTTCTTCAACACCCGATAAAGCATCGCATACTTCAGGCTCTCTGGACGGTCTGCGGGCACATAGGCAACCGACTGATCGTTAAGGAAGTCATCGAGTATCTGCGCATATCGCCTTCCCGTCTTCGTAGTCAAGTCAAGCCCGGCGCGAAACTCGGCATCGACCGCTGCGGGGACAATCAGCTTGTCGAACTTTTCTAGCACCCGCGCCTCCACACTCCCCTTCTCAAGAAAGGCAATAAGCACGTTTGTGTCGACAACTGCAGAATTCATTTCCAATCCTCCGCCGAGACCTTCGAAAAGTCTGCTTCATCAACAAAGGACATCATCGATTCGGCATCCTTCGAGGAAATCTTTCCCGCGAACTTCATGAATCCAGGCGTTTTCCTCTCTCCAGACGCAACCAGTCCAAGCGCACTTGACAGCAGCGCCTTCGCCGCCTGGTTAAGGCTCGTGCCAAGTTCCGCCGCATGTCTATGCAACGCCAATACAAGGTTATCGTCCATTGAATGCAATGTCAACGCGCTCATGGTTCACTCCTATGGTTCATTTGATTGAAGATTATAAACCACAGTGGTTCAAAAGTCAACACCCCACCTGTTTGGTGTCGCACATTAGGCCGCAGGTTCCAGATGCGGATTGGCGAATTTAGCCGCGGGCTAATCCTTGCCTGGCAGCTCTGCGGCGTGACCGTGCCAACGCCCCTTGCCGAACTGCCCGACACTGCACTCCGAAACCGCGAACGAGGCGTTGGACGGCCTGGCAAACTCTGAACCATAGTCGATGTACATTCCATTGCGAACGGCAAGACGCCCGCTTCCGGCGTACGACTTCCCGACGCCGTTCGACACGAAAGTGTCCACCGCCGCCCGTCCATTCCCCCTCTGAACGGCAAAGGACGCCGCCCCGCGCTCTGCGAGAGTCCGGGATGTCCATGTCTGCGTTGACATGAACCGGCTTTCTCCGGCATCCCCCGGTTCCAGCATGATGGATACGGAATCGTCAATGCCGTTCTGCCATGGCACAAGCTGGGCCAACGCCACATCCAACTCCGACCCTGCATCCTGCCTTACGCTGAAGCACTTCACAACCGTGTCGCATCCCGGGAGCAACATCCTGACGTTGCTTCTTCCCTCGATGCGCACGCCTGTCCGCGCCGCAAACGCGAAGATGCCGCGCACATGCTCGTCGACGCAATCCGAGAATGTGTATGCCTCGAGATGTTCGCGCTGCCAGGCCGAGAGCCGTTCGTCGCCAGGGGGCATTCTGCGAAATCGCACATCCTTCGACTCGCCCCATCCATAGGGAACCCCCTGTCTTCTGCGCGTAGTGTAGTGGGTGTTCATCATAATGTCCTCTATCCAGCCGCGCGATGCACATTTCCCGACTGCAAGTCCACGGCGCCAAAAACCGCCGGACAGATACGATATGCTGTGTCCGCCCGACGGATGCGACGCGAAATCGACGCCGTTCCAACAGTTGGCGATATTGACATCCTTAATCCAGCAACCTTCGCCAAGCGCACGAACGGCCCATGGATACGGCACAGGATCGTAAAACATCTGCTCTGGATACCATACGCCGAGTCCGCGCAGTCCGGAACGTGGCTCAAGCGAAATGAACGGCGCAACATCCTCGTTCCCGCGTCCGGAATAGGCCAGCAACACGGACCCGCCGCTGACCGTATGGTGCGGCACGTCCGAACAGCCGCGCAGCTCCACGCCGGAAGGGACGCGCAGCGATCCGCGGATCTTCCAGACGCCGGCGGGAACATAGACCGTCCCGCCCTTTCGTCCGGCCTCCGAAAGCGCGCGCATAAACGCCGCCGTATTGTCCTCAAGGTTGGTCGCCGCGCCAAAGTCCCTGACATTTTGGACGAAATCACCGGCCGGACGCGGGCGCGGAGGCGGTTCCGGACGCACAGGGAATCTTGACGCCTGTGCATACGGCAAGACAAGATGTCCGCCCCATTCGCTCCCTTCCCTCATTGGCTGTTCAGGAGCTAAACCAACAAACGTACATGAATTGAACTGTGCGCATGAACTATGCCAAAGAGCCGTGAAAACGACATTCGTATCGGATGCAAATGTCGAATCATGGACTGCGAGCCCAACGGGGTTGAGCATTTCAAGGCGAATGCCCGTCACACAGTTCGTGAACATCGAATCCGCAATTGCCGCGTTCGTCAGCTGCGGCGTAGTCCCCTTTCGAAAGCGCACGCCGACGTTGTATCCGTCGACTCTGAGCCGCCAGATGTATTCCCAGTCGCTGCGACCGTAGTCCGCGCCAATCGTCTCGTGCGTCCGCAGCCATTCCCGAAGCTCGTTTTCAGCCGGCGTGCCGGGAAGTCCGCTCGTGGACCATGCCTTCGGCGATATCAGGACTTCGCTTGTGCGTCCGATATCGGTGGTGCGGTCCACTGCGATGCCCGTCGAAAGGGCGCATATCAAAAGCCGCCGAAGCGTATGGAGCTCGTTCCACTCAGGCCCGATGGCAACCGCCTTCCATGAATTGACAAATGTACAATCCGTCACTGTCTGGTTTTCGTTCATTAGAGAGCTGTCAATCTTGGATTTTGCCGTCCACGGATACGGCACGGGGTTGCCGAGCGTCTGCTCGGGATACCAGAAGACAAGGCCCATGAGCCCCCCGCCGCAGTTGACCGTAAAGGCGGCCGTCCCGTCTGGTTCGCCGCGTCCGCACAAGACGCAAAGGACGGTGCTTTGGTCCGGCCGCGCCGCCGAATAATCGCCGCGAAGGGTGACTCCGACAGGAATCTCAACGGGCCGGGCTACCGTGTAGAAACCACGGCGCAGGAACACCGTTCCCCCGCCGCGCGCCCCGACATCGTCCAGCATGGACTGAAGCTCTGCCGAGAAATCCGCATCATCGCGAGGGGCATCGGCGACGCGCTCGGCCAGCACGACGTCGGGCGTCGCATGAAAAGGAGACGTCTCATCATTTTTCGGCAGCGACGGGAGGAATTCCTTGATCGCGTCGAACCAAATCCGATAGCCGTCTTCAAGAGGGTGCAGCAGGTCGGGCATGATGGATGTATTCAGCGTTCCGTCTGCATTGAGGAACTTCGTGTTGAAATCCACCCAGACAATGCGTTTCCCGTCGGCATAATCCTTGATGATGGCATTCGTCTTGTCCTTCGTGACGCGCAGCGGATCGTTCGGCTTTGCGCCGCTCGGGAATATCGGCGAAAGGAGAATCGTCGTCTGCGGCTGCTTTTCGGCAATCTTGTCTATAACCGCTTTTACTCCCTTCGCTCGGTTTTCCGGCGAATCGCTTCCGTTGTTGGTGCCGATCATGACAAACACGTACCGCGCGCGGTAACCGTCCATCTCTCCGTTGTCAAGACGCCAAAGGACGTTCTGCGTGGTGTCTCCAGCCATGCCGAGGTTGAGCACCCGCCACGTCTTCTTCATCGCATCCCAGACCGCGCGACCGGGCCCGTTCGGGAACTTGAGGCCGCCGTTCGCGTAAAGCCGCTCGGCAACTTCGACATCCGGCTTCTCGCTCCAGCCCTCCCAGTTGTGCGTGATGGAATCGCCGACGAATACGCAGTCGTATTCTTTCGGACCTGCGGCAATCTCCTTCAACTTCGCCGCATGGCGACGATCCCAGAATCCGGCGCCCGCCCAGCGCGGACGCTGCGCCGCAGCGGGTCGAGGCGCAGGCCGGGCGGCGGCAGGAAGCGGCTCGGGCGGCACACCGCGATATATCCGGATCGGCCCCTTGACGCCGTGCGGCATGACCGGCCACTTTGAGGCGTCGAACGGACGATAGTGGATGTCCACCATGTTGATATCGGAGAATGTCTTCCACTTGACACCCTTCAAGTCCATTTCGCGGATTCGGTTCGCCGCCCGCTCGCACACATCCACGACGATGTCGTTATCCTCGACCTTGTCGCTTTTGAGAACGCCCTGCGGAACTTCTATTCTGTACGGCGGCATGATGAGCGTCCCGAGATACATGCCGTTCACCGTCACCCTGACCGACTCGTTGCCGATCACTTCGCCAAGGTCGAGATAGGTCTTCTCACTCGGCGCACATGCCGTGCTGCTCTCTGCGGCTTGCGGCGAACACCACAGGAAACAGGAGTGACCGACATCAAGGGAAATGCGGATGCGGCCATCCTTTACCTCCACAGGCGCAATCCCGCCCGTAAGCGGATTCATGAGCCACGCGGACTTGGGTCTGCATGACGGCGCAAACGCGCCTGAAATACCGCCGTCCGTCTGGTTGGCGAGAAAATACACGGTGTCCGCGCCCTTGCGGAAGCGCGTGAACATCAGCCCCGCCGCCGCGAACGGTTCTCGCCGCGCCTTTGAGACGTCGGGGAGGCAAAGCGCGGCAATCGCCGCCTTCGTTTTCTCAGGCATGTGCCGACATTCCGGCACGGCGAGCGCGGCATATCTATTCCTGAGATCAAGTCCTTCTGCATCCTGCAGCATCCTGTCGGACACATAGTCGAAAGCATACCCATCTTTGTGCAAACGCCCCGCCATCGAGCAGATTGGCTGTCCATAGAACCAGCCCTTCCCATCAACGCCCATCATCTTCGCATATCCGTCCGCATTCCACCAGTAGTCGCGCAACGGCCAGTAGACCAGCACGTCGTTGTCCGGTTCGCAACTCTGAAAGACCGACTGGCAGCGCGTGATGTAGGCGGTGAGCGTTCCAACGTCCCGCCAGATCGGATTGCGCGGATTCATCTGCATCGAAGCGTAGAAGCACCAGCCAGGCCAAGGCGCCTCGACAGGCGAATACGCACAGCCCTGGAAGAAAATGCGGTTGACGCCGGCGAGAAACAGCTTGTCGATGAACACCTTCGTCTCGGCGAGGGTCTCGTGAAAATGCTCCGCAATCCATGTGCATGTCTCCGCCGACACAAACCGCTTGCGCGTGACGTTCGCGGCAGACGAGGCGAACTTGGAAATCAGTATGTCGCGGAAGCTCCCGAACATCTCCGTCTCCGGAACGTCCGCAAGCGCGTAGAGGTCGAGCCAGTTCGCAGGAGAGCCGTGTGCCTCGTTGCGCGTCTTGACGCCGCGCGCATGGCACCATTGAACCCACTTCGGGAAAACCTCATCTACCATCAGGTCGTCCAGCGTCTCGCGGTAGTCGCATTTCACGCGCGCGATCTCGTTGGAATCGCCCTTGCCGCTGAAGATGTCCCATTTCTCCATCAAGTCGTATCCACGCCGCTTTTTGAAAGCCGCCGGAAGTTCAGGGCTCCACGCCGCATTGAAGTATTCGTAGCTGTCATGGTAGAAATGCTCCGGCAGCGCCGCGCCCGGCTTGTCGAACACCTCGAACTTCTTGAGAAACGAATCCATTGCAGCGGGAGAGAACGGATTCATCATCGGGCCCTCGCCACCCGGCGCGGCACGCTTCACTTGCTGGCCAGTCAGCTGCGGCACGAGACGCCCCTCCTTGTCGAATACAAGTTTCCAACTCCCCTCCTCCTTCTTGAGCCACGGTCCGCCGAAGCACCAGCCCGTACCGGACGTCAGGTCTATGCCGAGTCCATGCTTTTCGCCGATGCGCTTGGCGAGGGCAAAAGCATCCATCCACTCAGGAGAAAGATATTTCTTCCATTTCGCCTCATAGCCCCTGGCGCCGTAGATGGGGATTATGTGGAATCCGCCGAAGCCCTTTTCGGCAAGTTCGCGGCTCTGGTATTCCAGACCCGGCTCGTCCATCGCCGAGCCCATGCACCAGTTGTAGACCCACGGCTTCGCATCCCGCGTCGCCTCCGGCCAAGACGGAGCCGTGCCGGCGGCGCGCGCCGCCGATGCGGCAACCGCCGCATACGCCATCCACATCAGAAAGCCGGCAATCTGCTTTCGTTTCATTTTTCCTGTCCTCCTCTTGTCGGATCGTCCTTCTTGAAAGACACGGATGGCGGATGCCGCACCTGAAGGCCGTCCACACGGAGATTCTCGACATTGGCGGCATCGACGATCTTCCTGCGCACCGTGTCCACCGTCACGCCGGAAACCTCGAAGTCGCGCGCCGGCAGATCGGGATCGCCGCGCAGCTCGGCCACGCTTCCCGCGTCCGAAACCGCCACATCGCGCACCGTGACGCCGCGTATCGCCGTCCGGTGGAGGTTGGTCGCGCCCGGCGGCGGATAATACCAGTAGTCGGCCATCAAGGCGACGACGGCCTGGCGGACCTTGTCCGCGCGCACGCGCTCCATCGCGATGTTCTCGATGAACCCTCCCCTTTTCGCATTCGTCTTCACGAACAGAAGACGGTCGACCGAACCTTCCACCGTGCAGTCGCGCATCAGAACGTTCCGTATGCCGCCACCGACCTCGCTGCCGACGCCCAGAAGAACGTGGCCTTCGCGGACACGACAGTTCTCGATTGTCACGTCCTCCGTCGGAATCCCGCGCCGGATGCCGTCGTCGTCCCGCCCGGACTTGAGCACGATGGCGTCGTCGCCCTGACGGAACGTGCAGTGAGACACCCTGACGCGACGCGAGCATTCGATGTCGATGCCATCGGTGTTCTTGAGCGCGAATCCTTTCTCATCGAACGCCGAAACGTCCAGGCCCTTCACGACGGCATCGTCTGTGCGGTAGAGATGGATTGTCCAGAACGGCGAGCCGCGCACGGAAAATCCCTCCAGCCGCACCTTTCCGCAGCAGAAGAACTGCACGAACTGGGGACGCCGCCTGGTATGGTTCTCCTTGTACCAGCGGTTCCAGGCCGCGTTTCCGGTCGTCAGCAGTCCCCTGCCGGTAATGGCGACGTTTGTCGCAAATGCCGCGTAGACGAGCGGGGAAAGATTCCTCGTCTCCTCGCCCTGCCAGCTCGTCGCCACCTTCGGGAGGTAGTCGTCGGGATTCTCCGAAAAGCGCAGCGTCGCACCTTCTTCAAGATGCAGTTCCACGTTGCTGCGCAGATGGAGGGGCCCGGTGTCCCACACGCCCGCGTGAACCGTCACGCAGCCGCCGCCCGCATCGTGCGCCGCATCTATCTCTCGCTGGAAATCGCGCCGCTCGTGCGCCGCATCACGATTTCCACCGCCCCCGGCAAGCGCTGCGCCCGCCCCAGGACCGGCAAAGTCCGCAACGTCGTCGCGAACGACGGCGTCTCGCTCGTCGGATGTTCCTCCCTGAAGCGTGAACACAGCATTTTCGAGCCGCATTCCGTCGACATGACGCACATACAGCCCGTAGGCAGGGAGCATGCACTTGAACATCCGGCTTTCGGGATAGCTGCCGGGGAACTCGGGGACGGGCCTCGTCCGTTCCTGTGCCGTTTCTCCGCCTCCCTTGCACGCGACTCGCACGTTGCGAAGAACGACATTTTTCGGGCGGCACCCCTCGACGCCTGTGACCGAACTCGCGACGAAGGACTCGGCCTTCGCCGTAACGTTCTCGATCAGGACATCCGAGAGGATATGCTTGTCGTTCGGGGGAATGCCGTTGCCGCGATTCCTCCTTGTTCCGCCGCGGACGAAGATCGGCACAAGCGTATTGCGCGCGTCGATGCCGCGAAAGACGATGTTGCTGACGACCCCGCCGTCCACGCATTCGACCGCGATGGCCGAAAGCGACTGCTGCCCATCCGTCGCGCCCGCCCAGCATTTCTTTCGGTAGTCCGCAAACCAGTCCTTTCCTTCCGCATCGAGAAACACGCGCTCCGACGCCTCGGCGCGGCAGTTCTCGAAAAGGATGTTGCGCATCGTCCCGTGGCTCGCCGTCCCCAGTTTGAACACATTGCATGTCGACCGTCCGATGCAGTTCCGCACGATGACATTCTCGACCTCAAAGTCCCGGTTGTTCGACTTGAGAACGTAGGCGTCATCGCCGGAATCGACGACGCAGTCCTCTATCAGGACGTTCTTGGCCTCGATGTCGAAGCCGTCGTTGTTCCAGTTCGCATGGCTGTCGATCTTCACTCGGCGCACAGTCACGCCGTCGCAGCAGTGGAACACGCACCCCCAGCATGCCGCATCGCGCAGCGTGAAGTCCGCGAGCCGAACGCCTTTGCAGTCCTTGAATACTATGCCGCGCGGACGCTGCCCTTCCGGGCTGGGCTTCGCACCCTTGCCGTGCAGCCATTTCCGTCCGTCGCCGAAGATCTCGCCCTTTCCCGTTATCGCGACGTTCGTCGCGCCATCGGCCATCACGACACCAAGGAGATCGCCCTCCGAACAGCGAGGTTTGAACGCTATGTAGTCCTTCGCGGCGCACGAGCCGACAAGAACGGCCCCTTCCGAGAGGTGAAGCTCGACATTTGACTTAAGCAGCAGAGAACCCGTGACGTGGCGGCCGGGCGGCACGACCACCCGTCCGCCGCCCGCAAGGCTCGCGGCGTCGATTTCGTTTTGGAAATCGCAGCCGCAGATTTCCGCCGCGCAACCGCCGTCCACCAACGCGCTGTCAGCACCCACCGCCGCCACACAAAGCAGAGCGACGGCGGAAAACAGAATGGGCATCTGCATATCCAAGCCTCTATCGAATGACGACGGTAAGACCGCGATGAACAAGCATCAGCGCCTCGCCGCCGCCGGGAAGGCTCGCCACTTCCAGATGCAACCCGCCGACCTCTGATGCAAGCACGGGCAACGCGCCCGAGAAACAGCCGGATGTCGTCAGCACGTAGCGGTTTCCGGACGCGAGTTTGAAGCCGGAAGGCACCCGGACCGTCGACACCGCCGAGAGGTCGAACGTCTCGGCATCGACAGCGACCGTCGCGCCTGCGACGATTTCGACGTTTCCTGGCGAGTAGACATTGAGGTCGTCCAGCAAAACCGTCGCGGCGTTTGCGCCAAACACAAGCGTTCCCGCCGTTACGGTCGCGTACCGGAGATTCGGGCAACTTTCCAACGTCAGCCGGCCGGGTGTTGTTTTCTCGATATATCTGTCTGTATATATGTCCAGCGTTCTGTCGATATTGTGCTGAGCGATGTCAAGCTTTCTGACCTGAAGCGCGTTCAACTGCGGCGAAGTGTTGTCCGCCGTGCTGCCGGTGTAGAGCAGCTTCAGCGTGACGGTGGCTGACGACGGCCACAGGACAAGGGAGACTTGCGAACCATATCTCTTCGCTGTCGTGGCATCCTGATAATAGGCGTAATCATCCATGATGCCGGACACCTTGAAGCCCCTTGTGTCTAACCCTGCGGTTGTTCGGCTGTCGTTCACGATAATCTGCACAAGGTACGGCGTATCCGCCTCGAGATTGGACAAAGTCAGCGTCGCCTCCGTTGTGCGGGCGGAGCCGTAAATTCCAGGGGCAAGCAGATTTTCGAAATCCGATGCCGGACTCGGGAAAAACGTCGTGTCGTGTCTCCGACTGACGAACCCTGTCATTGTCACGTTTCCATCTCCCCAGTTAGCGGTGGAACTCTGGCTACTGAAGGTGACCCCATTCACTGTCTGATCCCTGTCATCGGGCGTGTAGGCGTACAGTAGCGTACCTTCGGTTTTTATATCCGATGCGCCGGACATAAACCCGGCAGATGCGCTTTCGCACCAATAGTTCTTCGTGATGTCTCGGAGCTGGAAAGCATTCAGCATCGGATTGTTCAGAGCCGAGTTCGAAACCTTATCGCCACGAATGCGGATTGTCCGGCTCGTTTCCGTTGCAATGAAAGTTCCTGTCACATAGCTGCCGAGGTTGCCGTTGTCCGCATCAAAGGCATAGAGCGAACGGACGCCGTCTATGCGCTGTAAATTGCCGAGTGCGTCGCTGGTTCGGGCATCCTCGTACCACAGCTGAACGAGATACGTATGCCCCGGAACAAGTTGCTTGAACTTCAAATCCATCCAGTATATGCCGGTAGACACACCTGCCTGCCTTGCTACGTACGCACAGTTCGCAAGCATCGTTTTGTAGGAGGCCGGCGTTTCGAGTGGATAGACAGCATCTTGACCGAGGCTGTTTGAATTCGAACGCTTCAAGGTATGCCCCGTGCCGCCGTCGCTGGCCAGTTCCACACCGTCGTGCACGGTGTTGATGTCGAACTGTGCGAACGCGACTCCGTTGACCGTCAGCGATGCCGTGCCGGAAAACTGGTAAGCACAAACGGCAGCACCTTCCACGGACACTTCAGAACCATTTCCGACGCGCTGCACTTCGCCCCATTTGATCCCTGACAGTTTCCGGACTTGTATCGCGTTGACTAGCGGACTTCTCGCGCTGTAGATGGAAATCGTCTGCGTCGCGGCATCAGCGCGGAAACGCCCGACGGCGTACTGTCCTGGCGCACCGTTGGACGGATTTGCAGTTATTGTGCAGACACCGTCCAACGTGTCGTTGTAAGGATCGTAACCGCTTCTGCGCTCGCTCATCCAAATCTGGACCAGATACTCCTCGCCGGGCTGCAATGATTGAAGCGTCATCGCCACAGTCCCAGAATACCGATAGAACGCGCCGCCGTAGAGCATATACTCGTAGTCTGTAGAACCCTTTCCGTCGCCAAATGCCGACGCATTGTTTTCCCACGAGTTGCCCGCACCTTCGACGACGGACAGCACGACATCAGTAGTATTGGTGGGAATATATTGGACAGATGTGTCGCCTTTGAAAAGAACTCCGTTCACCGTGTAGTCCGTGCCGGTCTTGTTGTAGGCGAAGCACGTCTCGCCCTCCGTGGCGACATCGTCCGCAGAAACAATATCATGCGGCGACTCCCATTCGATCGTCGCGGCGGATAGATGCAGTCCAGCCAGCGCGATAAGCGAAGCTGAGACGGTGCATAGGATTCGTGTAGATGTTTTTGTCGCAGATGTCTTTGATGTCATGAGTACAAACCTCCTTGTGGTGGGAATAATACCACAACAGAATCCGCCCCGCAACACCTGTATAGACAGGTAGGAAACTGGCCTTGTCTGCGCAGCCCGCGCAGCGATGCGGCGGCGCACGCCTGCATTCAAAATTTCGCGTCAGTAGCGTATATCCCTGTGCAAGTATTGCATTGACGCAAGCGCGGTTGGAAAAGCTATCGCGGCAACCCCATCAAGTCCTGCACGGGAACAATCGAATCGAAGAAATCGTCCGCCTCGACAATCGGCGCCAAATGGCCTTCGTACACCAGCGCAGTCCGCACCGACCTGCCCTCGTGTCTGCCCAGACGCTCGACTTTCTGCTCCACCTCGTGCTCGACTTTGCGGCCTATCTCGCGCTGCCGTTTAATTTCCACGACGTACATCGCACGTCGGGTCTGTAGGTGCACTTTTTTCTCCGTCAAACAAGGTGCACCTATTTGCTGTTTTCATAATTAGGTGCACTTTTCTTTGTCAAGCATCGTACGACGCAATCAATTTGCTCACCGTTTATTTGCTGTCGGCTTAATTATGTCAACCCACTCGCCTCGCCGTCAATGGCATCATACTACGAAACACAGCCGTACCTATCTCTTGCACATGAGCGGGACGGACGAGAAGCCCTCCGGGCGATCGTAGAGTTCGCAGTGGCAGTCGCCGAGGTGCTTCACCCTGAAGCCGTTCGCCTTGTACTCCTCGTAGTTGAAGGCGTTGAGCTCGTCGATCGCGATCTGGTGGAACTTGTCGAAGTCGGGCCACCACTCCCAGCCGCTGCCGAAGTCGTTGTACAGGAATGCGTCCGCGCACTGCTTGCCAAGCTCGGGCGTAACGTAGAACGCGCCCATCGCGAGGACGTTCACGCCGTTGCCGGTGATCGCGCGGAATGCCGCCGGCACGGACTCCACGACGCCCGCATGAACGCCCGGACACTTCGACGCCGCGATGTGGATGCCCATGCCCGTACCGCAGAAAATGAGCGCGCGCTCGAACTCCTTCTCGGTGATCATCGCGCCGACGCGGAGTCCGATGCGGTGGAACATCAGCTCAGTGTCGTTCGGGTCGGAATCGGCCTTCACGCCGATGTCCGTCACCGTCCATCCCTTTTTCTCAAGATACTCCTTTATAGCCTCCTTCAGCGGATACCCCGCGAAGTCGGCCGCCATCAGAATCTGCTTGTCCTTTACTGTCTTCATTTCTGTCGCTCCTTACTTTTCGCAATGCACCGCCATTCTACCATACGGCATTCGGCGCACGCAACACCTGTATAGACAGGCGCTGGACAACTGTGGTATAATTTTCGCATCATGACAGGAAGGGAAATAGCCGCGCAGCTGATGAAGAACATCATGTCCGGCACATACTCCGAAACAGGAAAGCTCCCGAGCGAGGCGAAGCTTTCGGACGAGTTCGGAGTCTCCCGCATAACGCTGCGCGGGGCGCTAGAGCAGCTGCGCCAGCAGGGTCTCATCGAGAAGCGCAACGGCGCGGGCTCGTTCCTCACGAAACGCGCCTACAGGCGAAGCGGGATCATCGGACTCGTCATCCCGGACTACGAATCATACGAATTCTTCGTCGAGATAAAGAAGGAGGCGGAGCTGCATGCAGCGCGGCTCGGATACCGCGTCGCGCTTGTCTTCTCGAGCGAGCGAAAGCACGAATCGCTGGTACGCGACATAAGGCGCAAGGTGCGCGAACTTGCCGTCAGCCGTGCGGAAGGCGTGATCTTCCGCCCCTTTGTCGCAGAGGAAATGGTCGAAACGAACAAGGAGATCGTAAGCATCCTCAGGCACGCGGAGATTCCCGTGGTGCTGATCGACTCGGACACCACCAGGCCACCGAACCGCAGCTGCTGCGATCTCGTCGCCGTCAACAACGTGAACTCCGGACGGCTCATCGCGGATCATCTGCACGAGTGCGGATACAGGCGCATCGCCTTCCTCATGGAGGACAGAAATCCGTTCGCGAATGCAAACTGGAGCAACCGCCTTTTCGGACTCGCCGGCGAACTCGCCCTGCTAGGATGCGAGGAAAGCGTCCGCAGGCTCGACTTCGCTCCGAACGACGAAAGCGAACTCGGCAGACTCCTCCGAAGCCACGCCCGTCCTGACGCCATCGTGTGCGGAAACGATGAACAGGCAATTCTCCTGACCGAAACCCTCGCGCGCCTCGGGAAGCGCATTCCAGTGGACGTCGCGGTCGTTGGATTCGACGACATCGAGGCCGCAAGGCTTGCGAATCCCCCGCTCACGACTATTTCGCAGCCAGTGAGAAAACTTGCGGCGACGGCGTTCAAGACGCTCCTCGCGCGCATACGCTATCCTAACAACGACCCGCGCGAAATCCTCCTCGACGCGCCGCTCATCGTCAGACGCTCAACGTCTGAGCTGATGCCATAAACCGCCGCAGCGCTGCGAAGTTGGCGGTGGAGCGAAGGTCCGAGCGAGGGGATTCGGCGTATTCGCCGAGGGCTCCCCGAGGAGGAGCCTTCGGACGCCGCCAACGAGCGAGCGTTATTCTACTTCCACCTCGCGGGAGAGCTTGAGAGGGAAGTCGCTCGTGACGCGGTCGGCGCCAACTGCTGCACACTTGTCCCATGTCTCCTTGTCCTGGCACATCCACAGGCACACCGTCAGCCCCGCCTTGTGAGCCCTCTCCACCATCTCCTTGGTCGTGCCAACGCGCGGCGCGACGCTGCAGCAGCCGAGCTCCTTCGCCTTGGCGATGTGCGCGTCCTCGAGCGGTCTGCCAACGATAAGCCCGAGCGGCGCGTCGGGATCAACCTTGCGCATCATCGCAAGCGTCTTATCGTTGAAACAGGTGAACGCATACGTCCCCGGTTTCATCAGCATCTTCGCCATGTCGCTCAAACGGCGGCAGTAGTCCTCGAGAACATAAGACGTATAGAAGTCGCTCGGATATGCCTTCATCTCGATTTCGATGAAGACGTCATCTCGTCCGCTCATCATCATAAGAACTTCCGATAGTGCTGGCACCTGCTCGGAAGACTTCTTGAGACGCAGTTTGCAGAGATCCGAGAATGTCGTGTCCTCTACATTTCCCTCTCCGTTGGTTGTACGCGCCAAGCTCTCATCGTGCATCACTACGAGCACGCAGTCCTTCGTGTAGCGCACGTCGAGCTCAAATCCCTTTATGCCGCGCGAAAGGCACATCTTGAAGCCACCAAGGGCGTTGTCGTCGTATTCGTGGCGTCCTCCGCGGTGCGCCTGAACGAGCGGCCCTAAGCCAGTCTTCAGCTTGGCGTTCGCCGGATACCTTGGGCTCGTGCATCCAGCAGCGAGCGCGGCAACCACAAATACACCAAAAGCAAATCTCACCAACACTGTTTTCATATATCGCCTTCTCGTTCTTAATGCTCTAACCACGAAACTTTCTTTTTTGTGTATTTCGCGTATTTCGTGGTTTCAAAATTACTCATGAAAGAAAATCTTTGAGCGTCATTAGCGACGGAATCCGCTCAAACGGATACTTCACACCGAACGCGCGTTCCGCCTCCATTACGAGACGAAGATGGTTAACGCTGTCCCAGCCAGGGATCGACTCATACGCGGTCGCGCCGTCTATCGACGCGCGGTCAACGCCGAAGATGCGCGCGGCAAGAGCGAAGAACTCCTCGCACCGCGTCGGATCTGAAAACACCTCTGACGGATTCATGACTTCTTGATCCCGTAGGCGCCGACTGCAAGAGTGCCGACGAGCGAGATGATCCCAAGCGCAAGGGTGATCGGCTGCGGACTTGGCAGCTCCGGCTTGGGCTCGTCCTTCTGCTTCTTCTTCGGAATCTCGACAAGCGCCGCACCCTGGTATGTGCCAAGGACGCGAGCGCGCATCTGGTTGAGCTGCGCGACGCCGCGCGGATCCTGCAACATGCGTCCGTCGACAAACTGCATGTCGGCGTCGGCGCGATGCGGTGCGCAGTAAAGACGGGCATTGGAAACAAGATGAGACAAACCGACAATTACAAACATAGCGACCACACTTGTAGCAATGCGCGCCGCGCGACAAGCAGCAGGCGAAGAATCTGGCGATGCTTTGCGCAGGGCTGACGGCACAAAACGGAAGCGCAGCATAGCAAGCCCATACCCCGCCAGGACGCAAAGGCAGAACTCGGTGAGGTGATGCCACTTGACCGGCGCTCTCAAGTAGTCGCCGAAGGGCAGCGCATAGACAAGACGGTAGACAGGCTCGCAGTAGCGCCCCATCGAGAACAACCAGAAAACAACGGCCGAAACGGCGAAAAAGATGATTGCCGAATTATTAGTGTTAGACGGGCTGTCCATTGTCGACTGTTGGCCATCGCCTGTCGCGCGAGTCTCGTGTCCAGCGTCTCGCAACCAGGGCAGCAGCGCCGAGAGAAGTCCAAGAACCGCAAGAAAGCACGTCACCCATCCGACATAAAGCGAGTGCTGGCGGTAGTTGCCCTGCGTCGCGCCGAGGGGGCGGCCAAGACGCCCTACATACTGACGAATTCCATTGCCGCGCTTCTGCCCTATCGCGAGTGTAAACGGACAGCTCGTGTCGCCTTCGATGCTAGAGTGCCAGAACTCCTTTGTCGCTTCTGGCGGCATAGACCAGTTCGTGACGAATATCCAGCGCTTTTCGGCATCGTCCTTCGTAGCGTTTGCAGCGACGGTCTGCCCTTCCTCGATCTGCTTATCGCGTCCGGCGAGGTCATTGACGAACGCGCTTCTGAAGCTCGCGCCGCCGATTGCGAGAAGCGCGGCGAGCGCGAGGGCGGAGCCTTTCGCCCATTTGACAACCGTCGCGCGGCGCATGTCGCGCGGCGACCCGCAAAGAACGACACTCAGCCTAAACACAAAGTAAACCGCGGAGAAAACAGAGAAGAGCAGCCACAAATCTGGCTGATGCATCGAACCCCATGCAAGGCATGCGCCAAGCAAAAGCCAGTGGCGCGGCTTGCCCTTCTCGAGCGCACGGTCGATGAGCCCGAAGACGAACACCCCGTATGTCATCCACTGGAACCAGCCGAGGTGTCCAGCGGAAAAGAGCGTGAACCAATAACCAGAGAAGGCAAGCAAAAGCCCCGCGCCGTAAGCCGCGACGCGGGGAAGCCCTCTTCCTCTAAGGAAATACACCATTCCAAGCGCCGACATAAACGCGGCGAACGCATACTGGAACTCCGTCCAGAGATAGGGGCTCCCTATCCAGTTAATCGCCTCGGCCGGCGCGAACTTTCCGTTCTCAAGCCAGCCGCGCAGCCAATCGCGGAACCAGTATGTGGAATAAGACGTAGCGCAGTCGGGCATGACCGGCGCCATCTCGGGGCTCCACGTCCCCCAGAAAACGAACCCCGCCAGCGCCGCGAACACTGCGGCGAAGGCGAGGAACCAGTAATGTTTCGGCCTAAGCCGCATTTACTTGATGAACATGATCGCGATGATCGCGAAGACCATCGTGAAAATGGCGACCGTCTCGACGATGCCGAGCGCGCCGAAGTAGTTAGTGAGGCCCTGCCCCGTCTCGCCCTGCGCGTCGCAAGCGGCGGCGGCGGCACGACCCTGGAAGAGCGCGGAAAGCCCAATGCCAAGCCCGGCGAAAATGCCGAGGATGATGCAGGGAACGCCGGCGCCGGCGATGTCGCGCTTCATGAACATGATGAACATGAGAATCATCCCGTACAGGGTCTGCGTGATAGGCGCACCAACGAGACCGAGTAGAATGAACGGCGCGGGCTTACCAGCCGCATAGCACTTCTTCCATGCCCCAACCGCGGCTGACGCGGCGAAACCTGTGCCGAACGCCGATCCCGCGGCGCTCATTCCCAAGCAGGCGACTGCGCCTGCGATGACCAATGCTGCTTCGTTCATTGTGTTTTCCCTTCTGTGTTGTTAAGTGGTTATATAGTTTGATGGTTAAGTGGAGGTTTTGCGGAACGGACTGAACGCATAGCCAGCCCAAGTCACGCCCTTGTGGTTAGAGAACTCAAGGGTGTTGAGTCGCACCGCGTGGACGAGAATCGAGAGCCCAGCCATGGCGAAGTTGAGCCCGTGGCCAATAAGGAGAACAAGGATCATGCCGATGGCGGTAACCGGCTTTAGCCAGATCATCTCAGTGCAGTTGAAGATCGAAAGCGCCATGTCGTTGAAGTTCTCGGCGACCTTGACGGAGGCAAGCCCAACGGCGAAAAGGCGGACATACGATATCACGTCGCCAAGCGCACTCATGATGTTAAGAGGCAACATGCCGAGCTCTACGCCGCGAGTCTTCAGCTCGTCGCCCTTCAGCGTAAAGCCGAAGACGAGGACGAGGGAGACGCCGAACATCCAGAACGCCCATGTCGGAATGCCGGAGAATATTCCTACGATGGAGTTTGTGACGAGATACATAAAGAGGACGACTCCGGCCCAGCCGAACTGCGCGAGGCAGCGACGGTCGTTTATAATCGTGATTCCGGTCCAGATTCGCGCAATCATCAGGTGGGAGACGCCGATCGTAAAGCAGAGAAGCATCATGTTCTTGTAGCTTGGATCTGCGAGCCACTTTACTGTCGGCCAGTCGGCGCACCACGGAATCCCCGCGCCAAACCACGTATTCGAGAGAAGCCCCCAAAGAACCGTCGCAGACGAAAAGACGGTAAGGAGAGTCAGCCAGCTCTTTGCGACAAGCGTACGCTGATTGCGCGTCTTGAACCACCCGAAGATCGTGAGCGCGAGAATCAAGGCGCCATAGCCGCCGTCGCCGACGAGCATCGCAAAGAAAATCGTGAAATAGCAGAAGAACGGAACCGACACGTCAGACTCCGTGTAGGCAGGCGCAATGCCAAGCCCCGAGAAGAGAGCCGTCACCGGACGGAAGAGCTTTGGCGGCTCGATTAGCGTTGGAGGAATCTCGCCGTCAGCGGGCTCGCGCAGAAGCGCTCCCCAGCCATTCTCTCGGACAGCGGACAAAAACGCGTCGCTGCGCGTGACGGGAATCCAGCCAGAGACGAACGCCAACTCGCCCTGCTCGCCGACGAGTTCCTTCGCAGACTCGAACGCGATCTTGTCGGCAAGCGCCGGATACCTCTTCAAAATTGCGTTCTCGTCGCTGCCAGCGAGCTTCGCGACATCTATGGTGATGCGATTCTCGATGCGGTCAAGCTTCTCGCGCATCTTCGAAAGGCGCATAGGCGGCAGCTTCTCCGGAAGCGGCACTACGTCACGCAGGCCTTCAACATCCTTCAGCAACTGCTCTGCAAGCTCTGGATCGAAATCGCCATAGGGCTCGTATGTGCGAATCGTCCGCTCGAGCTCGTCCTTGGCGCCCTTCAACGTCTCGCGATCGGCGTCGATGGCGAGGATTTCCGCCACTGAACGCTCGTGGATGTTTACGTCCTTCTCCTTGCCGCGCGACTTGAGGATGAGACGAACCGCCTTCTCGGCGTCTGCCGCAGCGCCCTTGGCCGCCGCCACGGTAGCGCCCTGCGCGGAGGAAAGATCGAGATGAACCGCGCCGAGGTCGCGAAGCTGCGTCAGCGTCTTCTCCTTCTCGGAAGCGAGGCACACGAGATCGAGATGGAGCATCTTCACTATCATGCCGCCACCTCGCTTTCGGGAGCGCGCGACTTCGCGATCTTTCCGCGCGTGACGGCGGCTGTCTGCTCGTCGCCAAGCGCGATCTTGATGACGCGAATCGCCTCCTTGCACTGGGGAATCTTCACCTTCTCGAAAAGGTTTACACGCTGCGACGTCTGGCGAAGCTCCTCCATGACGAGCCGCCTCTGCTCCTCGTATACCTGGCGTTCGCACTGGAGTGAGAGTATCTGAGTAGTGACTTCGACCGCATCGTCCACCCACGCAGGAGTCGCCCAGGCGTCGATTTCGCGTACATCGGTGTCCACCGAGCTGAACGTTGGAATCTCGACGCCCGCGATATTTGCCTTACCGGTATTGATCTTCTTTACCTTGACGAGCCCTTCAAGCGACGACTCGTCCGTAGCAAAGAGGCCGACCCACTTGTTCAAGCCATCGCGGACGGCGCGTTCCCTGGCGCTCACGGCCTCGGCCTTCGCAACTATTCCGGCAATCTCGCTTTGCAGCTGTTGCTTCTTGAGCTGAAGCATCGGCAAAAAGCGCTGGAAGCGCTTGAGCGCGTCCGTCTGCGCCTTGAGTTCCGTTTTTGTTAGCTTGACCTTGGCCATTTGGTGATATTATATCAAAAATAACGGCGGCAAACCGTCTTCAGAAGAACAAATCTCGCTCGCCGTGGCAGGTGGCCTCGTACTGCTTCATCACGGACGGGTAGAACTTCGGCACCCACTCCTTGATTCCAGCAAGCTCCTTCTCGATGAGCTCGTCGCCAATCTTGCGCGTCTCGTCAGAGGCGAAGTCGTCAAGCCACTCGCGGAAAGTGAGCACAGCGTTGATCTTGCAGAACTTACCTTCGCGCCCTGTCTTGAGTGCGTCCATGATGCAACCGCCCGTCCTGCCGCAGCGATAGCCCGCCGTGCAGAAGCTCGTGATCGTGCCACGCGAGGCGAGGTAGCGAACCATTTCGTCGAGGGAGCGCGTGTCGCCGAGCATGAACTGCTGGCGGTCCTTCTCCTGGTGCGCCTCGTTTTCGAAATCGCTGTAGCCCTTGATAGCGATGTTGCTAGAGCAGTCGAGCTGCGTCATGCCGTAGCCGAGGACGCGGTTGCGGCTTTCGGGGCTTTCGCGAGCGGTGATGATGATTCCGGTGTAAGGAACGGAAAGGCGCGCGAGGACGATGATCTTCGCAAAAGTGTCGTCGTCGATCAGCCACGGGCTCTCCTCGGGGACCCTCGTGCCGCTCGCGGGCTCGAGACGCGGGAACGAGAGCGTATGCGGGCCGATGTTGAACCAGCGCTCGAGATCGCGCGCGTGCATGACGGTCGCGAGAAGCTCGTAGCGCCAGTCGCA
This sequence comes from Kiritimatiellia bacterium, assembly GCA_045535455.1. Taxonomy (GTDB): domain Bacteria; phylum Verrucomicrobiota; class Kiritimatiellia; order RFP12; family UBA1067; genus UBA1067. The sequence goes on along the minus strand of JAZSLQ010000036.1, from coordinate 5,037 downwards.
GAGACCGTAGAGGACGCCAAGCCCGACGTCGTCGACTCCCGCCTCCATGCAGCGATGGAAGCAAGTCGTGCGCCAGTCGTAGTTGCCCTTCACACTCCACGCCGGATGCATCGACTCGTAGAGCTTGCGGTTGTAAGTCTCCTGGAAGACCTGGAACGTGCCGATGCCGACAGACTTGAGAACGCGCAAGTCCTCGACGGGGAGCGGCGCGGCGTTGACGTTGACGCGGCGTATACCGACAGGCGCACCTGTCTTCGGCGCCTTGACCTGGCGGTTGTAGCACGTCTCGATCGTCTCGGCGATGTATTCGGTCGAAGTCGTAGGATGCTCGCCGTAGACAGCGATGAGCCGCTTGTGGCCGATGCGCCCCGCGAGGACGTCGATCTCCTCCTTGAGCTCGTCCATCGTGAGGACGCGGCGCTTCTGCTCGGCGTTGCCCTCGCGGAAGCCGCAGTAGCGGCAGCCGTTCACGCAGGCATTGGCGACGTAGAGCGGCGCGAAGACGACAATGCGGTTGTCGTAGACTTTCTTCTTTATGCGGTCGGCAGCCGCGCTCATCTCGGCGAAGAGCTGAGGGTCGTGGACGGCGGACATGAGCACCGCCGTCTCTTCGGGGAGCAGAGTCTCGCAAGTCGACTCGCTCTTCGCGATTATTTCCCTGACGCGCACGGGGTCTGCGGGCTTCTCGGCGATATCCGAGATGCAGCGGCAGATTTGCGCGTCGTCGATGAAATGCTTGCCGCCGGGGAGATACTTGTCGATCTCTTCCTGCACAATGAAGTTACGCGTGTAGTCCGCCGCGTCCTTGAACTTCCTTATCTTTGAAACGTCAGCCATGTTCTGAAATTTTCCTCCAACGCCCTGTTCGGCGCGTTAACAATATATTATACCATAATTGATGGCTTACGAAGCACGCGCTATCTCCGGCCCTTTTCGCCGCGCCGCCCGACGGCTCGCGGGGCTCTCGTTCGGCTCCAGGCTCGCGACGGCTCTCGCAGATCAGACAAATAACCGTATTCAGCCTGCCGTGCCTCGGCATCTATCACTGGCTGCGTACGCAAGTCTCTATTACGCCTGCGACCTTCCGCCTGCCTCACCCGCGACCATCGGCTCGGCTTGGCTCAGAGGCCGGAGAGCCGACTGGCGCACGAGAGCACGTTTGCGGGCCCGACGTGATTTTGACCGCCGACGTACAGGGCGCGCGTGAAATATCCGCCGGGCAAAGCCCGCTTGCGAAGCAAGTCGCTAGAGCGGTGCGCGCGCGTCAAAATCATGTCGGTGGGGTGCCCGCAAACTGCGGGTTGGTATCCCCCGAACGAAGTGAGCCGCGAAGCGGGCGCTATGCGGGGTGCGAGCAGGTCGGGCGTAGGCCTCTGTATAGTCTTCGGCCACCGCCAACGATCAACGCTTTATGGTATAATATGCGGCACTCATTTCAGTCTGTGACGTCTGGGCATGGTGCCCGGCGTGTGACAAGCTGAGTCTACAGGGAATGAAAATGACCAAAAAGAACCATCGCCACGTTTTTACGTCTGAGTCCGTTTCGGAAGGACATCCTGACAAAGTGGCAGACCAAATCTCCGATGCAATCCTCGACGCGTGCCTCGCAAAAGACAAAGGCGCCCATGTCGCATGCGAGACGACAGTTGGCCCCGATGTCGTCGTCAACGTGGGCGAAATAACGTGCAAGGACTTCAAGAAAATCGACACCGGGGCAATCGCGCGCCGCGTAGCAAAGAAAATCGGATACACGATCCCCGAAGAGCATTTCGCCGACGCGACGTTCAAGTACTACAATTTCCTCCATGGCCAGTCGCCCGACATCAACCAGGGCGTCTCGCGCAGGAAGAAGGAAAAGCAGGGAGCGGGCGATCAGGGAATGATGTTCGGCTACGCGACGAACGAGACGAAGTCGCTCATGCCCGCCGCGATAGTCTATTCGCACGAACTCCTCAAGATGTTCGCGAAGCTCCGCAAGACAGACAAGAAGTATTCGTGGCTTCGCCCAGACTCGAAGAGCCAGCTTTCAGTCGTCTACGAAGACGGCCGTCCCGTTGCAATCGACACCGTAGTCATCTCCCACCAGACTACCGAGGCGGGGGCGACTAAGGCGCACTACGAAGAGATCACGAAGCTCGCAAAGGACTACCTCTCGAAGACCGGCCTTCTCACTCCAAAGACGAAGTTCTTCATCAACCCGACCGGCAAGTTCGTCATCGGCGGGCCGTGCGGCGACTCGGGGCTAACCGGCCGCAAGATCATCGTCGACACCTACGGCGGAATGGCCGCTCACGGCGGTGGCGCTTTCTCGGGCAAGGATCCGTCGAAGGTTGACCGCTCGGCCGCATACTACGCGCGCTATGCCGCGAAGAACATCGTCGCCGCCGGCCTTGCCGATCGCTGCCAGATTCAGGTCGCCTACGCGATTGGTGTAGACAAGCCGGTGAGCTTCTGCGTTAAGACGTTCAAGTCAGCGCATGGCGTCACGAACGAGCAGCTTGAGAAGATGCTCGCGTCTGGAAAGGTATTCGACTTCCGACCCTACGAGCTCATCAAGGACCTCGGGCTTCTCTCGCCCAAGGGCTGGAAGTACGAAGACACAGCCGCCTACGGCCACTTCGGGCGCTCGAAGTTCCCCTGGGAAAAGACTGACAAGGTCGCGGCCCTGAAGAAGTTCTTCAAGATTGGCCGCTAACCTCTACGTCCACTTTCCATTCTGCAGGAGCAGATGCTCCTACTGTTCGCTCTACTCGCGAGCGAGCTCAACTGCCGCAGATCGCAAGCGGTACATAGAGTCGCTTAGGGTCGAATTAGAGTCACTTAGAGTCAGATTATCATCGACCCTAAATGCCCCTAACCCGACCCTAAAGACCCTATACTTTGGTGGTGGATCACCGGCGCTCTGCGACCTCTCGCCCCTGCGTGTCCCGCTCAAACAGTGGAAAACAGGTCTGACCTGTTTTCCACTGTTTGAATTCACCGTCGAGCTCCACCCGCTCGACGTCACACTCGCGAAACTCGACGAGCTTAAGTCAATCGGTGTCAATCGAATCTCAATGGGCGTCCAGTCCTTAGACGACGCGACTCTTCGCGCGATGGGCCGCGGCTACACCGCTAGCGACGCCACGCGCGCCTTCGCGCTCGTTAAGTCCCACTTCGACAACGCCGGAATCGACCTGATTCTCGGCTACCCAGGCGACCCGACGACCAAGAACGCCGAAGCCCTTCTCGCGCCGCTCGCGACCTGGGGACTCCGCCACTGTTCCGTCTACTCGCTCCAGAACGAGCGCGGCCTCAAAAACGTTCCCGACGACGACACGGTTCTGGACGGCATACGATCTGCAGCGCGGTTCCTGAAATCAATCGGCCTTGAGCGTTACGAGATCTCCAACTACGCCGCCCCCGGTTTCGAGTGCCGCCACAACCTCGCTGTCTGGCGCGGCGAAGACTACATAGGCCTTGGCGAAGGCGCATGCGGGCGTGAAGGCCTTAAGCGCACGAGGGGCCTTCTACAGAATTCTGTGAATGGGGAATGGGAAGAGGGAAAAGGGAAGAGGGAAGAGGGAAGAGGGAAGAGCGGCGAAAATCTATTAATCGCATACAATACGACAGAAGTCTCCCCATCAGAAGACATCAAGGAGCGCACACTTTTCCGCCTGAGAACACGTGACGGAATCGACTCGTCGCGCTTCCCCGAATGGCGGCCGGCTCTCGACCGCTTCGTCGCCGAGGGTCTTCTTGCCAAGATTGGCGAATCCGTCTATCGACTAACCGAGCGCGGCACCGAAGTCTGCGACGCAATTCTCGAAGAGCTCGTATAGCCTAAATACTGTATCGGCAAGCTCTTTTGATCAGATCATCTTTTGCGTGTCGGGGAGTCACTCGTCAGAATACGGACGACGACGGCGCATGCCGGGACCGCGACCTCCCTGCGGACGATGGCGCATGCCGGGACCTACGTCGGCGCGCACTCCGGGGCGTTCGTAGCCGCGCACCTTCGGCTTCGGGACGTCTGGCCTCATATCGCTCTTGAGCGTGAACTTTTCGAGCGGTTCATATCCCTTCTCCGCCATGAGCGCGTCCCACTTCGCGGGAAGGACGATCTTCACCGTAGCCGAGCCTCCGCCAGGCACGCACTGCTCCTTGTTGCGTGCGGGATCGCCCGTCACCAGGAAGATGTTCTTCCCGTCCTGCATCGCGGGGACGGTCTTCATCGACTTGAGCCCAGTCCATTCGAGCCACGGAGGAGTCGCCGTCTCCCTTGCGCCCTCCGCCTCCGCAATCGCCGCCTCCTGACGGGCGAGCGGACACGTTGCGGGGTCGAACGCGCTCCCTGGGTTGCCGTAGTAGTTCGCGTAGGCGCGCGAGCCGAGCGGATTGCGCGCCGTCTCCACAAGCGCCGCCTCGCGCTCGTCCTTGGACTTGTACGCCTTCGCGAGATCGCGCGCGACGTCGGGCGTGAGGAGGAACGTGCGGTAGACGCGCGGCATGCCGCTTCCGACAGCCATCTGCTGCTTCTCCACCGCGTCCCACGCGATCATGTTCTTTATCACCTCGGGATCGGAAGACGCGGGCACGAGGTTGTTGCCCCAGTTTATCGCCGACGCGCACGAAAGCGTCGAGTCGTTGAGTCCGTATCCCTGCTGCATGTGGTACGGCTTCCATCCGACCTCTATCGCCACGGCGTCGTTCTCCACAAGCGCAAACGGCATCAGGTAGCCGAACGTTCCCATGCGGTTCTCCTTCACGCGGTATCCGCCGAGATTTATCATTGCGAGGTTCATGAATCGTCCGAGCACCGCGTTCTTCGGTTCAGATATCTCGCCCTGCGCCGAGTCGAATCCGAGCTGGCGCGCGACGGGTCCGTTCAGCCAGCAGTACGGCGTCCACGCGTGCGTCGAGACGAGCGTCCTGCGGAAATCCCCCGCCTTCATCGCCTCCGCGAACGCAATGAGAACAGGCATGAACTCCGACGGACACCCCGCCATCACCCTGGAGAACGAAGCCGGCATGGGCTCGCTGTATCTGCTGTTCAAC
>JAZSLQ010000087.1:0-5306 GCA_045535455.1 Kiritimatiellia bacterium | reverse complement strand
CGATTCTTGCTCTCGCCGGGCTTGCGGCCTGCGATTCGCGCACGGCTTCAGAATTCAGGCAGGAGCGCGCCAACCGCCAGTACCAGGCGGCGATGGACGACTATTCGGCAGGGCGTCTCGACGCGGCTATCAAGGGCTTCGAGAAGGTGCTCCGCGCAGACCCGGCCAACACGAGTGCGCGTTTCCAGCTCGCCTGCCTCCAGCAGGACAGCCGCCACGACAACCTTGGCGCGTTCTGCAACTACCGCGAATATCTCCAGCAGGTGCCAGACAGCGACAAGGCGAAGATGGCGAAGGAGCGCCTTGCGATCTGCGAACGCGCTCTTGCCGAGGAGCTTGCCAAGAAGATGAACCTTATAGGAGACGGAGCCATTGCGGCGGAGATCGAACATGTCCGCAAGGAGCTTGCCGACACGAAGAAGTCCCGCGACGGTCTTGCCGAGAAGCTCAAGGAGTCGGAGGACGGGGCCGCGAAGCTCAAGAGCGAGAACGATCGCATGAGGAAGCTTCTCACGTCGCTCGCTGGCGAGCCAGAGGGGACTCCAGAGAAGACTGATATCGTTTCGTCTGTTAAGGACCTTCTCGACGACGACGAACTCGCTGCGTCGTCCAAGGCCGCTCTCGACGAGGCAAAGGCGCTCAATGCGCTTGCCGAGGCCGCTGACAAAGAGTCTGGCACGGCGTCGTCGCTTCTCCCGACTCAGGCCGCTGACGCCAAGGATAAAAAGAAGGCCGCGGAGGAGGCGGCGAAAAAGGCGAAGGCCGAGCGCGAGGCGAAGAAGGACGCCATTCCCGATACGTATGTTGTGCAGGAGGGCGACACGCTCTACAAGATCGCCTTGCGCTTCTATGGCAAGACTTCGGCATGGAAGCAGATCCGCGAGGCGAACAAGGAATCGATCGCTACAGATGGGCGTGTCCGTACGGGTCAGACGCTTAAACTCCCGAAATGAGCGCTATCCACACATCCATAGTCGGCGACGCACACGCCTACACGCGCTCTAAAGTGCCGTGGCGGCTTGACACCTACCGCGATGCATACGGCGAGACGTCGAAGGGCGCGAGGTTCGGGTGGAAGCTTTTCCACTACATCTCTGGCGGTGGCATGCGCACGTTCGGGCGAACCGTACAGCAGGAGGAGCTGAACGCACGCCAGAACCGCTTTCTTGCCGTAGTGGGAGTGGTGGCGGCGCTATGGCTGGTGCTATTGCTGTGGTAGCGTGAAGAAGAGTTGAAAGTTAAAAGTTGAAAGTTGAAAGTTTGAAGTTTAAATTTGAAAGTTGAAAACGATAAGGAGAACAAGGAAATGAAGACGAAGATCACGACTGCCTTATTTGTTGCGGCATTGGCTGCTGGGACAGTGTCTGCACAGGCACCGGCAGGCGCAAGCCGCGACGCCTTCCTGAAACAGCAGGCGGTCGCAGAGATGCATCGCGTGTCGGCGCAGGTGGATGTCCTTGCGACCAACCAGGAGGAGCTTTCCGACCGCCTCCGCAAGACTGAGGCGATGAAGCAAGAGATCGAGAGTCTTCGCGCCGAAGTTGCCGCGCTCAAGGGCGCCATTTCAGAGCTGAGACGCGAGATGGGCGGCCAGCGCGACGAGATCGTTCGCGACCTCTCGAAGAAGATTGCCTCGATTCAGCCGCCAGCGCCGAAACCGACGCCGACACCTACGCCAAAATCGCGCCCTACGGGACCGTGCTACGAATACACAGTCCAGTCGGGCGACACGCTTTCGCTTATTTCAAAGGCGTTCGGTACGACCGTTCAGAAGATCAAGGACATGAATGGCATGAAGAGCGACGCCTTGAGAGTCGGGCAGAAGATCAACGTTCCGAAGGAGTGATATATGAAGATACTTGTAGTAGGAAGCGGTGGGCGTGAGCACGCTATCACGTGGCGGCTTGCACAGGACGAAGAGGGGCATGAGCTCTATTGCGCCCCCGGAAACGCTGGAACCGCGGCAATCGCAACTAATGTCGCAGTCGCGGCGGAAGACATAGATGGCGTAGTCGCGTGGGCGACGGCGAACCATCCCGATCTCGTCGTCGTAGGTCCCGAGGCGCCGCTCGTGAAGGGGCTTGTGGATGCGCTCCAGAAGATAGGCGTTCCCGCGTTCGGGCCTGTCGCCGCCGGTGCGCGCATGGAGGGCTCGAAGCGCTTTGCGAAGGAAGTCATGGACGCGGCGGGTGTTCCTACAGGCAAGGCCGAGGTGTTCACCGACGCGGCGCTTGCAAAGGCGGCGCTTCCGTCGTTCGGGCTCCCAGTAGTGATCAAGGCCGACGGGCTCGCGGCAGGGAAGGGCGTGATCGTCGCGGAGACGGCCGAGCAGGCGGAAGGCGCGATAGACGACATGCTCGTCGATAACAAGTTTGGCGCGGCCGGCGCGGAAGTGCTGATCGAGGAGTTCCTGCACGGCGAGGAGTGTTCGATCCTCGCGCTCGTGGATGGCGAGAACGCCGTTCTTCTTCCGTCGTCGCAGGACCACAAGCGCGTGTTCGACGGCGACAAGGGCCCGAACACCGGCGGGATGGGCGCCTATAGCCCCGCGCCTGTCGTGACTGCCGACCGTCTTCCCGAAATCAAGGAGAAGATCATCCTTCCTGTCGTGCGCGAGCTCAAGAAGCGCGGCATCGTCTACCGTGGCGTCCTTTACGCGGGGCTTATGGTCAACGACGAGAATTCCAATCCGCACGGGCCTCTTGCGAAGAGCGGCTCGACGGTCAACGTCGTCGAGTTCAACGCGCGCTTCGGCGACCCCGAGACCGAGGCCGTGCTTCCGCGTCTCGGCGGGTCTTTTGCGACTGCGCTTCTCCACGCGGCGACTGGCAATCTCAAGGACGAGGATGTAGTCGTGAAGGACGAGGCGGCTGCGACCGTGATTATCGCCTCCGGCGGATATCCCGGTTCTTACGAGAAGGGCAAGGAGATTTCAGGTCTAGGCGAAGCGGCTGCGGCTGGCGCAATCGTGTTCCACTGCGGAACGAAGGCGGCCGATGGAAAGATCCTCACGTCCGGCGGGCGCGTCCTTTCCGTCACCGGCATGGGCGCGACGCTGCGCGAGGCGGTCGACAAGGCGTATGCGGGCGTCGGGAAAATCTCCTTCGACAAGATGTTCTACCGCAAGGACATAGCGCACCGCGCCTTTGACCGCGGCTGATTGGCGTGAAGGTCGTATCCCTTGCGAGCGGAAGCGCGGGAAACGCGTATTGCGTCGAGTCGGAGGGCTGTGTCCTCCTGATAGACTGCGGTCTCAGCTGTCGCGAGCTATTGAAGCGCAGCCGTGCTGCTGGGATTGACCTTGGCTCGGTCGTTGCCGCGGTGTTCACCCACAGCCACGACGACCACATAAAGGGAGTCGCAAAGTTCCACGACTGCTTCCCCGAGGCGGGACTTTTTGCAAATGCGATGACGGCCGATTCAATCGCCGCGTCTGCTGGTATCGACGAGATGGACTTTTCGATCTTCGAGAACGGACAGGACTTCGAGGTCGGGCCTTTCGACATCAAGCCGTTTGCAATTCCACACGACACGAGTGACCCCGTCGGCTTTCTCGTCGCGGACAGCGAATTCAGGTACTTCCACGCAACCGACATAGGCACGCCTCTTGAATCGATAGGGGAGAATCTCTCCGAAGCGGACATAGCGACTCTCGAGTCGAACCACGACGTGGTTCTCTTGCGAAAGAGCGGCCGCCATCCAAGTTTGATTCAGCGCATCGCAGGTCCTCGCGGCCATCTCTCGAACGACCAGGCGTGCGATCTCGTCAGGCGCTTCGCGTCGCCGCGTCTAAAGAAACTCGCGCTTGCGCATCTTTCGCGCGACTGCAACGTGCCGCATGTCGCCGAGGACGCTATGCGCACTACGCTTTGTGAAATCGGGCGCACAGATATCGACCTCAAGGTTCTCTGCCAAGATGAAATTGTCGAGATATAGGGCGCTTGTCGCTTGGCTTGGCCGCCGAAGCCTTGGCATAGACGGCTGCTTGGTGCTTGGTGCCATGTGTGTTGTCGCTGGGTGCGGGCGTCCTAAGATCGACCGCGTCGAATGGCCTGTAATGGGAACGATTGCGGCGGTTCAGACGCGCGGTTTCTTTTCGCCAGAAAAGGAGACGATGTGGGTGCGTGGCCTTGGTAGGCCAGTCTTCGGGATTGTCGAGTTCAATTTGAACGCGCACGATCCAAACTCAGAGCTGTTCCGGCTTGCGCCCAATTCTGACGAAAAGGTCTGCGAGTCCTGCAATAGCGACATGCGTCCTTGCTACGAGGCGGCCTTTGCGCTTAAAAAAGTTTCAGCCGGTGCGTTCAACCCGCGTTGGCGTGGAACGAATACCCTTGATCTTGGCGCGATTGCAAAGGGGTTTGCTGTCGATAGACTGGAGTCGATGCTGAAGACCGTGCATCCCGTTCGCACGGACTGCCTAATTGACCTTGGCGGCAACCTTAAGGCGCTGCGAGGCAGTTGGCGCGCCGGCGTGAAGGACCCTGACCGCGACGGATTTGCCGCGGTCGTAGATCTGCACGAGGGCGAGGCGCTTGCGACGAGCGCGACATACTACCGCGGAAGCCACATTTACGACGGCCGGACGGGCCTCGCCGTCTCCAACGGCGTTGCGTCGGTGACTGTCTTGTGCAATTCCGCGATGTGGGCAGACGGCCTTTCCACGACGCTCTTCGTGCTTGGCCCGGAAGAAGGAAAGAAGTTCCTCGACGAGAAGGGCGAGAGACTTATCGACGGGGGGAAGGTCGCCGCCCTCTGGGTGCTTTCCGACGGTCGTCAAATCAAGTTTGACGCCGACAGCCGATTCTGGCTGCCTTGATTTCAAAAATCCCGCCCTTGCCGCCTGCAAGGGCTTTTTGCTATAATCCATTTGTTCGGTTGAGGGGCGGCAAAACCGCCGCGATGCCGGGCTTGATCTTTTCCATACTCCCGGGCGAATGATGGCCCGGGACCGTCGGCACGCGAAAGCGGAGCCCGCCAAGGGCGGGTGGCAACATCCGTCAACGTACGCAAAAAAGACTATGAATTTGGTATAATAAACACATCAAGAGAAAGGAGCTGAAAACTAAACCGAATGAGAATCTATCTTGACAACTGCTGCTACAATCGCCCGTTTGACAGTCAGGCGCAGGTCAAGGTTTTCCTCGAAACGGTTGCTAAACTTAGCATCCAGCAGAAGATGAGAGCTGGAGAAGTGGAATATGTCTGGTCTTCTGTTTTGGAGTTTTAAATCAGGAAGAGCAAGTTTGTGGATCGGGCAAGCAGGATTCTGCCGTGGGCAAGTGGCGCGGTGGTAAATGTAGAGG
>JAZSLQ010000243.1:0-2913 GCA_045535455.1 Kiritimatiellia bacterium | reverse complement strand
GCTTGCCGTCGCCCTCGCCCTTCCCAGACGGGTGCAGCATGACCTCAAGCGAGTAGTCGTCGCCGAAGAGCTTCTTGTACCAAAGCGCAATCTCCTCGGCCTTCTTCGGATTGTTGCCGCCCTTGAGCGACGTGTCGAGGTAGTAGGCGATCTCCCCCGCGATGCAGGCGGACGAGCAGTGAAGCCCCTCATGGTACTTCTCGAGAAGCTCGTGGTCGATTCGCGGGTTGTAGTAGTAGCCGTTGATGTGCGCCTCCGAGACGAGCCGCACGAGATTGTGGTAGCCGACGAGGTTTTTCGCGTGAAGGCACAGATGGAAGCGCTTCTCCTTCAGCTCCTTGTGCTGGCGGAAGAACTCGTGGCGCTCGCGGTGGTCGTGGTCCACGATGTACGCCTCGACGCCGAGGATCGGCTTTATGCCCTGCTTCCTCGCCTCGTCGTAGAACGCCTTCGCGGCAAACATGTTGCCGTGGTCCGTGACGGCAAGCGAGGTCATGCCGAGCGACTTCGCCTTGGCGACGAGCGGCGCGATGCCGCACTGCCCGTCAAGCAGGGAGTAAGTCGTATGGAGGTGGAGATGTGTAAAGCCGCCCATAGGGATATATTATACCATAATGCGCTAATACAGCTTCTTGCCGTAGATGAGCAGCTTGTTCAAGTGATAGACGTCGTCCTTCGCGTCGGGAACGCGACGAATGCGGACATAGCGCGCACGGGGCGCGGACGACCGCAAATCAATGCGATACGTGTCACGCACTTGGTCGTCGCGATGGACAGTCGTCCATTCGGTGCCTTCCTCCGAAATCTGGAGTTCAAGCGGCGCCTGGCGGTGGCGATTCTGCCATCCCGCCTTGTTCTCGGCGACTACTCCGCACACCGAGACCGGCCCCGGAAGCATAACAACGGCCCAAGGCGACTTCTCCTTCGCGGTGTGGAATCCGTTTTCGCCGCACGGCGTCGGATCAATGCAGCGAGCATAGTTCTTCGGCTTGTCCCATCCACTCGTCGTCGAAGTCTTGAGGAGCCCTTCGGCTGAGACAAGCTGCCCGCCGAAGTCAATGGCCGGATATGGCTTGCCGTTGCCCTTGTACGGCTCAAGCTTGTCCTGTAGCATCGCGATCTGTCGAAAGGCCTCAAGGTTGTCGGACTTCGACGCTCCGAGCATCAGCGGGTTGAAGTCGAGCGCAGAGCCCGTACCGTCCTTCGTCTTTTCGGTCACCACCTCGCCAAGGGTCTTTATGTAGATGGCCGAAAGGCCCTTGTCGCCCATCATAACGTCGCCACCCCAGCCAAGCACCTGCGTGAAATAGTTTTTCGTTCCATACTGCGCGAGCAACATCGCCTTCAGGACCGGGACGACAAGCGCAACATCAGAGCCAAGGGGCTTCGCCCATTCCTCGAGCATCTTCTTGAAATCGGCTTCCTCCTGTATTTGCTCTTCGCTCTGACGGAGCGATGGCGCAAACGCAATGAGTTCGTTGGCAAGTGCCTCGCGCCCCTTCTCCTTCATGACGCGTGTGAAGTATGGGGTTAGAAAATCCCAAAGCGGCTGGCGACCCGTCTTCATCCCGCGCGAGCAGCCGCGCACCCACGTCCGCATCGTGTCTATAGACGCACCTGTGCGAGCAACCCAGTCTCCGTACGCCTTCCACGCGCCGTAGTGCGCCGGCCACGAGCGGCAGGCCTGCTGGAAATATGCCTCTACGTCAGACGGCTTGATACCGCGCTCCTCGGCTACAATCGCGAGTTCCAGAAGCCGATTTGCGGTGTGACGCTTCTCTCGGTCGCCGCGGAAGGTCTTTTCAATGGCGACGGAATACTGCCAGGGGTGCTTGTTCCAGAAGCAAAGGTGCATCTGGGAATGGCCTGTAACGCTGTAGTCCACCTCCCAGCGGCCATTCGGAAGTCGACGCGTGTAGGCGCAGTGTGCTGGCTGCCCTGCCGTAGTCGAGGGAAGCCCGTGAGCATTGGACACGGCGCTTCCGAACTTCGATAGTTCGCCGCACACGCCGCCCACGATCTGCGAATACTTCCTCTTCGGCCACTCTCCAGCCATCGACCACGGCTTGTAGTATAGAGGCCCCTGCACAGAATCACCAAAGCAGTTGAATGTGCGATAGGCAATCATCCAGCACGCGCCGCCATATTCCTTGCTCGGCAGGTTCACGAACTTGTCGAGATGGCGCTGCTGCGCAGCCATGTTGTCGGCGCTCGCAGATCCGTGGCCTTGATGCAGGGCAAAGCGCCATATCCAGACTGGCTGCGAATAGGCGGTCTTGTGGAGACGCCCCGCCTTGGCAGTCGCGCGATAGGCATCGAGGACGTCGGCAAGCCACGCTTCGTTCTTGTCGGGATAGTTGAGCGCAAGCGCCGTCATGAAGCGGCGACCTTCGTTGTTCACGAACGCGCCGTCCACAAATGGAACCCACTTGCCGTTGTCCTGGAAGACAAGCGACTCAAGCGCAAGCGCGGCTGCCGCGCCATCTCCTGGGCCATCGCCGGCACGCGCCCACCCATCGGAACTGTTCGCCGGGAACGTGCCGCTCCACGCGAAGTCCTCAAGCCACGTGCGGTCGTTCATAAACGCCTTGAGGAACTGCGCAGAGCCAGGGCGCGCCACGAGCGCATCCCAGCCCTTCTGCCCGATCAGCCGCAGCACAGCATGGCGGGCGACAGCAAGCTTCTGCTGCTCGTTAAGAACCGCTTTTGGCTTGATGTTGTCGATTGCGTTCTTCGTACGGGCAAGCGCGAATTCAGGGCTCACGCCGCCTGGGCCCGTCGTAGGCCGCGGCCTAACTGCCGCGCGAGGAAGCCCCTGAGACTCGAACTTCTCGCCATCCATCATGAGACGCCCCATCGCGTACTGACCCCAAAATGTGTTGCGGCCAAGTTCCAGCGCATGCTTTAGCGCCG
>JAZSLQ010000109.1:0-9314 GCA_045535455.1 Kiritimatiellia bacterium | reverse complement strand
ACGGCGATGCCGCATCGTCGCCGCGCGGCGACGAAGGGCTCAAGATGGTTGTGCGCGACAAGCCAGACCTCGTTCTTCTCGACGTGATGCTCCCTGGGCTTGACGGTTTTTCAATTGCAAGGAGGATTCGCGAAACTCCTGCGCTTGCTGCGACGCGCATCGTCATGCTGACGGCGCGCACGGCGAGCGAAGACATCGTGCGCGGGCTCGACGCGGGTGCGGACGACTACGTCACGAAGCCGTTCGACAGGAAGGTTCTGCTTGCTAGGGTGAAGGCGGTCTTGAGAAGGGGGCTTCCTGTTACCGAGGGAATGGACTTCGACGGCCTTAAAATCGACGAGGGCTCTCGAGTTGCCACGCTTCGTGGAAAGACGCTTGACTTGACGCCTGGCGAGTTCGACTTGCTCGTTCGCCTTGTCGCGCACAGGGGGCGGGTATTCGCGCGGCCGCCTGACGAGCGTACCGTTGACGTCCAGGTGGCGAAAATCAGGCAGAAGCTCGGCAAGTGGGGCGACCACATCGAGACGGTGAGAGGCGTTGGGTATAGGGTCGGATAGGGGTCAGTACGAAGGGGTCAGGGGTCAGTACGAAGGAGTTGGAGTTGGAGAGCGGTATGAAATTTGGAAAGATATTTTCTTCTCTTGCACCGTACATAGCGGCTGCGGCGTTCGTGTTCCTGGTTTTGGCGTTCTATGTCTGTATCGGTGTCTATCGGCTCTCTGTCTACATGGACGCGAAGCGTGAACTTGAGACGCGCGCCGAGCTCGCGGCGATGACTCTCGCCGAGCCTTTGCGCACGCAGGATTTCGCGGCCGTGCGCGCCTTTGGCGACGTGTGCCGTGCGCGCGGATATGAGCTTTCGGTTCGGGCGAGCGGCGGCGGACGCATCTTCGACACGAGGGGAAAACATGTCGATTCAACGGAGCATTGGCTGGGCGCGGAAGTTTCGAGCGGCGAATACGTAGTTTGGCTTATCCGCTCTCGCAAGGAAGTGTTTGCTCCTTTCCGCCGAACTTACCGGCTGTTCGTACTTGCCGCTCTCGCGGGCGCAGCGGGCGTGTTCGTCTTCTTCTTCGCGCTCTACCGCCAGCGAGTCAGGATTCGCGAGCTAGCGCGGATGGAGAAGTTTCGCCGAGAGTTCGTGTCCGACGTCTCGCACGAGATAAAGACGCCGCTCACAGGCATCCTCGGCGCGGCGGAAATGCTTTCCGAGAGTGGTGCTTCCGAATCGCAGCGTCCTCTTCTTTCGATGATATCAAAGGAGTCGACTCGGCTCAACGCGCTTGTCCAGCAGATTCTCGACCTTGCGCGGCTCGAGCGCGAAGGGGAGGCGCTTGACCTTGCCGAGACGGATCTTGTCGACCTTGCGAGGGAGAGCGTCGATTTGATGCGTCCGCGAGCCGAGGCAGCGGGAATTGCCTTGTCGTTTGTCGCGCCAGAAGCACCATGTGTCGCCAAGGTCGACGCGCGGCTAATCGGCGAGGCGGTTGGCAATCTCGTTTCGAACGCGATACGTCACTCTGGTTCGCCCGATGTCGCCGTTTCCGTTTCGTGCACAGCGCACGGCTTCGCCATTGCGGTAGAAGACCACGGCATTGGCATACCGCCCGAACATGCGGAACGGGTGTTCGAGCGCTTCCACCGCGTCGATCCTGCACGTGCAGCGGAATCAGGCGGCGCCGGGCTCGGACTTGCCATAGCCCGCCGCATAGCGCGTCTCCACGGCGGAGATGTCGTTCTTTCGCCTGTCGCTCCGTCTGGATGCAGGTTCTCGCTTTCCGTCGAAAGTCGGCAATGAGTTGCCTGACTGCGCGGTAAAATGCGGTGCGCTGGTAATTAATTGCGCGATTGCGTTTTACGGGAGGAAATGAGATAATATCCTTCATGAAACGCATGCTATTCTCTTTTTTCGTGTCTGATGTCTCTCGCTTAAATGGAAACCATCTTTAATTTCTGAAAGGACAGCTCCAAATGATAATCATACTGAAGAAAGAAGCCGCAGAGAGCCAAGTCAACGGACTTCTCGCGCTGCTCCAGTCGAAGAACATCCAGCCGCACGTCTCTCGCGGCTCCCTGCAGACGATAGTTGGCTGCGTCGGCGACGTAAGCCACCTCGACCCTGGGATTCTCGAGGCGCTTGACGGCGTCGAGTCGGTCCAGCGCATTCAGGAGCCGTTCAAGGCCGCAAATCGCAAGTTCCACCCCGAGGACACCATCATTGACTGCTCCGGCGTAAAAGTCGGCGGCGGGAATTTTTCGGTGATTGCGGGACCGTGCAGCGTCGAATCCGAAGATCAGATCGTCGGCATCGCCAAGGCCGTGAAGGCGGCTGGTGCTACGATGCTCCGCGGCGGCGCGTTTAAGCCGCGCACTTCCCCATATGCGTTCCAGGGACTTGGCAAGGCCGGGCTCGATATGCTCCTCACCGCGAAGCGCGAGACGGGGCTCCCGATCGTCACCGAACTTATGGACTTCAAAGACATCGACCTCTTCAACGACGTCGACGTCATCCAGATCGGCGCGAGGAACATGCAAAACTTCAATCTCCTTAAGGAGGTCGGTTCCTACACGAAGAAACCAGTCCTCTTGAAGCGCGGTATGTCCGCGACGCTGCAGGAACTCCTTATGAGTGCCGAGTACGTCATGGCGAGCGGCAACGAGAACGTCATCCTCTGCGAGCGCGGCATCCGTACGTTCGAGACGGCGATGCGCAATACTCTCGACCTAACGATCGTCCCGTATCTCAGGCGTCGCACTCACCTGCCGATTGTCATTGACCCGTCGCATGCGACTGGCCATGCCTATCTCGTGGAGCCGGCCGCAGTTGCCGCGACCGCCATCGGCGCGGACGGTCTTATCATCGAGGTGCACAACGACCCGCCTCGCGCGAAGTGCGACGGTGCGCAGAGCCAGACTCCGGAGATGTTTGAGTCGACGATGAAAAAAATACGTGCAATACGCGGCGTGGCGTAAAATTTGATACAATATGTCCTAATCCTTCAAGATTAAATCCTTATGGGCATCAAAATATTAGGAACGGGCAGTTACTTGCCACCGAAAGTCGTTACGAACAACGACATCGCGGTAGCTCTCGACACTTCCGACGAGTGGATATACTCGCACACGGGCATCCACGCGCGCCATGTAGCCGAGGAAGGCGAGACTACGTCGACGATGGCCGCAAAAGCCGCGAAAGACGCGCTCGAAATGGCCGGTGTCGCGCCTGAGGAAATAGGGCTTATCGTCCTTGCGACGTCGACGCCCGACTACGCCACATTCCCTTCCACTGCCTGCGTAGTGCAGGACATGCTCGGTTGCGTGAATGCCGGCGCGTTTGATCTCCAAGCTGCCTGTGCCGGTTTCATCTATGCGCTCGAGCAGGCGCGTGGATTCGTAAACTTCTATCCCGACAAGAAGGCGCTCGTCATAGGTGCGGAGTGCCTGACGCGCATCCTTGACTGGTCCGACCGCTCGTCCTGCATTCTTTTTGGCGATGGCGCTGGTGCTGTTGTGCTCGGCAACGACGAAGCGCCTGGTGTCGCGTCCACAAAGACTGTCGCGCATACGATTCTCGGTGCCGATGGCAAGGGTCAGGACTTCATCAAGCGCACAGGCGGCACGCGCGAGGCGCTGTCGCTTGATCCCAAGACCGGCATTCCGCTTAAGCCAGAGCCGATGCTCCCGCAGTTGACGCTTCAGGGCCACGATGTCTTCGCGTTTGCGGTTCGCAAGCTCTCGAAGGTCGTTGGCGATCTCTGCGAGCGACTTGGCACCACTCCCGGCGACCTCGACCGCGTCTTCGCGCATCAGGCGAACGGGCGCATCATCGAGGCGACGGCAAGGCGCATGAAGCTGCCGCTTGACAAGTTCTGGCTTAACCTCGAGACTACTGCGAACACATCCGCCGCGTCTGTGCCGATTTCGCTCGACCAGGCCGTTCGCGCAGGCGAGCTCAAGGACGGCATGAAGATCGTGATGGTTGGCTTTGGCGCAGGGCTCACGTTCGCGGGCACTTACTGCGTGTGGCCGGAACTGTAAGATTTTAAAAGGGGATACGACATGAAGAAAGTGATGATTACTGGTATTGGCATGCTGACCGCCGTTGGAAACGGCCGTGACGCATCGTGGGCGAGCATTAAGGCCGGCAAGCCCGGCATTGGCAAGATCACCAAGTTTGACCCGTCCCGTTGCACATGCCAGGTCGCGGCCGAAGTCAAGGGGTTCGACGAGTGGGCCATTGGCGGCGGGCTTCTCGACAAGCGCGAGGCGCGTCACATGGCTCTCTTCTCGCAATATGCGGTTGCGACTGCCAACGAGGCGTGGGCCGACGCCGGCTTCACCGCGGAAAACAAGCCAGACATGGATCGCGTTGCGACAATCCTCGGCGTCGGCATCGGCGGCCTTGAGGTCACGGGCGAGTCTTTCAAGACGCTTTTCGAGAAGGGGCCAGAGCGCCTTTCTCCGCTCGCGATTCCAGAGCTCATCGCAAATGAGGGCGCTGGCAACATCGCAATCGCGCTCGGCGCGAAGGGTCCGTGCCAGGTCGTCACGACTGCGTGCGCTTCCTCTACCGACGCGCTTGGCTTCGCGATGGACTTGATCCGCGCGGGCCGCGCCGATATCGTAGTCGCCGGTGGCAGCGAGGCCGTCATTATGGAGTTCACCGTGGGTGGCTTCATGAAGGAGAAGGCGCTTTCCACGCACTTCAACGACACCCCTGAGAAGGCCTGCCGTCCGTTCAACCAGGACCGCGATGGCTTCGTCATGGGCGAAGGCGCGGCGATTCTGATACTTGAGTCGGAGGAACATGCGAAGGCGCGCGGCGCGAAGGTCTATGCCGAGCTGGCTGGCTACGGCGCGACTTGCGATTCCTACCACATCACGGCTCCAGATCCTTCCGCCGATGGCGCGGTCAAGGCGATTGAGGTCGCGCTTAAGGATGCTGGCGTCACGGACAAGTCAACTGTCGGCTACATCAACGCCCACGGCACTTCGACCCACCTCAACGACCAGATGGAGACTAACGCGTTCAAGCGTGTCTTCGGCGTCGAGCAGGCGAAGAAGATAAACATCTCGTCCACCAAGCCGTGCCACGGCCACTGCCTTGGCGCGACAGGTGCAATCGAGGCGGCTGTCACGGCTCTTGCGATCAAGGAAGGGTTCGTCCCGCCGACGATCAACTACGAAAAGCCGGATCTCGAAGTAGATGCCTCGAAGGGCGAGACTCCCCTCGACCTCAACTACACGCCGAATGTCGGCGTGACCCGCGACATAGACGTTGCGCTCTCAACCTCGCTCGGCTTCGGCGGGCACAATGGCGTGCTGGTTCTCAAGAAAGTGTAAAGTTGAAAGTGTAAAAGGTAAAGCTGAGGGTTTCGAGATGGAGTTTCCAAAGTTCAAACAGGAATTCAACCGCCCGGGCATTGAGTTGCTGCCGCATCGCGATCCGTTTCTCTTTGTCGACACGCTTGTGTCTGCCGACGAGACCGGGGCGCTTGGTGAATACACGTTTACTGCCGAGAAGAACGACTTCTTCAAGGGCCACTTCCCCGACTATCCCGTCGTTCCCGGCGTTGTTCTTGTCGAGGCGATGAGTCAAGTCGCAGGTGCTTCCGTCGTTGCGCGCGGAGTCCTTGGCAATCAGGCGGCGTTTGCGTTTGCGGCAATCGAGGAAGCGCGTTTCAAAAGGCCCGTTCGCCCCGGTGACAAGCTCGTAACAGTCGTCAAGATCGTGCGTGAGCGCGTTCCGCTTGGCGTTTACGAGGTGACTGGCTATGTCGGCGATGAACTCGCTGCGAGCGCCAAGGTCAAGTGCATGCTGATGAACGGGCGCAAATGATCAGGATTGTAAAGACTGGCGACAGGCGCATTGAGAAGTTCAATGCGCGTCCTGCGTTCCCTGAAGAGGCCGAAAAGGCCGCGGCTGCGGCGCTTGCCGAAATCAAGACGCGTGGCGACGCGGCGGTTCTCGAACTTGTCGCCAAATTCGAGGGCTTCAAGGCAAAGAACGCAAAGGCGCTAAAGGTTGATCTTGCGAAAGTCTCCGAGAAGGGCATTGACCCCAAGATCGTTCGCGCCGTCAAGGACGCTCATCGCCGTGTGCTCAAGTTCTCCAAGGCGTCGCTTCGTAGCCCCTGGTCTATGAAGTCGCCTCGCGGCGGCTCCTTGGGAGAGTTCTACTCTCCGATGGATCGCGTCGGCGTCTACATCCCGGGCGGCACGGCTCCGCTTGCATCGACTTCCGTGATGACAGTGACGCTCGCCAAGGCAGCGGGCGTTAAGGAAATCGTCGCATGCACTCCCGCGGGCGCGACAGGAGAGGTGAATCCCGTGCTTCTCTACGCTCTCAAGCTCGCCGGTGCGACTGAGGTTTACCGCGTCGGCGGCATACAGGCCATAGGCATGATGGCGTTCGGCACGAAGACGTGCAAGAAGGTTCAGAAGATCGCCGGTCCCGGCAATGCGTTCGTGACGGCCGCGAAGCGTCAGGTCTACGGCTATGTGGCGATAGACCAGGTCGCGGGCCCGAGCGAAATCGCAGTCCTTACAGACGGTTCTGTCGACGTCCGCTGGATCGCGGCAGACCTTCTTTCGCAGGCCGAACACGGCAGCGGATGGGAGAAGTCGCTTTGTGTTTGCACTTCCGAGAAGTTTGCGGAGAAGATTCGTGACGAGGTCCTTCGCCAGACAGAGACGCTTTCGAGAAAGCCCCTGATCAAGCGCGTGATCGATCGAGACGGAATCCTCATCGTCGTAGCGAAGAGCGTTGCCGAAGGCCTTGACGTCGTCAACCGCTTCGCGCCCGAGCATTTCGAGATAATGACGAAGGGCGCCACAAAGGTGATGAAGGGCGTAAGAAGCGCGGGTGCGGTGTTTGCGGGTCCGTGGACGCCAGAGTCGGCGGGAGACTTTGTCGCTGGGCCGAGTCATGTGCTTCCTACCGGCGGTGCCGCGAACATGTTCAACGGCCTTACGCCTGATGACTTCCGCCGCCGTCACAGTTTCGTTGCGTTTACGCGCGCCGATCTTGCCGAGACGAAGGCGACGATTGAGTCGTTCGCCGCGGTCGAAGGTCTTGACGCGCACGGCCGCGCGGCGACAGTCCGTTTCGAATGAACTTTATCCAGAGACATGCCTATGATGCCGGGGCCGGTCTTGCGGCCTGTCTCTGGCCGTTCATGCCGAAGCGCCGCAGGATTGCCGTAGAGAACGTCATTAAGTGCGGTATCACGATCGACGAGAAGGAGGCGCGGCGAATCGCAAAGAAATCGTTCTGCCATCTTGCAGGGCACATCGCCGAAGCGCTTTTCGTTCCTGGTGTGGTGACGAAGGAGAACTGGCGCGAGCACCTTGACTTCTCCGCCGCTGATCCCGAGACCGTCAAACTTCTTCTCGAAACGCCCGACACGCCGATAATTCTCGTAAGCTCCCACCACGGCGTATGGGAGGCGGCGACGAACGTCCTTTCGTTTGCGCGTCCGATGATTGCGATTGCGCGCGTCATGAACAACAAGTTTGCCGCGAAGTGGATGGCGAAGCACCATTTTCGCGGACCTGTCACTGTGATCGACAAGAAGAACGGCTTTACGCCGGAGATCATGCGCCAGTGGACAGTCACAAACGCGGCGATGACGATTCTCATGGACCAGCACACGTCCGGAGGAGC
This sequence comes from Kiritimatiellia bacterium, assembly GCA_045535455.1. Classification (GTDB taxonomy): domain Bacteria; phylum Verrucomicrobiota; class Kiritimatiellia; order RFP12; family UBA1067; genus UBA1067. The sequence goes on along the minus strand of JAZSLQ010000109.1, from coordinate 1,648 downwards.
AATGCTCAAGTTCTTTGGCCGCCCCGCGAAGACGTTTACTTCGGCGACGCGGCTTGCGATGCGCACGGAGCGTCCGATCGTCGTCGGCTCGTTCGTACGCATTGCGCCGTTCAAGTACCGTCTTGTGGGCGGGAGTCCCTTGCGCTTCTCGAAGTCGGACGACAAGCTCGCGGCGACACAGCTTCTAAATGACCGCCTTGAAGATGCCATCCGGCAGTATCCCGAGCAGTATCTCTGGGCGCATCGTCGCTGGAGGAACGACTGATGGCGGCCGAACGGACGTCGGAGGAATACCGCGCCTTTTTCGCAGAGGTGTTTGCCGCGCTCGATGAATCGCCGCGCATGATGAAGGTCAAGGTCTTCGGCGAAGGACTAACTATCGACCTTGTTGACGGTAATCCCGTGTTCAAGACGGCTGATGGTTTCGCAAAGGCCGATTTCCGACTTCGCTGGCTTGCGGAACACCCCGTGCCGCTGCTGCTGCGGAAAGAGTCGGTGTTCACTTTTGTTCCAACGACTGGCAATCGCGTGAAAGTGAGGGTAAAATGAGCTGCAAAGGGCTTTCGTTGATGAGCGGGGGGCTTGACAGCCAACTTGCCGTGCGTGTGCTTGAGCGTGCCGGCGCGGAGGTCGACGGCGTTTGCTTTGAGACTCCTTTCTTTTCGTCTGCCAATGCGAGAAAGGCCGCTGCAGCCCTTGGCGTGAAGCTCCATGTTCTCGACTTTACCGAAGACGAAGTTTCTCTTCTCGAAAATCCGCCTCATGGTTTTGGCGGCGCGATGAATCCCTGCATCGACTGTCACGCGACGATGATACGCCGAGCAGGCGAGCTTATGGCGTCGCTTGGATATGATTTTGTCGCGACTGGAGAGGTGCAGGGGCAGCGCCCGATGTCGCAGAACAAGCAGTCGCTTTGCACCGTTGAGAAATCCTCTGGACTTAAAGGACGACTTATCCGTCCGATGTCCGCGAAGTTGCTTGAGCCCACGATTCCTGAAATCGAGGGCAAGCTCGACCGCGAGAAGCTTCTCGACATCAGTGGCCGCTCGCGTGACCGCCAGATTGCGCTCGCTAAGGAGTTTGGCATCACGGACTACCCCTCGCCCGCAGGCGGTTGCAAGCTGACCGAGGAGGCGTATGGCTGCAAACTGAAGGACCTGATGGAGCACGAGGGACTTCGCGACAAGGCGACAGGTACCGTAAACCGTGCGCTTCTTGATTTGCTCGCGGTCGGGCGGCGCTTTCGGCTTCCTGGCGGGAGTTCTGTCATTCTCGGGCGCGACGCCACTGAAAATGCGCGACTTGAGAAGGGGATTTTTGCCGCGATACTGAAGCCGACGAACGGAATTCCAGGGCCGACGGCGGCGATCCCCGTCCTTGTCTCGGAATCGGACTTGTCGCTCGCGCAGTCGCTTGTGAACGCATACGTTCGTGGAACGACGCCCGCCGACCGCCTGCCATTTAAGCCTTATCAGCTCGCTTGCACGGTTAATGCGAGCTTGTGAATGCGTGAATTGCAAGTCAGGTGAGTCAATTTTCTGAAGATGGATCCGAGGGGTCTCGGCAGCAGTTCGAACATTTTCATTTGAGTTGTCTCCTTTATGCAGCCCTTGCGTAGGCGGTGTCGTATTGGTAGGCCGTAAGCCCG
>JAZSLQ010000237.1:0-34568 GCA_045535455.1 Kiritimatiellia bacterium | reverse complement strand
GTTTGTTTTGCCCGTGGCATTATACCACACCCAGCAAGTGGAACCGACTTTTCGCTTATTTCACTTCAGAAAATGCATCTCGCCCAATAGAATCAGGCATACGCCCCGTTTCAGGGGTCAAAAACTGGGGATATTCCAGTTAGGTAATTTGGCGCGTTTTCGTTAGGTAATTTGGCGCACAAGACCCCATAGCATCCACGCTCGATTGGAAACAACATACACAACTTTTGATAGCGACTGGGGACAGACCCCACGATAGCCCATAAAATCAAGGGTTTGAAGGGGCCTGTCCCCAAGTTTTCAGGTTGCCTTTCCCCGGTGGCTCGCAGTGACGAATGAAATGCCGTGACTGCTTGGCGATCTCCTCGTCTTCGAGATTCGTGTCGTTGGGCGAGGGGTTAAACACATATGAAATGCTCAATGTTGCCTGTCCTCGACTGGCTGGACTAATTCGGAAGTCATTTATCCTTGCATAGTTCGCTTGTTTCAGTTCCCCGGACTCATCAAGCACGCAGCGAGTGCGGATTACAAATGACGAATTAGGGCGAAACGGTATTTTTGTCGCCGACAAATTCGGCGGCTTCCCATTTCTATTGACTATGCGAACATTTGTCTCCGTATATGCAGAAGTGATTTCTGCCTCATACGGATATGGAAATTCGCTGCCAGAAACATTGTCAACATAATAACCGCCGCAAGGAACACCTCTCACCCGCATTTCCCCTAGACAAAAACAACTCTTCCATGGTGGTAGTCCATCCCATTCGACATATATCTCAATGTCAGAAGTGTCCCCTTCCCCAAATGGCTGGACAAATGACTTTTTCTCCATATCAAATCCAACCCAAGAATTTGTCGAGGGGATTTTAAAGAATGTTCCGCATGACACCAGTTTCTTAGGATTGTGTATCTTCCGAAGTTCCACGGCCTCCTCCGCCCCGTACGGTTGCCATTTTCCGTCCTTAACGTCATGCTCTGCATTCATGGGAACATACGACAATTCCTTTTGGGAACCATAATATCCTTCTTTCCCGACGAGAAACCTTACCTTGTTTCCATTTGTCTTACCTATGGCGACACATACGCCATTTGCATCAGTCTTCCCATAGACCGAGTGCGGACTTGGCAACATGTCAAAAACTACCGCCACGCTCGCATTTGAAACAGGCTGTCCAAGGTCATCGTGGACTTTCAGGCAGATTTTTGCTTCTGCACCATACGCCATTGCGTGTTCAACTTCGGGAGCAAGTTTTCGCGCGAACACAGCACCCGGAATCACGGCAACAACAATCAACAACAGTTTTATCTTGCGTTTCATTTCAGGTTACCTTTCTCCACCGCTTTGTCGTAAAACTTGAAATTATAGAAATACGCGACGTCAAGAGTTGCTATGTCCTCCTCGGTAAGGGCATGCAGCGCAAGACACTGTGTCAACAACGCAGCCACGCCTACCCCAATCAACACTGGTTAACGAATCTTCATCTTAAGATCATCACCGTTCCTCTACATAACATTCCGCCAAGATTATGTTAACATGCATTTCATTTTATGGTGCCATGTCTCGACCAAACGACTCGCATGCCCGCCAATCTTTCGAACGCGGGTAAAAAGGGTCATCACAAAGATTCTGTTTGTTCCATTCAAGATTGCGGTCAAGATTCTTGGGGTTGAGGTAATAAGTGAACCTGACAGATGCGACAGGCACATGCGGTGAGACAGTGGCCAAAAGTCGAATATCGCCATATATCTTTCCATAATAGGCCTCAACAACTTTCCCCTCCTCATCCCGTCGTGTGCGAATGCGAAAGCAGAAACAACGGTTCTTGTCATAACTCTCTCCCCATTTTAATGCCTTGCCAGGCCCATTCCAGCATAGATATTCGCTTGTGTAGCCCTCTAAAGGAGCGCTCCTTATCTTCAATTTCGAGCTCGCGCTCGTCGCCACTTCCACCAAACCATTATCCGCACCGATAAACCTAACCAGCATGGAATCTTTATAACTTCGCCCTTTTACTCCTGCCCCATTGAAATCCTCACCAAAATCCTCACGCGGCAGACGCTTAAACTCGACATCAGCAACTTCGCCCTTGCCAATGGGAGGCAGCCATTCACCCTTCATAAGATCGAAGTGCAGCACACCCTCCGACTTGGTAAAAAGATCTTCCGAACTCTCATCATGCCCATACTGGCCAACTTTCTTTACGAACAAAGGTATCGGATGCACGATGCGCTGGACGCGAAGCGTGACTACGAGATTGTCCGGCTGCCAGACGCCGAAAATGTCCTTGTGCTTGAAGGTATAGCCACCACCGCATGAATTATCATAGTATCCATCTGGTGCATTTCGCACATAACACCCAGCCTCTCCGCGGTTGGTTTCGTTTGACAACCTACATCTTCCCGACTTGTCCGTTCGGTTAGAAGAAACATTAGGCCCAGAATAGCCCTTCCATGCTCGCCATCCATGATTAACCGAAAAACTGCCTATGACTTCGACATCATGCAGCGGCTCGCCTGTAATCTCGTCAAGGACAAGCGCCTCTATCTTCGCCGTGTCGGAGAATGCACATCCCGACACTATGAATCCAACAATGCATACCATTACATTTAGTCTCATCAGCCACCTCCATTGTTTTCCTTGATCTTGTCAAACAGTCGGTATACAAATGGGTATGCTAAATTCTTCCAGTCCGAGTGGTGCCAAAGCAACACATTATTTTCATCTCGCCTGTCGACTGGCCACTTATCAGTGTTAGCCATACAATCGTCCATCAACGAAATCCCTGTTATTCCACTTCGAGACTCTAATCTATTCGCCCCTGCCGCAAAGCCCTCCGCCGGGATGGCATCGCCGAGGAATCGCGCTTGCAGCGTATAACGATAGTCGGCATCGGCTACTGCGAATCGGTTTGTCGAGTGCATTGCATCCGACTCCGCCCTGAACGGAGTGAAGAGCGGATGGGTAATCACGTCTTCGCGTACAAGTGAATTCACGTTAGTCTTAAAGCCGTCAAGGTAATAAGTTGGGTTAAGAGCATAGTACGAGTTGACACCCCATCCGCCCTCGCATTCCACATCAAACCACGGCCATGCGTTTAGGCCATGCAAAAGCGAAGACCCTTTCAGCAACTCCTGGATCACCCAGACCGTCTGTCCCACGAGAGACTTGTTTGTATCGATGTTGCCTACCACATTTTCAGTATCCGAATAGCAGTTGACGGCATTTGTAATTCCCGAGAATCGGCCTTTCCAGGAGAGCGAACTGCGGAAGTCATCCGCCCCAAACAGTCCGTGCCAGTTTGCGGCGCGATATGCGTTTGTGACGTTGGCCCAGTCAGAGTCCACCATGGTCTCCGCGTATTCCAGCGCATCATATGCCTCCATCGATACAGCCGCGTTGAGCATATAGTACCTGGAATAGTCAAGAGCATGATCCTTTATCGCGGCGGACGTCAGAATGTTTCCGAGGGAATGTGCTATGAATACCCTGTTCGTTCCCGGAAGCTGCGCCGTCTCGGAGGCAAGAGCTCCCGCTGTCTGGAATGCGTGTAGCACGTTGGCATAGTAGTCCGGCGATGCGGTTCCGTCGAATATCCAGTTTGATAGAAGACCGTCCATCTGCTCCTCGTCGCCGTACCAGTCCACGACGGTGAACATAGAATCCAGCCCCGACTGCCACAGCCGCTTGAACATCTCAACGCCGGTGGACACCGCCTCGTCTGGATTGACGTTGAACCCGTGTACGAAGAAATAATGCCTGTCATCGCATTCAGAATCTGGCCTGTTCTGCGGAATTCCCAAGGAATTTCCCCTCGTCCGAGCATCGCCGGCAACCGATCTGAGGCACAGCCACCTGAACATGTCCATCACAGACGAGATACTCAGGTTGGCACTCGTCTGCAAAGCAGGGCTTCCAAAAGGACCACCCTGCGCCCTGAGGGTCATCCCGGAAATAGTGCCGCGACCCTCTATCAGAAAAACCCCCTTGTCCGGCGACGAAGCCATCAAGTCAAGGAATGGGCTTGGAAGCACGACTCCGTCCACGAGATCGACGACGTTGGCTTCGTACGCATAGTCAGAAAAATAATATCCGCATTTTCTGCGATCTAACTTATGGAAAGATCCGGCCTCGTCGCGAGAATACGATGTCCAGACGGCGTTTACACAATTGGCCTGAAGTTCCCAGCGAACAGCATTACGTACTGTCTGCGGAGCCCCAGGCGGAAACACTCCGCGCATGTCGATCCACACTGGCGTGAAATCTTCCAAATCACGACGGCCGTTCACAACACTGTCAAGACAATTGCGCCCGAGCGCAAACGGCGAGTCGCTGTTGTAGTCCGCTCCAGTACAGATGTCGCCAGAGTCGCTATCGTCATTCACCCAGAACCGGAAGGTCTTCGTGCCCGCCCGTGCGATTGCAGCCTCGGCGTCGGTAATCGACCCGTCACGATCGTAGTCGAAAACGAGAACAGGGTCGCCGAGCACGTACAGCGTCGCCGCAAGTCCGCCTGCGACGTTGCCAGGCCTGGGATTGCCGTAGTAGTCGTAAGTACTCTCATGGACATGCTCAGTCAATAGCCCGGCGGCGTTCTCCGCTATCCAACCATTGCCAACGACAACTTCGTTGCCGGAGCGCCGAGTGGCCGAGTAGTCCTGATAGCTTTGAGTCTGCGGCAACCCGTCGATCTTCGCCTGCCAGCAGTACCAAGGCGCATACTTGTCATTGTGCCCGTCGCAGTTGAGCCACCGCATCGTGAGGCGATAAGCATTGCCCTTTCGCATCTTTAGGGTTGTAGCATTAGCAGCGCTGGGCGCCCCCATGCTGATTTTCCGGACGCGCATGTCGTCAGGGCCAAGACCCTCGATCTTCATTTCCCATGCCGCGTAGTCGCCGTAGATGTTGAACTCAAGTTCCCTGAACTGCAGGGCTTCGGGCGGAAGACCGCCGTCTGCGCCGTCGTTTGGATCGGATTCCTGGCCAACCTCCGCCGCATCCGACACGCCGTCGTTGTCTGTGTCACCATCGGTGTCCGAAGGGTCCGTTCCGTTTAGGTATTCGCCAAGGTTCGAGAGCCCGTCTTCGTCAAAGTCGCCGGTAGCCCCGTTCGTACCGTCAGCAGAACGCGGATCAAGACCATTAGAATGCTCCCAGTCGTCCGGCAGTCCGTCTCGGTCGGTGTCGATGTAATGTGGCGATAACCCAGCAGCGACCTCCGCCCCGTCCGTGAGACCGTCGCCGTCGGTGTCGGGATTCGCAGGGTTGGAATCGGTGCCGAAATGCAATAGGTGCACTTTGTAATTGGAGACGGAACCTGGTTCCATATAGGAAATTGACTTCCGGCTTCTACCGCCGAACGACTGAGTCCCCACGCCCGCGTTGCGACCGTCCATCTCCTCCCCAATGACATCTTTGTAGATGATGAAGACGTCACCGGGATTGGCGCGGCTCGGAACGAAAACCTCGAATGATATGTTATTCGTCTCAGAACCCGCTCCAACACGGCCAATGTTATTGTACTGTATGCAGGCCGAGTCGCCGCCGGCAAATACGGTCTTTCCGACAAGGACTGTGGAATTCGTCTTGAGGAAAAGCTGCGCATCGGAAAACGGAGCGACGACAAGGGCATTCGCGTCAATCGTCCACGAGAAGTCGTATGCCTGGACACTCTGTCCGTAATTCACATATCCTGGATTATTGAAGAATATCACGCCATTCGCCGAAATTGTGACGTTCGTCAACGTCTTGCCCTGCAAGATCGCAGGTTCTGGCAATTCACAGCTTGCACAATGGCAATTCCCAGTGGCCAGATCAAGCGTAATGTCAGTATAGCTGACCATTTGCTCCCACATCGGCCTGACAATAGTGTAGACATACCCCGCCTCGTCGCCGTCGACAATACCGTCATCGTCGGTGTCGACGACAAGGGGCGAGGAACCTATCGCCACCTCCTCCCCGTCGGGGATATAGTCGCCGTCGGTATCGCGGATGGTTGGATTTGTCCCATAGACGAAGCGCTCTTCTGAGTCGGAAAGGCCGTCGCCGTCCGTGTCGGTAGCGTCGCCGACGGAGACGAACGCCTGCGCGTTTCCGTTCGTGCCAGAGACACATTCGTCGGCTATCGCGACAAATGCGTTGCTTACGCACTGCGACACGTCAAGCGTGAAGACCTTCGCAAGTCCAAGGAGATTTGTCCCGGCATAGACGTATACCAAGTCGTCGACGGGACGACGGCCGAATGGCCACGCGACGACGACCGAAGTCTCGTTGCTTCCGCGCGAAACCGCCGCGGCCATTAGGTTCGTGGCAATGGGCATCGCGCCGAAGCCCTCGCTCTCGCCGACGTCGCAGGCGTCGGGAAGCCGCGTCGATGCGCCAGACCTCGTCGGCTTCTCGCCCGGAGACTGGCTGTCCTGGCTGTCCGCCTCGCAAAGAACCGCCGCGGGAGAGTGGGGGTCACCGCCGCCTCTTGCAGGCTTGTCGGCGGCTATGTAGCACATCCACATGCACACGACGGTGAAAGTGAGAACCTTCGCAAGTCCATGCCTCGCCGTCTCGCATGAGACAAGCTTTATCGTGCCGATTACTGCAAGCGCAAGCAAAAGGATTCCGGCAATCGTCAGAATCCAACACGCCTCAGACATGCCGAATAGCGTCTCGGCAATCATGATGCTGGGGTTTCGCTCCTCCTCACACAGGTATTATATCACAATCCCGCCGACTAAAGCGGGAGCGCGATTCGGACGGTCGTTCCTTCGCCGATCTTGCTCGATATCGTTATCTTCCCGCCCAGCTCCGCCGTGCGGCGCTCCATGCCCGAAAGCCCGTAATGACCTTCCTTGCGCGCCGCCGCCGTGTCAAACCCACAGCCATCGTCCGCAACCGTCATCGCAAGCCCCTTCTCGCCAAACACGATCCGGACCTTGACGTGCTTCGCATGGCCGCGGTCAATCGCGTTCCCGACCGCCTCCTGCAGAATAAGGAGTATAGTGCCCGCGAAATTGTGCGCGATCTTGCGCTCCTCGCCCTCATTCGCGATTTCGACGATTCCCTCCCACTGCGGGAGACGCCGCGCGACGAACTGGATAAGCTCGATAAGCGACTCCGGGCCCTCGCTTTCCTCGTTCATCGCCCAAAGAGTCGACCGCAGGCCCGATTGCGTGTGCTTCAGGGCATCGTTCACCTTTTCAAGCTGCGCCCTCGATTCGTCGGCGCCTTCGGGGAGATAGTTCATCGCCGCCTTGAGCCGGAAGGTCGCGCCGGCGAGATACTGCTGGAAGCCGTCATGGAGATCGGCGGCAAGGCGCAACCTTTCGCGGCGAGCGGCGTCGGCTTCGATCTTGACGCGCTCGCGCTGACGCACCGACTCGGCGAGTTCCTGCGTGCGACGCGCAACCATTCGCCGCAGCGTCAGCGTCCAGACAGAAAGCGCCGCCGCGAGGAAGCACACCCACATCAAGATGAAGAGAAGCCGCCCCACCGTCCAGAAAGGCGCACGGCGAATGACCTCGACCGAATCTGGCGTCGGGGGAATCAGCTCGACATTCTCTATGCGGCCGAAGATCCCCTCTTCGTAGTTCTCGATGGAAGTCCAAGTGAGAACGCCCTTCACGCGCACGGTCGCGCCCTGCACGAGATTTGCGGGAAGCGCCTCTTCGAGCGCCCACGGAATCTCGACCTGGAGATTCGAGTCGCCTTCTCCGACGAGCAGCTGTGTCGTCGTCTGGCGGCGGTTAATGTCGCGGAGAAGTCCCTCGGTCACGACAACGCCGCCGTAGAGGTCGGTGTTGCCAAACGGCATGAGCCGAGCGAAGAGATCTGCGATGCCAGTTGTGAGCGGCGGAGGTATGGCGGCCTTGGCGTGACCTTCGACGGTAATCGCGGCATTGGCGATGCGGTGCTTCATCGTCACTTCGCGCTCGCCCTCGACATGGACGAGATCGCCGATCTTCACCGTCGGTGCACCCTTCGCGCCCTGCACGCGCCAATGCGAGCCCGCCGCGTCGTCGATAAAGAAGAACGACAGGTCGCTGCGCTCAAAAGTCACCACGCCAGTAAGGTTTGTCATGGCCGCCTTAGCAGCAGCCGCGGCAAGCACGAGAATTAGGAGTACTGAATTTTTCATGTGCTGATTCTCCTAGAAAGTCTTCGTTTGTCAGTTATGCAAACAGGTCGTCCAGAACAACTTCGGACTGAACGCGGCTTGAATATTGGTTTCTCACAAGGCCGCTTGCAGTGACAAACGTAAGATGAATCGCCTTGCGCGTCTTGGTCACTCCGGCAAATGTCGCAATTTTCCTTCCAAGCGCCAGCTCATACGCCTTGTCGATGGCAAAACCTGCCGAGGAGTACTTCATCTCGCAGATGTTGATCACGTTGTCCGCACGGTCAATGACAAGGTCTATCTGAACGCCGTCCGGATAGGTATCGTCACCGCGGAAATTCCATCCATACGCCTCTACGTGTATGCTTCCGATTCCAAGCGCCTTGAGGATCTGCGGCAGATGCAAAAGGCAGAGCCGCTCGAACGCAAGCCCCTTCCAGACGACCTGGGCAGGATTTCCCGTCGTCGAAGACCAGAAATGCTCGTCAGACGGGCGACTTTCCAGAAAGCGAAAATGGAAAAGCGAGAACGGATCCGTCAGCTGATAAATGGCGTTCTTCTTTTTTGCGCCATAGGAGCGGTAGCTGCGGATAAAGCCGCTCGCCTCCAGCGTTTCAAGGATCTCCGAAAGTTTCCCGGTGGCGGCAATGTCAAGAGTCTCGAGCAGTTCAAGCCGCGTCATGCCGACTTTCTTTTTAGCAAGTGCCGCAACGACTTTCTTGTAAGATGACGCATTCTTGAAAAGCGAAGCATAAAGCTCTTCGAACTCGTGCTTCAACGGGGCGTCTATCGCAAAGCAGATTCTGTCGATGTTCTGCGCAAGACTCAGCCCTCGTGCAAGATACCGCCAATAATACGGAATCCCGCCAAGAGCCATGTAGCACTCCGCGATATCTGTGCGCGACATGCCGAGGCCACGCTCCGCCGCAAACGCCTCGCATTCACCAAGCGTAAACGGCTGGAGACAAAGGCGTCCAGTCACGCGATTGTGCAAGCCGCCGCGATTGCGGAACAAATTTTTGACCATCCATGCCGCCGCAGAACCGCAGACGACTAATACAATGTCCTTTCGCGCCGACGCCCACTCGTTCCAAAACGCTTCGAGCGCCATCAGAAAGTCCGATTTTGCCGTATCAAGCCACGGCAGTTCATCGATGAACACCACCTTGCGGCGCAAGACGCATTTCGCAACAACTTCTTTTAGCGCATGAAATGCCGCGAACCAGTCTTTTGGCACGGCTCCCTTAAATCCATATTCAACAAGAGATTCCTTGAAGTGGGCAAGTTGTTGCCGCTTGGTAGCATTGGGAAGACCGGTATGCTGGAAAGCGAAACGATCTGCAAAGGTTTCACGAATCAAGTAAGTCTTTCCTACGCGACGACGCCCATAGACCGCCACAAATTCTGATTCGTCCGATTCATACAGACGATTAAGCTCGTTGATTTCTTTGATTCGGCCAATCATTGTTTTATCCCCTTTTCCCAAGTACGATGACACAATGATACCAAATTCTTATGATTAAGTCAATGTATCACCCATCTTTCGCGGATTTTAGTGCCTAATCATCAATTTTGACATAGATTAAGCACAGGAATCTGCAATATGCTCACTTCCCAAGATACGCCTCTTCGAGCGAGCGGCCGGGGGTGAGGGCGATGACACCAAAGGGAACGAGGCGCGGCGCGGGCGCTTGGCGACTTCGGGGATGTTGACGGGTTCGGTGAAGGAGCCAAAGGCGTTCCTCGGCTTTGGCTTCGCCTTTTCCTCCTGCTCGCGCACATCGCGCGAACGCAGTTCCTCGGCCGGACCGTAGTAACCGACAAGCCCGCCTGCGATAAACACAAGCGGCAACCAAACTATCACAGGTATCTTTTTCATATTTTACTTAGGTGTTTTTTAGTCCTCTATCGCGTTACCATTGTGGTGTCCCCGTGAAGTTCGGAACCGTGAAATCGCTTTCCGTCAGGGTATCGAGCTGAGCCTTTACCTCGAGAAGATACTTCCGCTCGTAGAACGTCGTATCCGCGCGCTCAAGCTTGTTCGACACGTATTCCGCGCGCTCGTGGCTGTTCTTGTACCCAGGAACCGCCACCGCCGCGAGCGTGTCAACTGTGGGAATCCAGTACCGATCCTGCCATGTAAGCGGATTAAACGTTGCAGCGGCGTTCTCAACGACGCTGCTCGTCGCACTATCGCAGCCATTGGTGTAGACCTTGATATACTTGTAAATCGGACCAGTGCCCGAATGTCTCGCCCAATGACCGCTATTCGTATAGACAGAACACAAATAACGAGTCCTTTCGTCTGTCATGCCAAGTGCAACCAAGATTGAGCTAAGTGCATCCGACTTGTACATTGCGTTTGTTTCGGATGTTGATGCCCCTATCACTTCCATCAGAGGGATGTTGTTCGTCGAGGCAAGTGCGTTTTCGCAGAGAAAAAACATATTGTCTACTATTCCCTCATCCCACTCCCATGCCGTGGTCCACTTGTTTGTCGACGCTATCTGCGAGGCGCAGCGACGCTGAAGGCAAACGGGAAACGCCTCGCAAATCTCATCATCGGTGTACGACGCGCCCTGTGGCAAATGCATACGGAAACGCCCAAGGCACCCTTCGCGCGTTGTCAGGGCATACGCCCATTCGGTGTAGTTCGTGGGGACTTTCGACGGGTCTGTCCAAACACCAAAGCCACCGGTTGGACTCTCTCTGAACGTCGCCACGAACGCCGCGTCGAGCATTGCAATGTCCTCCTCCGTAAGGGCATGCAGCGCAAGACACTGTGTCAACAGCGCACAACTAAACAATATATGCTTTGTAGTCATCATGTTTGCTCCGTTAGTAGTTCCAGAAACCTTGACCGACTTTCAAATTGTATGTTGCATCTATCACCGTTCGCCCGACTTGGCGAACTTCGACCCCAGACTCCGCCTCCTCCTGCGTGAAGCAGAATATCGAATAGAATGACATGATACCTCCTGACGAGATGTCAACCCGTTCGACTCCAGGATACTCCTGTCCAAGCATAAGGCATTTTCCAACAATGTCGGCTGCGGTAGTTCCGGGGCTGTAAGCCCAGAGTGCGCGACCAGGTCTTCCCCTGTCACGGCTGTCTACAAGCATTTGGTTGTTAATATTGCATGACAACCTAGCCATAGTATTAAGACTTTCTATTTTGATTTCAGAATACAAATCCGCCTGCCCGAGCGAATGACCTAACTCATGGGCAAGAGTTTCGATAGGCGACGATTTTGAAATGAACGTGCCATATAGCGTTGTGAGTCCCATAGGATTGTGATGAAATCCATTCATATCAATCCATTCAATGTCCCCACAAAAATAAAGTTCGACCCCGTCGCTTCCTATTTGCCCCGTTTTGTCATTATGACAGTCCAACACCTTTTGCCACAGCTCTTTTTCTCCTTCCTTCTCAAAATTCCGCACATTAATATAATCACCATCTGCATACCCTATCGGCTGCCCAAGGACAAGCTGAATGCCGACCTGACGATAAAGTTTGTTTGCCAAATCAAGTCTTCTGGCCACAAACTCCTCGTCGCACGCAGCAACACCAGTGTAGAGATTTCGCAATATATACGGATACACCTTAACCGTACGCATCGCAAGCGAATTAACAACGAACTCGGGCGGTGACGACGGGCAGTCACCGAAATGCGCAGCGACGTGTATCTCGTCCGCGGCCGCTGTCGCTGCGACCTCGATTTCCCAGCCGGTCGAGGATCCCACGATATGCGCCCCGGAGCCCGATACCGTCCATGTCACCCGCGAGGCCGGAATTGCCCCCGACGCGTCCGATACCCTGAAGAATGCTCGTTCGCCGATGACGACGCTCGCGGGGTTGACCACCCACCAGCCCTCTTCCTCTGTATGCTTGGCGGAGCAGATTGGTTCCGCCACAGGCCGGCAGACCGTCACTGGAAATTCCACGCTCGAAATCTCGTTTCCGTTCCCAGACCGCGCCGCAACCTTCAGCTCGATATCACCTTCAGACGACGACATGGAATATCCTTCCATGTAAAGAGTTCCTCCATTCGTTGGGAACACGGCGGGCAGTTGAACTCGCGAGGTCTTCCGCATGTCGCTCCAAAACCGGACCTTGGCCGAGCCGCTGACAGCGCTGAGACGAAGGGTCTCCACCGCTGGATTGTCGCCCTCGTATCGAAACGACACGGGGACCAACTCGTCGTCGTCGACCGAAAGGCGTTGCTCCTGCCGGTCTGGTATGACGTTGTTGTTGTCGCTGTCGTCATTAAGAAACACGACCGAAGGACATGACGCGCCGACCATCCCCTGGGAAAGATAGTCGTATGCGACGATCACAACGCGGCCCGTGGCAACGTAGCCGCCCGCCGCCGTCGCCTCCACTTCGAGCTGCGAATCCTTCGTCACGCCCAGGGCGTATGTCGACGGCAATCCTGCATTCATGAACGTGGCAATCCCAGCCACGTCCCGCCAGCTATACGACACAGGTACGGGAAGATCAACGAATGCCGACAGCGCAGTGGGCCCATTGGCCGAACCACCTGTGATGTACAGCTTGCTTGGATTGACCACAAGATCAGGCTCGAACCTCACGACGTATTCAAGCCATTCGCTGACCGCGGCGACGCCAAAATGCCCGTCCTGGATTCCGCAAACGGCGAACTGCGGATCGGCGGCAAGCTGCGGGGAAAACGAAACCGTTACATCGCGGTCCTTCTCTACGGGGAATCGCAGGTCCGCGCCTGGCTCAGCCACGACCTGAAAGTCGCCAACGCTAACGAGCGTGGCGGAGGGTGCATTCTGCGGAACGACTACTGAAAGCTCGTAGATTCCGTTGGAAGATGCCAGCGAACCGATGCGGGCGACCCAGTTGCTGTACCCCTCCTGGATGATCTCCTCGGCGTTCGTGAAGCTTGCCGCGATCCACGCCGTGGACTGGCCGTGGAAGTCGCCGCCATAGACCGTCGGCTCGGGATCGAGCGAATCCGCAAGGCCATCTCCATCTGCATCGAACTCGGAGACGCGCGGGAACCCGTCGGGAATCCCGTCGCCGTCGGTGTCGAGGAGTCGCGGGTCGGTGTTGCGGCCGAGGAAGTATTTAACCGTCGTGCGCGAACGGAGGGCGCCGGGCGGCGCGAGCACCGTGTAGAGCTCATTAGTGTCAAGCACGGAGCGCATGGACGGGCACTGCACGCCAAGGTCCATGTCGAGCGCGGCAACGGAGTCGCCAACGTCTAGATAACTGACATATACCGTGTCCGGCTCGCCAAACGGGAAGATCACCTCGTAGGTCACGGAGCGAGAACCGGACAGCCCGGCGACGCGGGCGGTCTGGGACTCGGCGCGGTAGACAGCGTAGCTTGCGCCGTTCGTCTCGACAACCGCAAGGCTGCGGCCTGGCGTTGCGTCCATGTCGCAGTTCAGCCCCGCCACGACTACCGCCCCGCCGGAGCGCACATCGCGGCGAAGGTCGCCGTCCTCGTCCCAGAGTCCATCGAAAGGCTCCAGATCGTCGCCATCGCGCGAGACCATGACGAATCCGTCCACAAAGACGTCCAGCTCGTTGCAGCCGCGCCCCAGCAACGTCATCGGATACTCTCCTATCAGCCATAGGAATCCCCAAAAGCCCGACACGCTCCTATAGCGCGAGACACCGGCTACGCCATTGGATGCGTTCAGCCACAAGAAATCACCGTCCCGAAGAATCGTCGCGTAGCCCATCTCCTCGCCGTCAGGGATCCCATCACCGTCTGTATCCGCGAGGTCGGGATCAGTTCCGATCGACAACTCGCGCACATTCGACACGCCGTCAGAGTCGTCGTCACCAGTATCGATGAATCCCTTCGCACGGAAGAAGCCGGCGGCGTTCGTGACGATGATGGGATCGGTGATCGTCCACGCGCAATTGGTCGCATTCGCAACGTCAAGGCGCAGATCTATGCGGCTCCATTCGTTCGACTCAAGACTAGGCCTGTAATAAAGCCCTACGGCGGCGAATACGTCGTTCGTCGTCCAAGCCGCAGCAAGCTCGACGCCATTGGTGCCTCGCTCAACGAGCGAGAACAGGAAACGCGGCACATCATTCGTGACGCCAGTTTCGCCCAACTCGCCAGGATCGCCCACCTCGCGTATCTGGGGTGCATTATCTGACGCGTTGCCGCGTATCTTGTCGGCGACGCCGGCCGATATGACCGCAAAAATGGAGAGCACGACGAGAGTCGAGGCGGGCAGCTTTACTATCGGACGGCGGCAAATACGAAGAAGCGCGGCAAGCGAAAGCAAAGCGAAAAGCGAGCCGAAGAAAGCCAGCGAAGAAGAGACAACATGCTTGGCAAGAAGGTAAAGCATACTTACGTTATATTCTCTCCAAGAATCTTCCAGTTCTATTAGCTGAAAACTTTCCTTCTGTATACGACACCGCGCCGTTCACAAGGACGGCTTTCACTCCGCGAGAGAACTTGTGCGGCTCGACGTATGTCGCAGAAGAAGAGAACTCATCTTCCTTCCAGATTGCGATGTCGGCAAACGCGCCCTTCTCGATCACGCCGCGATGCGCGATGCCGAAGCGCCGCGCGGGAACGGAAGTCATGCGCGCAATCGCTTCTTCACGCGAAACGCCGAGCGCGCGCACGCGGCGGTAGAACTCCGGCATCGTTCCGTAGGCGCGAGGATGCGGGTGGTCCGCGCCAAGCGGTCCCCACGGCGCACGAAGAGACGCGTCGCTCCCAGGAACGATCCACGGACGAGAGAGAATTTTGTCGAGGTTCTCTTCGCTCATCCCGAAGAAGAACGCGCCAGTCTTGCAGCCGTCAAGCTCGAGGATGTGGCAGATTAGTTCGCCTGGTGACGAAAGGTTCCGGGACGACTGGGACAACCGGGACGTCCGGGACAGGATTTCGGAGACAGATTGGCCGCTAAAGGGTTTGGTGGATTCGCTCCATGTTCCGCCGATCATCACTGTCGACCAGTCGCGGTCTGACGCGTTGATCTCGTCGACGATTTTCGCCCTCGTCGCGGGATCGGCAAATCGTGCCATCTCCGCGGGCGCGGCACCTTCCTGCGCCCAGTCGGGAAGAACGATGTCGAGATCAGTTCCCGCCGCGCAAAACGGATAGCGGTCGCTTCCGAGAAGAAGTCCTTCGCCAATCGCGTTCTCGATCTTCTCAAGGACTGCGTCGATCTTGTGCCAGTTGCGCTTGCCGCTCGTCTTGAGGTGAGAGACTTCCGCGCGTATTCCAGTCGCCCGCACGAGGTCTATAACTTCGTCAATCGCCTCGAGAATCCTGTCACCCTCGGAGCGCATGTGCGTCGCGTAGAATGCGCCGCGCTCCGCGGCGACTTTTGCAAGCGCGACGACTTCTTCAGGCGTCGAATATTTTCCCGGCTGGTAGATGAGTCCAGTCGTGAGACCCCAGCCGCCGGCGTCAAGCGACTCGGCGAGAAGGCGTTGCATCTCCTTTAGCTCGTCACTCGTCGCCGCGCGTCCGGCATAACCGACGACGGAAGAGCGGAGCGTGTTGTGACCGACAAACTGAATTGTGTTTATCGCCGGCTTCGCCGCTTCGAGGACTGCGCGGTATTCAGCGAGCGAGCGCCATGTGAGGCGAGAGCCAAGCAGCGTCGCCCAGTCGCTGGAGAGACGCGCTTCGCCATAGCGCGGCGCAACCGAGCCGCCGCACTGGCCGTTGATTTCAGTCGTGATGCCCTGAGAGATTTTCGACGGCGCGTCTGGCTCGAGGACGAGGTAGGCGTCGGAGTGCGCGTGAGCGTCGATGAAGCCCGGGCTGACGATGCAACCTGTGGCGTCAATAGAGTTAAAAGTTGAAAGTTGAAAGTTGAAAGTTGAAGGTTCCCCGACAACATCGACGATCTTGTCGCCGTCAATGACAATGTCGCCATAGAACCCGGGCTTCCCCGAGCCATCAACAATCAAACCATTCTCTATTATCAGCGTCATTATAATTTATTCGTCTGGGGTATTGATTTTTAACGCAGAGTCGCTCTATCTTTCTCTGCGCACTTCGCGTCTCTCGGCACTCACTCCGTTCGGCTTGGCTCGCTACGAATCGCGAGCCCCGCTTGCGCGGCGGTTACGCGTCTCTGCGTTAAAATTTAACTGCCGCCTTTAGGTTTGTTGTTTTCCCAATCTTGTTTTTTATTTCAGGAACTTGAAGCACAGCGGGCGCCAGCAGGGAATCGGCTCACCAACGGCTTTAAGCTCGCACTTCTCGCGGTCGAATGCATAGACCTGAATCTCGTTCGACATCTTGTGCCCTACGACCATGAACTTCTCGCCAGGCATAAGCTCGAAGTCGCGCGGGAACTTGCCTGTCAGCTTCGCGATGTTGCGTAGCTTGAGCTTGCCAAGCAATTCAACCTCGTAGAACGCGATGGAGTCGTATCCGCGATTCGACGCCATAAGAATCTTGCCGTCGGCGGTGAGCTTGATTGCCGCGGCCTTGGTGGCAAGGTTCTCGCCGTCGGGCTCCCACCGGTTGAAGCCGTCCGGAAGCATCGACGCCTTGCCCAGCAGCGAGAACTTTGCGCCGTCGAAGGCATACTGGGAAACGGAGCTGCCCAGTTCATTGACGATGTAGAGGACTTTGTTCAGGCTACGCGGAAGAAACACCGCATGGCGAGGTCCGTCCCCGCGATCCGCCTTGATGGAAATGTCTCTCCGCCTTTTCATCGTCTTCGGGTCGAAAAACCAGACGCGGTCGCAGCCGAGATCAACGACGCCCATCTCACCGCGACCGTTGCCCCTGGGGTCGAGATGAAACGTCTGGTGGGCGAAGGCCTTTTTCTGACGCTTCCTGTTGCTGCCCATGTCGTCGTCGGGGAAGACGAAGGTCTTGAGGTCCTTGCCGTCGATTCCGACTGTGCCGCATGTCGCCGAGCTGTAGGCGGCAAAGGCGACGCGCGTCTCGTCAGGCGTAAGCGAAATGTGGCACGGCGTCTCGCAAGGGAGTTTCGCGAGGCGCGTCATCTTGCCGATGCGGTGATCGTCGAGATCGAACTTGACGATTGTCCCGCGCGACATATTCTCGACCTTCTCCCCGATGGCGGAATAAAGCGTCTTCCCGTCCTTGGAAATCTGAAAGTATGTCGCTCCCTCGCAGCCATTGACCGACTGCACGATTTTCACCGCGCCCGTCTCGGTATCGCACTCGAGAACCTTGAGCGCATCCTTGTCGGGCGAGCCAGTGTTGCATCCTACGATGCAGTAAACGGTGGCGGCTATCATGGTGTTCATTTTCCGCAGATTTCTTTGTGTCCTTTGTGGCTAAAAACCATTGGCTCTACCAATTTAGTTCTTAAACGAATGAATCGGCGCGGGGATGCGACCCTTGCGCGCGATCATCTTCTCGCACGAGAACTTCGACACTCGCATCACCGGCGCGTGGCCGAGAAGCCCGCCGAACTCCACCGAGTCGCCGACCTTCTTCCCCGCGACGGGAATGATTCTCACCGCAGTCGTCTTCTGGTTGACCATTCCTATCGCCGCTTCGTCGGCGATTATGCCGGAGATTGTCGCGGCTGAAGTCGAGCCGGGAACGGCAATCATGTCGAGTCCTACGGAGCAGACGCACGTCATCGCCTCAAGCTTCTCGATGGTGAGAGCGCCGGCGTTCACTGCGTCGATCATCCCCTGGTCTTCGGAGACAGGAATGAACGCGCCCGAAAGTCCGCCGACGTAAGAGCTCGCCATCACGCCGCCCTTCTTCACCTGGTCGTTGAGAAGCGCGAGCGCCGCAGTCGTTCCTGGCGCGCCTGGTTCTTCAAGGCCGATCTCCCTCAGAATGTCTGCAACCGAGTCGCCGATAGCCGGCGTCGGCGCAAGCGAGAGGTCGATGATGCCGAAGGGAACGCCGAGACGCTTCGACGCTTCCTGCGCAACGAGCTGTCCGACGCGCGTAATCTTGAACGCCGTCTTCTTTATCGTCTCGCAAAGAGTCTCGAAGCCAACTCCGCGGCAAGTGTGCCGCAGTACGTGGTTGACAACGCCAGGTCCCGAGACGCCAACGTTGATCACCGCATCCGCTTCGCTCACGCCGTGGAACGCGCCGGCCATGAACGGATTGTCGTCGGGAGCGTTGCAGAGGACGACGAGCTTCGCGCAGCCGATCGAACCGCGGCTCTTCGTCTTCTCTGCCGTCTCCTTCACTATTTCTCCCATGAGCCGCACGGCATCCATGTCGATGCCGGTCTTCGTCGAGCCGACGTTAACGGACGAGCAGACGCGCTCGGTCGCGGCCATCGCGGCGGGAATCGAGCGGATGAGAAGTTCGTCTGCGGGCGTCATTCCCTTCGAGACAATCGCGGAGTAGCCGCCTATGAAGTTGATGCCTAGTTTCTTCGCCGCGCGGTCAAGCGTCTTCGCGATCTTCACGAAGTCGGAGGGCTTCTTGCAGCAGGACGAGCCGACGATTGCTGCGGGCGTGATGGATACGCGCTTGTTGACGACTGGCACGCCGAACTCGCGGCCGATGTCGTCGCCAGTCTTCACGAGGTCTTTCGCGAGACGCGTTATCTTCGCGTAGATCTTGTCGCACGTCTTCTTGACGGACGAGTCTGCACAGTCAAGCAGCGAGATGCCCATCGTGATCGTCCGGACGTCGAGGTTCTCCTCGAGAATCATCCGGTTCGTCTCAAGAACTTCTGAGATGTTAATCATTTCATTTGCCCGTTGATTTAATGTTTCGAGTTGGAGTTGGAGTCTTGAGTTGGAGAATGGAATTCTAAATTCCTTTCTCGAACTCGAACTTTGAACTCCAACTTCTTACACACGATGCATCTTCTCGAAAATCTCGCTCTTCTGGCAGCGAATCTTCATGCCCATGCCAGTTCCGAGGCGGGCGAGCTCAGCGCCAAGCTTGTCGAAGGTCTTCTTGTACTTCGCCGCGTCGACGATCATCATCATGTTGAAGAAACCGCCGGTGACGGTCTGGCTGATGTCGAGAATGTTGATATGCTCCCTGGCGAGGTAGGTGCAGGTCTTTGCGAGAATGCCAACGGAATCCTTGCCGATTACGGTAATGATAATTTTTTTCATGGTGATACTGTGGAATTTTCCTTGTGTCGATATTATATCAAATCCGTTGTTCGATGAAGAACACCTTGTCGCCGACGCGGCAGCGCGGACACTTGAACGTGACCCACGTTCCCTTCTCGCCGACGGCAGGCATATCGTCGTCGCGGCGAAGCTCGCCAAGCGTAAGTTCGACGACGCCGGTGGTGGGCCCGTGAATCTGGAGCGCGTCGCCCGGACGGATCGCGTGATCCTGAATCTTCACCTGCGCTATCCCCGCCTTGAGGAAGTAGTCGATCACTATGCCGACATGCCGCTTCACGGTCGTAGCGAGAGAGTCTTCGCTATCGGCGAACTGGTGTGCGCCGGGGCGGCCGAAATAAAGACCGTCAGCAAACTCGCGGTGAAACACCGTCTTTACTTCCTCGGTCAGCTTCTGCACTAACTCGGGAGTGTATGTTCCCGCGAGAACCGCATCGACGGCGCGACGGTAGCAACGCACCGTCGTCATAACGTAATTGGCATTACGCGCGCGACCCTCTATCTTGAAAGAGCCAATCCCGGCGTCAATCAACTTGTCGATGAAACCTAAAGAGCAGAGATCCTTCGCGGAAAGGACTGTGTGCGGCTCGACGATATACTGCGCCTTCGCGTCGGCATGCACAGGATTTCCGTTAGCGTCTTCATAGAGATCGACGGCCTTGACGAGAAAGCGACGTCGGCACGGCTGGACACACTCGCCGCGGCAGGCGCTCTTACCGAAAACGTCGTGACTCATGAAGCAGCGGCCCGATTCCGCGACGCACTGCGCACCGTGGACAAAGCATTCAATCTCAACGGGCGACGACGCGCAGATGCGCTTCACCTCGGCGAGAGTACACTCGCGCGCGAGGACAATGCGCGACGCGCCCTGCGAGACGAGAAACTTCACAGCTTCCGAATTCGACGTCGACATCTGCGTAGAGACATGGAAGGTCGCGCCATGTTTTTTGCAGAGCGAGACGACGCCCCAGTCCGAGACGATGAAAGCATCGACATACGGCTTCGCGGCGACAATCGTCTTCTCGACCATTTCCATCTCGTCCTCGAACATGATCGCGTTGAGGGCGAGATAGCGACGCACCTTTCCGCAGCGGCGCGCGATCTCGGGAAGGTCGGATTCCTTGAAGTTGACTCCGCTCCGAGCGCGCATGTTGAAGGTGCCGAGCCCGAAGTATACGGCATCGGCGCCTGCGTCGATCGCGGCCTTAAGGCAAGTGAAGTCCCCGGCGGGGGCGAGAATCTCCGGACGTTTCATCGCGGATATTATACCATTATATGCTATAATCGTCGCATGGCCGTGATCCTGCATGTCGATATGGACGCGTTCTTTGCGTCGGTAGAGCTGCTCTCGCACCCCGAGTGGCGCGGGAAGCCGCTCATTGTCGGCTCGGGGCCGCACGAGCGCGGGGTCGTGTCGACGTGTTCCTACGAGGCGCGGAAGTTCGGCATCAGAAGCGCCATGCCGTCGAGAACGGCCTACCAGCTCTGCCCGCATGCGATTTTCGTCCGGCCGCACATGGAAGCGTACCAGGAAGTCTCGGACAAGGCGTTCGAGGTATTCTCGCACTACACGCCGTATGTCGAGGGGGTCTCGGTAGATGAGGCGTTTCTCGACATAACTGGCTCGCTCCATCTCTACGGAGAAAAGCACGCGGGCGCGCGCGCGAGGGCGAAGGCGCTCGGCGAGGCGCTCAGGGCGGAGATACGCCGAGTCTGCGGAGTGACGTGTTCGGTCGGCATCGCGCCAAACCGCCTTCTCGCGAAGATCGGTTCCGAGCAGAACAAGCCGGACGGCTTTACGCTCATGCCGTTTGGGCCGGACGAGATCGCGGCATTCTTGCGCGACAAGCCGATAGGCGTCCTCTGGGGCGCGGGAAAGAAGACGGTCGAATCGCTCAAGCCCTACGGCATCGCGACATGCGGCGACTTGCAGCGACTCGGGCGCGGCAATCCGCTCGTCTCGGACGATCTCATAGACATGGCGTTCGGGATTTCCGACGACAGGGTGTACTGGGAACCCGGCGAGGAAAAGTCGGTGTCGCGCGAACACACTTTCGACGAAGACACCTACGACCGCGAGACGGTGCGCGAGACGCTGCTCGAACTCGTGACGGACGTAGGGCGGCGCTTTCGCCGCGCGACAAGATGGGCGAAGACTGCGAGGATCAAGATCCGCGACGCGAACTTCAACACGATCACGAGGCAATCGCCCTTCGCGCACCCGGCACGCGACGACATTGCGTTCCGCGAGGCGGCGCTTGCGCTCTTCGACCGAGAGTGGCCGGCGAATCGCAGGCCGAAGACGATACGGCTCATCGGCTTTGGCGTGACGAACATACAGGACTCGCCTGGCGACGACGCGCCGTCGCTTTTCGCGAACGCCGAAGATGAGACTCGGCTCAAGCGCGAGCGCCTTGCAGAAACGCTCGACTCGCTCCGCGAAAAAGGGTTGCTTTAAATTTTCTTCCTTCTTCTTTGAAGCAGCCAGAGGAGGAGGGCGAGGGCGAGGTACCAGGCGGCGCAGACGGAAAGCGGCCACGGCTCGACGGTGAAGTTGGCGCCGGGGATCGCGGCGACGAGACGCGAGACGTCGGCCATCGTTCCTGCAAGAAGCGCGGCAAAGTTGTTGACGTGCGCGGCGAGCCGGTCGGAGACGAAGCTCGCGACAATCCCCGCGATTCCCGCCTTGACGCTCGCGCCCGCCGCCGGAAGGAGAAGCAGGTTTGCGGCAATTCCCCCCGGTGTCACGCGGCCAAACGCATGCGCCGCAATCGGCGTCCCGACTGCCCACGCCGCGAAGGTCATGACGAGCGTCGCGGCAAATCTGCCGCGGACGCGCTCGGCCACAAACCGCCCCCAGAAGAAAAGCCCGAGCATCACCGCAAACGAAAGTGCGCACCCCGTATCAAAGAGCTTCGTCGGATCTGTTCCATAGACAACGAGAAAAGTCAGAGACCACGCGACAAGCGCATCAGGCCTTCGCCAGAAAATCGGCGCGGCAAAATACAAACTCGCCATCGACGCCGCCCTCACCGCGCTCGGACTCGCACCTGTCATCGCGACATAGACCCAGAGCGCAGGAACGAGAACGAAACCACGAAAACGGAACGGACATCCCACAAGTGCGAGAAGAAACGCGAACGCATGCGCGACAAGCATCACGTGAAGTCCTGATATCGCAAAGACGTGAATCGTGCCGGCCGCGGCAAATGCGTCGCGATCGGCCCTTCGCATGCGTGCGCGTTCTCCAAGAAGTATCGCGCGATTCAAGTCTGCGGCAACGCAGTTTTGCGGAAGCCCGATTCCCATGCGACGCGAGAGGTCTTCGCGAAGCGCGACGAGAAGCGCGGCACCTTTGCCGCGGCCGACGCGGCTGGCGAACGTTCCCTTCCCCTTGACCCAAAGCTTGCGGCGAAAGGAGAAGTCGTCGCCCTTCGTGCGTTCAAGCCAGCCCGCACACTTCCACGTATCGCCGACCTGCGGCAAGGGCGTGGCATCGTCGAGCGGGAAGATCACGCGAACTTTGAGCGAACCTGCGGAACTCGCAAACGACGCCCAGCGAGCGCCGTCTTTGCCTTGCGTCGCGCGCACTCCACTCTCTACGCGAAACTCGCGCACGAAAGGACGGCCACAACCGAGGACATGCGCTTCGTCCAAGATTTCTTTCCTCGACTGCGCGGCGAATAGCGCGATGGCAAAGCCGATTGCAAACGCAAGGACGAGGCGTGAAGCGCGACACGAGAAAGCAAGATAAGCGACGAGCGCGACCACTGCGACAAATGTCGCGAGCGGCCAGAGAGGCGATAGGATCGATGCGCCGAACGCGCACCACTCGCCCAGCGCGAGCGACGCGCAGAGTGCAAGCCATTCGAACTCATTTGCAATTGACAGACTCCTGTTCACGGAGTCATCATATCATATTCCGCGGAAAGAAAAATGAATTGAATATGAATTTGGCTCAGAGCTCGGAGACGAGCAGAGACGACTTCGCGGGAACGAGCATGTCGAGTTCCGCACTGTCGGCGGGTGCAAGCGCAATGCCCTTCTCCGCGAGAAACGCGCGCAGCCGAGCGGGCGTTTCGTAGTTGCCCTCGGCCGCACGAACGGGGGCGATGATGTCGTAGCGCTTGAAGAACTTGCCCTTCAGCGTGAGGTCTGCGTACTTCGCCGCGCGGTGGACGACGATCGTGAACCGAGGATGGTCCATGACATCGAGTTTCTGTCCTATGCGCAGACGGTCTGCGGACGGAAGCTCGTTGAGCTTCAGAAGCGAGGCGAGCGTAGAGCCGTTCTCGAAGGCGATGCGCGTCGCGGAGTCGCCGCGCTTGACGACGACCTCCTTGACCCACTGGCGGTTCTTGCCAACGAAGAGACGGCGGATGTTGTGCTCTCCGAGTCGCCGCGCGAGAGAGTTGTCGAGATCGGCGACCGCCTCGCCCGGAAGCGCACGCAGCTGCTCGATCGTAGAGACGGCGAGTTCGACGTCGTGCGCGGCCTCGGCCTTCTCGAGCTTCAACAGGAGATTCTGCGCGACGCGCGGGCGATTGCGCTCCGCGCCCGGCGGAAGCGGCGGCGGCTTGGGCGGCAGTGGCGCGTCTCCGACTTGTCCGCTGCGGTCGCCTTGGGGAGACGTCCCTGCCGACTTGGACTTTTCGTCGACGTGCACTACGGTTGTTGGTGGGGGCGTGTCTCCGACGCGCCCGTCGCCATCGTCAGCGTCAGGCGACGAAATGAGCCGCCTGACGCCAGCCGCAGCAAGGACGGCGATCGCCGCGAGGACAATGATGGCTACAAGCCAACCCGCGCCCGACGACTCTTCGTCTATCGGGTTTGAGTTGTACTCGATGCCGAACTTGCCCTGGGCGAAAGCCATTGGCGACGACTACTTGGCCTCAGCGGCCCCCTCGGGAGTCACAGCACCCTGGACGCAGCTGCGGAGAATCTCCATCTCGGTGCCGCTTGCGGTCTCGACCTTGAACGTCTTCTCGGTCGCCTCGATGATGGTGCCGATGATGCCGCCGGCGAAGACGATCTTCGCGCCAGCGCGCAATTCCTCTATCATCTTGCGGCGCTCCTTCTCCTTGCGCTGCTGGGGGCGGATCATCATGAAATAGAAGATCGCGAGGATCAGCAGCATGGGAACCATCATCCCGAACCCAGACTGCTGGGCGGGAGCGGCGGCGGGAGCCGCGGGAGCGGGAGCCGCAGGCGCGGCGTCGCAGAGCATAATGCAGTTATTCATTTTCTTTTGTGTCCTTCTTTACTTGTTCTTTCCAATCGAAAAAAGTTCCGTCGTCGATTGCGGCGCGCATCTCCTTCATGAAGCGGTTGAGCGCCCAGACGTTGTGGATCGTGAGAAGTCGAAGCCCGAGAATCTCGTCGCACGCGAGAAGATGGCGAACGTAGCTTCGCGAGAAGTTGCGGCAGCAGTAGCACTCGCACCCTTCCTCGACGGGCCCCTGGTCAAACGCCCACTTCGCCGCCTTGATCGCGACGTTGCCGTGGCGCGTGATCGCCGTGCCGTGGCGGGCGATACGCGTTGGGATCACGCAGTCGAACATGTCAATGCCGCGCGCGACGCACTCGGCCATCTGGTGCATGACGCCGAGCCCCATCACGTAGCGCGGCTTGTCCTCGGGGAGATACGGCACAGACGCGTCGACCGCCTTGTACATGAACTCCTCGGGCTCGCCTACTGAGACGCCACCGATCGCGTAGCCGTCGAAGCCGATCTTGACGAGCTCCTCGGCGCAGTGGCGGCGGATGTCGTCGTAGACTCCGCCCTGGACAATTCCGAAGACCATCTGGCCGTCGGCGTGCGGCGCGTCCTTAGAGGCCTGCGCCCAGCGCAAGGTCTGCTCGACCGACTTCTCGGCCCTGTCGCGCTCGCATGGATAGGGCAGGCATTCGTCAAAGACCATCGCGATGTCCGAGCCGATGACGCGCTGCATCTCCATCGACTCCTTCGGCCCGAGGAAGAACTCGTGGCCGTCGATGTGCGAGTTGAAGCGGCATCCCTCCTCGGTGATCTTGCGCATCCGGGCGAGCGAAAAGACCTGGAAGCCACCCGAATCGGTGAGGATCGGCCCGTCCCAGCCCATGAAGCGGTGAAGCCCGCCGGCGGCCGCGAGGACGTCCGCGCCGGGGCGCAACATGAGGTGGTAGGTGTTGCCGAGGATGACCTGCGCCCCCAGCTCCTTGAGGTCGCGCGGCTCCAGCGCCTTGACCGTGCCAAGTGTGCCAACGTCCATAAAAACGGGGGTTTCGACGGTGCCATGGGGGGTAAAAAGCCGCCCCAGCCGTGCCCTCGTGCGCGTATCCGTTTTTAGGACTTGAAAATTCATGCCGCATATTCTACCAAAAAACGGTTGCGTTTAGAACGGAAATGGTGTATCATTTTACAGTCACGTATAGGAATATACTCATATGAATAAAGCACTGCACGTTCTCGTGTACTTGTTTCTGATACTCTCGGCAGCGGCCCTGTGGTTCGAGATCGAGTTGAACAAGAAACGTACGCTTCTGACAGACCGCAACCGTCTGCAGGAGGAATATGTCATCAAGATCGCCAGCACGGTCGAAAAGGTCGAGCCCAACAAGGACGTGACCGCTGAGACCAAGAAGGACATCTCGCCAATAGAGGCGAAGATCGTCGACATTCCCGAGACCGAGAATGTCCTCGAGGACTACAATGCGTACCTCGAGCAGGCGAACCTCGAAACGTTCAGCTGGGACAACCAGGAGACGAAGAAGCAGCTCCGCAACGTCTATGTGCTGGACTTCGAGGGCAACATCGTCATGGACGGCAACGTCCCCGAGACGAAGGGCCCCGGCACGGAGCGCGAACTCCTCGAACAGCTCCTTGACGGGGCGTCGAAGATGAGGACGAAGCTCGACACGACGCGCGCAGAGCTCGTCAAGCTCCACAAGATTGTCGACGAACAGGTCGAGGAGCTCAACAAGCTTAAGCCGGTCGCCCGCCAGGACAAGCTGACGATTGTCGAGAAGAACGAGAAGATCACCAAGCTTGAGGAGGTCAAGGCGGACCTCGAGAACCAGATCGTCAAGATCAAGGCCCAGATCGACGAACTCAATGCCGAAATCACCTCGCTCAAGGACGAGGTCGTGACGGCACAGGACGAGACGGCTGCGGCGAAAGACGAACTTGAGAAGAGCCAGAAACTCGTCGAACAGCTGAAGAAGCTGATCCAGCAGATGATCAACGAACGCCAGCGCAACACCGGCGACCCCAACAGCATCACGTCGCTCCCGGCCGGCGATAAGGGCAAGGTCGTAGAAGCGGACAACGAGAACATGTTCGCCATCGTTGAGTTCGACGCCAAGACGATGAAGGAGCTCAAGGGCGACAACCTCGACCACCCGATTCCGAACATCGAGCTCGGCGTGAAGCGTCCTGGCTTCCATGGCGAAGCCGGCGAGTTCATCGGCCGCATCCGCCTCCGTCAGGAAGTCCGCGAGAAGAACTACATCATCTGCGACATCCTCGGCCAGTGGAAACAGGATGAGATCAAGCCAGACGACGTGATCTTCGCCGACTGACGAGACAGAGACACTCGACTATGTTCTCTCTGCTTCGCTCGCTTGTTTCGTCGCCCGTGAAACTCCTTTACGGATTCGCGGCGGCGGCGGCGCTCGGGCACCTCGCCGGGTGCATAGCGGACACCGCGGAAGACACCGATCTTCCGTGGTCGTCCAACAAGTCGTGGGAAGGCATGGCTCCTGTCGCGCCAACCATCATGGACAGGTATGAATAGGGGTCAGGAGTTAGGGGTCAGTGATTAGTGATTAGAGATAAGAGCATAGAGGTAAAAGAGGGCGGCGTGCGTTTGGACGCCGCCCTTCTTTTGCATTTCCCGACGAGTACGCGGGCGTTTGTTCGCGAGGCCGTCGAATCGGGTGCCGTGCTCGTCAACGGGCGTCGCGCGGCGAAGGGGCTGAAGCTCCGCGGTGGCGAGACGATTGAAGTGCGCGAGCTCGCGGAAGCGAGCGACAACGTAGTCGCGCCCGATCCGTCAGTCCGACTGCGCGAGGTCTTCGCGGATGACGCCCTTCTCGCCTACGACAAGCCGAGCGGCATGCCAGTGCAGCCGCTGAAGCGCTCAGAGCTTGGGACGCTGATGAACGGCGTCGTCGTGCGCCATCCCGAGTGCATTCCGCTCGGGGACAGACCCCTTCTCGCGGGCGCGGTGCATCGCATCGACGCCGACACCTCTGGGCTCGTCCTTGTCGCGCGAACGGCAGAGGCGTTCGAGAACCTTCGCAGGCAGTTCGCCGCGCAGACGGTAGAGAAGACATACCTCGCGCTCGTCGAAGGAACAGTCGCGGCAGGTGGAACTCTCGAGAACGACTTGGTCCACGATCCGACGCTACCCTTCTGCCGGATGATCGACATTCACCACAACCGGCTGACGCGTGCGCAGTGCGAGGGGCTGAAGCCGCTTCACGCGGTGACGAATTTCAAGCCGGTGGAATTCATATCGACCGAGACGGAAGAGCAGACGCTTCTGGAAGTCACGATCTTCACCGGAGTCACCCACCAGATCCGCGCACAGCTCGCGCTTGCGGGGATGCACATCGTGAACGACCGGCTCTATGGCGCGTTTGCGGTAGAGAACATGAAGGGGCATTGCCTTCATGCTCTCGCGGCGAAATTCCACCACCCTGTCTCGGGCGACCCGATGGATCTCCGCACCCCCTACCCATCTTGGGCACGGGCATAAAATCTTTTAGCCACAAAGGACACAAAGGACACAAAGAAACTGGGGCATTAACCCAAACCCCAAAATGCTTTGCGACTCTCTGCGCACTTTGCGGCAAAAAACCAAGGGCAACGCAGCAAGAGATCTTGGCCGCAAATGGCACAAGGTCACATACGGCCTGACAGGGCGTCGATGAGATCGCAGAGGCGCTTGTAGGCGTGGCCGAGGTCGTCGTTCGTCACCTTGAACATGTATTCGTCGGCGCGGGCGATCTCCCCTTCTGCATTTGCGAGGCGGCGTTCGATAACGTCGGGCGCGTCCGTGCCGCGGCCGACGAGACGGCGGCGAAGCTCCTCCATATCGGGCGGGAGAATGAAGATGTCGACATAGCCAATCTTGAGCGGGTCGTTGTTGGGGAGCGCGCGCACGTAGTCGCGCACCTTCGCCGCGCCCTGGACGTCGATGTCCAGTATCATCGAATTGCCTTCGGCGAGGACTTCCTCGATGGGGGCCTTGAGGGTACCGTAGTAGTTGTCGTGGACCTTGGCGTATTCGATGAACGCGTTCTCGCGGATCAACTCCTCGAAGCGCTCCCTCGTTTTGAAATGGTAGTCGAGGCCGTCTTCCTCTTCGCCGCGCGGCGCGCGCGTCGTACAGGAGATCGAGTAGACGATGTCGTGGTACTCCTGGAGGAGCATGTCGATGAGCGTTGACTTTCCGCACCCCGACGGAGCGGACATCACGATGAAAAGCGGCTTGGTCTTCATGGCGCACATTATACCAAATCGCCGCGGGGTGGAGGAGTGAATGGCAAGGAAACATGAGTCTATGGAGGGGCCATAGAAGAGCGAGCCAGGATAGGCGGAGAAAGTAGCCGAAGGAGGGGCAATAGAGGAGCGAGCCTGGGAAATAGTTGGAAGTAGGGGAGTGGGGAGAATGGTTGTGGAAAGCCAACGAGGAGTGCGCAATAGAATTCCGTCGGACTCACTCGCTGCGCTCGTTCCGCCCGATGGTGGAGGTAATATCCATTGGAGAAGAAGAAACCTGCCGCTGAAGAAGATAAGGTGAAAGATGGCAGATGGAGAGGAAACTTGCCGCTTGAGAAGATAAGGTGAAAGATGGCAGATGGAGAGGAAACTTGCCACTTGAGAAGATAAGGCAGAGAGAGGAAGGATGCCAAGGGGAGAGAAAACGAGACAGACGAGTCCGCGGAACGAGCGCAGCGAGTGAGTGGACTCGTCTCCCAAAAGGTAACTATCACATAGATGCTGCCAACAGAAAATAGTTGGCAAAGTAAGCAACTAATTGGCAGGCCAAGGGTTGGCGGTAGAAGCGCTGGAGGAACTAGGGGGGAGCCAAGGTTGCGTGACTATTTGCTGGCTGGTGGAGTGTCGTTCTTTAATCTAAAGTATCTCGACAACTTCTCGCGCAAGACCTCTATCAACCGCCCGTCGTCCTTGTAGGAGATGGAGATGAGCTTCTTCCCAGCCCTTTGGTATAGGAACTTCTTCCTCTCCTTGTTCCTGATGTACTCGGGAGTATCCATCCCGAAATACTCTATATAGACATCAAACTCCGGCAGATAGAAATCCGGCCTGACAACGGCGTCCCCAGCGATTCGATAGCGCTCGTCGTACATGAACGCAATCCCCTCGCCCTCAAGGAACTCGGCGATCCTCTTCTCGCCAATGCTTTGCACCGAGACGCCGCCCTCCGTTCTGCGCTTCTTGGCGTCCTCTACAACGAACTCGAAGTTGACGTTCTCCAGTTCGCGCTCATCCAGGCAGTGACGGCAATATGGCCGGCCCCAGCGCTCCATGCCTGCCATGTATTCCTCGTCGGTAATCGAACGCTTGCACCTTGTGCACCAGTTCTTCCTGTGCGCTAGCCGCGCGCGGTTCGCGCTCTGTATGGCCGCCACTGCATCTGCGGCAGCGTTCCGCAAATATGACGGAGCGCCCTCCTCGCGCGCTACATCCTTTAGCGCATCAAGGGCGCAAACCGATTTTTCTCCGTAGCGGGCGATGGACTTGGCAGCATACTGCCGAACCTGCGGCCTCTCGTCGTCCCTGACGAGATCGGCGAGTAGTGGAATGAAGACTTCCGAATAGTAATCCCCTTCCGCGGCCATCTTGCCGAGCGCCGAAGCAGCGAGGCGGCGCACTTCCCCGAATTCGCTCTTGAGAAAGGAGGTGAATTCCTCGGCGGCCGCCGCGCGGCTTCTGAGCCCAGGTGGAAGCGACAAGTTCTTGGCGGAATCAGCGATTCGCTCTGGGTGCTCTGGGTCAGGATCGAAGAGGTGGCTGAGTAGCTTAACTCGTTCCAGCTCTTGATGCTGCCTTGCCAATCTCAAATTATTCGCCATCTTGCTTTGGTATGCCCATCGGACTCACTCGCTGCGCTCGTTCCGCCCGATGGGGCTTCGCTTGTATGTTGTCGTTTTCAGTAACTAAATCTTGTTGGTGTTCTCGGTAACAGATCTCGGCCGCTTCGTTCCGCCCAATGGGAGTTAGCGGTGGAGGCGCCAGGCGATCTTGAGGGATTCCTTGGCAATGCCAGCGGTGATCTTGGAGTAGCCGACGACGCGATCAGTAAATGCGATCGGAATCTCCTTGATGAAAAGCCCCGCCTTCCACGTCCTGTGGTTCATCTCCAATTGGAAAGAGTACCCAGCAGACGCAACAGATGTAAAGTCGATCTTCTCAAGCGTCGTCTTCCTCCAGCACTTGAAGCCACCAGTCGGATCCCTGACCGGCATTCCAGTAACTGTGCGAATGAAGATTCCGCCGGCGCGCGAAATGAGACGGCGCTTGAAAGGCCAGCCCGGCGTCGAGCCACCAGGAACGTACCGCGAACCAATGACGAGATCGGGAAATTTTTTCGCGTTGTCCTGATCCTCTGATCGCTTGGAAGGAATAGGAGTTGTAATTGCCTCGACGAGACGCGCGACGTCCTTCGGATCATGGCTGAAGTCGCAGTCCATCTGCACGATAAACTCCGCGCCAAGCTCGAGCGCCCTTGAGAAGCCCGCTACATAAGCGCGGCCAAGACCTTCCTTCTTCCCCCTGTG
This sequence comes from Kiritimatiellia bacterium, assembly GCA_045535455.1. Classification (GTDB taxonomy): domain Bacteria; phylum Verrucomicrobiota; class Kiritimatiellia; order RFP12; family UBA1067; genus UBA1067. Next base: position 3,599 of record JAZSLQ010000237.1, on the reverse strand, counting down.
AAGAACGTGGATACGCGGCTCCTTCGCCGCGAGTTCGTCTATTACGGCCCCAGTACCATCGGGAGAGTTGTCATCGACAAAGAGAAGCTCGACGTCGTTCTTGAGCACCGCCTCGGCCATTGGCCCGACATTGTCCTTCTCGTCGTAGGTAGGTATGACTACTATCGTCTTCATGCTGAAAATCTGAAAGGTTCTTATCGCTCGATCTTTATACTATATACTATCTTCATTGTTCACGAATTCCATCCATTCACAATTTCAATAAAATCTCAATGCAAGCAAAGCACAGAATGGTATCATGCCAGCGTAAAATTCAAGTGACACGCTAATTTGCAATTTCAAAATCGAAGAAGCGTCCTGTCTTGATCGGCGGATGCTTTTCAAGAACCGACTTGATCTTCGCCTTCGCGTCCTTCGAACGCGCAACGACAAACATAAAGCCGCCGCCACCGGCACCGCACAAGCTAACGGCGGAAATCCACGGCGCCATTCGCGCGATGATCAGCTCGACGAGCGGATTTGTGCTCCCCGGGTCGAGCGCCTTCTTGGAAAGCCAATAGTCGTTGACTGCCGAGCAGAACGAATCCCAGTCGCAAGACTCTACGGCCTTAAACGCACGCTCAGCGTCGCTCTTAAGCCGGCGCACGATTGAGCGCGCAATGTCGTCGGGATTCTCCTCGAAGAAGCCGATCACGCCGCGCAGAATGTTTCGCGCCATGCGCTTTCTTCCCGTGAAGTAGAGGAGCGCGCGCTCCTTGAGGAATTTAGAGAACGCCACCTCGGATTTTGGCGAGACACGCGACATGCAAGGATCCTGGCTTTTGCCCGGCGTTGTCGAAACAAGGCGCACGCCAGGAACGAGGCCGCCGATTTGATCCTGCCAGCCGCCTCCCGTCGCCATCTCCTTTTCAAGCGAGAGAGTGAGCGCGGAAATACGTTTCCATTCCGGCTTGCGACCCGCGACGCGTTCGAGCGCAGTGACGAGCGCCGCGCCGAGAATCGAGCTCGTGCCCATGCCGCTGCCTTTGGGAACGTCGGCGGAAATCTTTATGTCGAGCCCGCCGCGCGAGAAGTCGAACTTCGTCACCGTAAGCGCGCTCTTTACGAGCGCACACCAGTCGTGCGGATCTTTCGCGGCGCGGATTTCCGCAAGCGACTTTAGAACTCCCGACTTCCCGAGGTCGACGCTTTCTACGCGCACTTCCTTCTCCGCAAGACGCCGAACACGAACCTTGACGGGCTTAACGCCGTTTAGCGTGACCGCCGCATTGAAAACAGCGCCGCCCATCTTGTAGCAGATCGGCGGAGTGTCGCTCCAACCGCCTGCGAAGTCGATTCTAAGCGGCAGTTCCACCGTGATGCAATCCTCCGTCTTGCGAAGCGCAAGAAGTTTCTTGTGGTCGATCTTCTTCATAATCTCCCCAAGCTTTAGTTTATCCCACTTGCCATCAGACTTGAAATCGTCTTCGACACAGTAGCGGATTGGAATCCACTTCCCGCCGACGGGCAGGCACGTAAGGCACTCGCCCTCGGCAAGCTTAATTTGGCCAAATTCCCTCGGCACGAAAGTGACGACGTTTCTTCCGCCGAGTTTCATTTCGTCGCGCGGAGTCGCGCAGCCCTCGACCCACTCGCACCCCTTCCCGAGCCGTGCAAGAAGTTCGCGCGTCGAACCGATATGGAAGAACGAGCAGCGCGGAACGACATTCACGTGGAACGACGCGAAGCCGTTAAGAAGTTCTCTCGCGAATTCATCGTAGATGTCGCCGATCTTCCACCCAGCGGCGACGATCTTCTTTGCAGTCGCGGGATCGATCCAGAGAATGCCGGTATCGACGGCGACCTTTCCACGACACACTGCTCCCGCCGCCTTTGCAGCAGCTGGCGACGGCTTCTGGAGAAAGAATTTTACTTGGTAGGGACGCCTGTCCCCAGGCGTCCGCGGACGGCTCGGAGAGCCGTCCCTACCAATATGTGAGGTTCGATTTTTTGACTCCAACTTCTCCGGCACATATACGCCATGACGCGATCCCTCTTCGGGCGAGTCGTAGTACGCAACTCCCGTGACGCCGCTCTTTGAGAAATCGCAAGAGTCAAAATCAAACTCTGGCGCAACATCGCCGCAGACTACGAGAACGCCGCTCTTCGGAAGTCGAAGCTGCTCCATGTTCGCGACGATGCGCTCGAAAAGGGAAACCGTCTTGCCGCGGCTGTCGGGCACAGGAACAAACGCCTTGCCTATCGCGGCGTACGAGGGAAGGCGCTTCGAGTCGCCACCGGAATGGCAGATGAGCACACGCTTCTTCGAGACGTCGCCAAGTTTTTTGAGAACGCCGACTGTGCTGCCGAGCGATCCGACGCGCTTGCCGCCAGGATCGGGAACAACAAGAATTTTTTCTGCAAGCGAGCCGACGAGCGGCGCGACCATGGCACGGTAGCCGCGTGCCTGCGCCTCATTTGAGGCGGTGACAACAAGAATGTCGAATTTCACGCGATCGACTCCACGGCCTTGAAAATCTCTTCTGGCTCGGCCATGCGACCGAGGCCGCTCGTTCCGCACGCGAGCTCGCCGTATCCTGGCGCGACAATCTTGACGCCACGATTCTCGAGTGCGGCGATGTTTTCGCGCGTAACCGCGTTCTCCCACATGCCGTCGTTCATCGCGGGCGCGATTGCGATTGGCGCACGCGTCGCGAGGAGAGTAGAGGTGAGTAGGTTGTCGGCAAGACCGTAGCGCAGTTTGGCGATTGTGTTTGCAGTCGCAGGCGCAACGATTGCGATATCGCAGTCGGCGAGCGATATGTGCTCGGGGCGCCACTCCGCGGGACGCTTGAACTCCTCGACGTAGACAGGATTGCGCGAAAGTGTCTGGAAGGTGAGCGGCGAGACGAACTCGCAAGCCGCCGGTGTCATCACGACGCGCACTTCGTCGCCGTTCTTCACAAAGAGCCGCACGAGCTCCGCCGCCTTGTAGGCCGCGATCGAGCCGGTGACGCCCAATAGAATTCTTTTACTCACTTTTTTGGCCATGGTTAATTCTTGATCTCAAGTCAGAAACCGCCGCGCGCATGTCGCTTTTGCCGAAGAGATAGGAGCCGGCGACGAACTGGTTTGCGCCCGCTTTCGCCGCGAGAGGAATCGTCTCGGCATTTCCACCGCCATCTATCATGATGTCGAGATCGGGGCATTGCTCCCTTAGCCACGTGACTTTCGGAAGACACTCGGCGATGAACTTCTGCCCGCCGTAGCCGGGATGCACCGTCATCACAAGCACCTCGTCGATCTCGTCAAGATGTGGACGAAGTATCTCGACATTCGTCTCTGGGTTCAGCACGATCGCCGGCTTCACGCCAAGCGCCCTGATGCGCTTCAGCTCGACGTGTAGATCGCAGTCCGCTTCGACGTGAATCTGCAGCGTCTGCGCGCCGGCGGCGACGAACTTCTCGATGTAGAGGTCGGGGCGCGACATCATGAGGTGGACGTTGCGGTAGAACGCGGGGCAGGTCTTCCTGCAGAAGTCGACGATCAAGTCGGAGGCCAAGCGGTCTTAGGAAGACAAAATTTGTATTCAACTCCTTGGCTCACAGAACGACATGGCT
>JAZSLQ010000060.1:0-2439 GCA_045535455.1 Kiritimatiellia bacterium | reverse complement strand
TGCAAGTGCCGCATCTGTAGGAACAAACTGCTTACCTGTGAATACGTTCTCAACAAACACGGGCTCGTTTGTGGGGAAGACTCTGCCGCTGCACTCGATCTCCTCGGCGCTGGGGTTTCTGGCGTTGCCGGGCGGACTTTTCGCGGCACCGCGCGGCTGGAAGCCGAAGAAGAATCCGAATCTCGTCTTCGGCGTCATGAGCGATACGCACATGCGCTGCCACTACGACGGCGTGAGATTCTACGATCACAACGGCTGGACTTACGGCGATGCGGCGGTTGTGATGGCACTCGGGTACTTTAAGAAGCACGGCGCGGACGCGGTGCTGCATCTGGGCGACATTACCGACTGCGGAATGGTGCGCGAGATGGAGTTCTACAAGGAGGCGTTCGACAAGGTGTTCGGCAGCGGGGCGCGTCCCATGAGCATGATGGTGATGGGCAACCACGATATCTACGGCGACGACGAGTGGGCCAAGGGCGTCGCGAAATCGAAAGATCCCGCTGTCTACAAGAAGCTTCGTCTCGGCTCGCACAACCTCAGTGCGGAGATGGAGCGCATCTGGGGCGAACCTTACGAAAATGTCTGGCACAGAGAGGTCAAGGGTTACCACTTCTTCGGGTTCGGCTGGCCACGCTTCACGGGCGAAGACATGAACGAGGCGATGCCTTACAGAGGGCGGCTCTACCATGATTCGCCGCAGGAGGGCAGAAACTACGTCCGGTACGTCCACAGCGGCTTGTGGATGGCGGAGCTTGTGCGGCGTGAGCGCGAGGCGGGGCGGCTCGACCCGCAAAAGCCGTTCTTCACTTCGACGCACGCTCTCCACTATCCGATCGATATAATTGACAATGAACTCAAGTCGGTGCTTGGGCTTAAGAAGGGACAGTTCTGCAACGGCCTCGGTCTTCACGGCCACGGCCACGGGAGCGATGCGCACTGGCGATTTAACTGGGGTGCCGGATTGTGCTTCCCGCGCTTGATGTGTTCGACGCTTGCATACTGGAAGAACCACGGCGGCGAGGGCGATTCGCCGCGCTTCGCCAATGGGTTCGGTGACGGGAAAGTGGTGAATCCGGGCGAATGTGTCCAGAAGTCGGATCACGCGCTGCTCGTTAGGGTATATGACGATATGTTGACTATTCATCGTTTCTGGGTGGGCGTTCTGCCGAAGAGCGCGCTGGGCAGCCTCGGAGAGGACTGGGTGATGCCGCTTTCGGGCTTCACGCCGGGTGACCATCCGTTCAAGAGAGAAAACTACGTGAAGGTCGCTGCCGCGCCGGAGTTCCCGACCAAGACGAAACTGGATGTAGGCAAGACGAACGATGGCGGGCTAAGAATCAAGATTCCGAAAGCAGACGGCAATCCCGACTGCCGCGTGTACGGCTATCAGATTGTGGTGGCGGGAGACGACAGGAGGGCTGCCCTAAAGAAGAACTGCTACGCGCGGGGCTACAACATGGGCATGGGCCATGAGCCTGAGGGCGGCGTGACAACGGTCGAGATTCTCGCCTCGGAACTTCCCGCCGGAAAGAAACTCGCCATTGGAGTTCGGCCGTGCAGCTCTCTCGGTACGAAGGGAAAATCGATCTCGACAACTTTTAGAGTTTAAATTGTGAAATGAAAGGTAAAAGAAGACGATGAATATGAAATTCTGGAATTATGGAAATGCTCGCGTCTCGCGTCCAATGTCCCGCGTCCTCGCGGCATTGGGTATTTCCATGTTGGCATACTTTCACGCTTCCACAATCGCATATTCTGCCGAAGATGCAACGCCCATATTGCCAGTAATCCCGCAGCCGACGGAGTGGAAACCGGCGGCGGGCGAATGCGACCTCGCTTCGGCGAAGGTCGAGGTGAAGATCGATGCATCGTCCGTCCTTGGCGAAGAGGGCTATACGATGAAGATCGCACCGGGCGCGATAACGGTCGTTGCGGGCGGCGATACGGGCGCGGTATGGGCGGAGCAGACGCTGGCGCAATTGAAGGCGTATGGCGCGAAGGCGCGGTGCGGCGAGATTCGCGACGTGCCGAAGTACCGCGTCCGCTCGTTTATGATGGACGTCGGGAGAATGTACCATTCGATGGACTTCATGTACGACCTCGCGCGCACGATGTCGTACTACAAGATGAACGTCCTGCATGTCCACCTGAACGACAACGCGGGCGGAAAGGATCCGAACAAGTACGCGGCGTTTCGGTTGGAGAGCGAGACGTATCCCGAGCTGACGGCGAAGGACGGACACTACACGAAGAAGGAGTTCCGCGACTTTATGCTCTTCTGCAAGTCAATAGGCGTGACGGTTGTGCCAGAGATAGATGTTCCCGCGCACTCGCTGGCCTTTACGCGTGTCCGGCCCGATTTCGCCTCGAAGAAGTATGGCGCGGACCATCTCGACCTCGACAAGTCCGAGGAAATCCTCGCGTGGCTGAAGCCGC
>JAZSLQ010000080.1:0-11109 GCA_045535455.1 Kiritimatiellia bacterium | reverse complement strand
TGAGGGATGGCGGTTTGTACTGGGAAAAAATCGACAGCGTTGTCAGCGGCAATTTCATTTACATGCATAGCGTGCCTTACGATGACAATGCCGTGGCTGAGAAGTATGAACCGACCAAGCGCGACATTCTCGGTGAGCTTTCGAAGGCCTGCGACGAAGCTGGCCTGCAGCTTAACTTCTACTACTCGCTCATGGACTGGCACAGGAAGGACTATCCGGCCGGGACTGCCGCCGTCAAGTGCCTTGGGCCGCAGAAGGGCGACTACGAATCATACAAGAAGTTCATGCTTGGCCAGATTGGTGAGCTCATCGACAGCTACCACCCGGGCAACATCTGGTTCGACGGCGAGTGGGAGCATGCGCACCACCAGGACGACGGCACATGGAAGCGGACGCTCGACTGGGATTTCGACACGATCTACGACTTCATCCACTCGAAGAAGGTGCTCGTCGCGAACAACAACCACCAGCCGATTCGTCCGAAGGAGGACATCCAGCTCTTCGAGCGCGATCTCCCCGGCGACAATTCCGACGCGGGCTTCTCGAAGAACCAGCCCGTCGCGCACGACCGTCCAGTCGAGCAGTGCGACGTCATCCAGAAGAATGTCTGGGGCTACAGGATCACCGAGCGCAACTTCCGCACGCCCCAGGACGTCTGCGCGATGATCTGCCGCTGCGCCGGCAAGGACACGAACCTCCTCATGAACATCGGGCCCGACGGCTCTGGGCGCCTCCCGGCGCGTGCCGTCGAGGTGATGGCCGAGGTCGGAAAGTGGATGCGCGAGAACGGCGACGCGATTTACGGCACGCGCGGCATAGGGCTCGTCAAGAATCCCGATGGAAGCGAGACTGCGAAGACGAAGAAAGGCGACCGTGTCTATGAAATCACCATCCCGAAGGGCTGCAAGGGCTTCCCGACTGTGAAGACTTCTTTTTGACAGGATTTACAGGATTGACAGGATTAAGATAGTCACAATGACATTTATGCATTGTAAAATCTTGTAAATCTTGTTAATCCTGTCTAAAAAAGGTGCGCGATATGATAGTAGCGGAAAAGACGCTTGGTTTATTTGCGGCGGCGGCATTTTGTGCGGCTCTGCAGCCAGCCGCAGCGCTTTCCGTTGATTGCGGTCCGGTCCCGAAGCCAGGTCCGGCTCTCGCCGCGCGAATCGCCGCACGCGACTGCGAAGTCTACGGCATCGTCCACTGGGGGCTCAATACATATACCGACCGCGAATGGGGCTATGGCGACGAGGATCCAGCGCTGCTGAATCCCGCGAAATTCGACGCCGACCAGATCGTGGGCGCATGCAAGGCGGGCGGTCTTGGCGGACTCGTCGTCGTTGCAAAGCACCACGACGGCTTTTGCCTTTGGCCGACGAAGACTACGGATCACAATATTACCAAAACTCCGTTTTGGAAGAGTCAGGGGGCAGGAGTCAGGAGTCAGGGGAGAGACTATGTAAAAGAGATGGAGCGGGCGTGCCGCAAGGCAGGGCTCAAGTTTGGCGTCTATGTCTCGCCGTGGGATCGCAATAGCGCACACTACGCGACAGAGAAGTATGTCGAGATCTACCACGCGCAGATCAAGGAACTTCTCTCTGGCGAATACGGCGAGATTTTCGAGATGTGGTTCGACGGCGCGAATGGCGGCGACGGTTGGTACGGCGGAGCAAAGGAACGCCGCAGGATTGGCGGCAACTACTACCGCTTCCCAGAAGTGTTCAAGTTCGTGCGAGAGCTTCAGCCGACGGTCTGCATTTTCGCGGGCGAGTCGGATGAGTCAGATTTTCGCTGGCCTGGGAACGAAAGGGGCGAGCTCGATCCGAATTCCAGCGCGACGATCTGTTCCACCGGCGGTTTTGCGGACGGCAAGTACGGCAACCCGGACTACAAGCCGCACATCAATACTGGAATGCGATCCTTTGAAAATACAAAGACTGAGAGCTTCTTCCGTGTCTGCGAGTGTGACTTCCCCTTGCGCCCCGGGTGGTTCTACCACGCGAAGGAAAAGGGCAAGACGAAGAACGCCGCCTATCTGATGCAGCGCTACCTGCACACCGTCGGCAACGGAGGCACGATGAACATCGGCATCGCGCCGAACAAGGAAGGGATTCTTGACGACGAGGACGTGAAGGCGCTCAGGGGCTTCAAGGAGCTTAAGGACGCGTTCTTTGCCAGGCACATCGATGAAGGTGGCCGCGCCAATGTCGTAGTCATGACTGAAGATGTCTCGCATGGCGAGTTGGTTGACGGATGGTCCCTTGTCCAAGAGAAGAAGAAATGGCTATGGGGTGTCGAGACAAAACTCCTCGCCGAAGGCAGGACGATTGGCATAAAGCGCATCCGCGTGCTCAAGGAGCCCGTCAAGACCAGCGAGATAAAGTTTAGACATGGTTGCCCGCGCGACTTTTTCCCTGGATATTCCCTGCGCTGCCGTTACTACTACGCGGACCCGGAACTTGTCAGTCTGATCGAGTCCGCGACGACCGAGTCGGGCGAGACCGACACTGCGAAATGGATGACGGCTGGAAAGCAAGACTCTGCAACCATTCCATAACAACAATTTCTAACCACAAAACACCAACACCTATGAACCAGACAGTATTCACCAACAATCCGTTCCCCAAGGTGGGCATCCGCCCGATCATCGACGGCCGTAGGCGCGGCGTTCGCGAGTCGCTTGAGGACCAGACGATGGCGATGGCCAAGGCAGCCGCGAAGCTGATCTCCGACAATCTTCGCTATCCCGACGGCACACCTGTCGAATGCGTCATTGCAGACACGACGATCGGCGGAAGGTTCGAGGCCGCGCAGTGCGCGAACAAGTTCGCCGCGAACAACGTCGGCGTGTCGCTTTCCGTCACGCCGTGCTGGTGCTACGGAACTGAGACGATGGACGTCGACCCCGTCATTCCTAAGGCCGTCTGGGGCTTCAACGGAACGGAGCGCCCGGGAGCCGTCTATCTCGCGTGCATGCTCGCGGGCTATGCGCAGCGCGGGATGCCGGCGTACGGTATCTACGGGCACGAGGTGCAGAACCGCGACGAGTCCGACAAGATTCCCGCCGACGTCGCCGAGAAGATCCTCCGCTTCGCGAAGGCCGGTCTCGCCGTCGCTATGATGAAGGGCAAGAGCTACCTCTCCATCGGAACTTCAGCGATGGGCATCGCGGGTTCGTTCGTCGACGTCAACTTCATGCAGGACTACCTCGGGCTTGCGCCGGAGAACATGGACGAATGCGAGATACTGCGCCGCATCGAGGAGGGCATCTACGACAAGGATGAGTACGAAAAAGCCCTTGCGTGGATGAAGAAGAACCTCAAGGAAGGGAAGGACTACAATCCGCCCAAGATCCAGAAGTCGCGCGAGGCTAAGGACAAGGACTGGGAGTTCATCGCGAAGATGGCGATCATCGTCCGCGACATGATGGCGGGCAATCCCAAACTAAAGGAGATGGGCTTCGGCGAAGAGGCGGTCGGCAGGAACGCGATTGCAGGCGGCTTCCAAGGGCAGCGCCAGTGGACGGACCACTGGCCGAACGGCGACGTCGCGGAGGTGATGTGCAACACTTCGTTCGACTGGAACGGCAAGAAGATGCCGCAGATCCTCGCGACGGAGAACGACTCGCTCAACGGCATCTGCATGCTTCTCATGTGGCTCCTCACGAACAAGGCGTCGATGTTCGCCGACGTTCGCACGTACTGGAGCGACGCAGCCGTGAAGCGCGCGACCGGGAAGGGGCTTCCGAAGGACGCGAAGGCGGGCATCATCCACCTCCTCAACTCTGGCTCCTGCTGCCTCGACGCGGCGGGCGAGATGAAGGAGAAGGGGAAGATCGTCTTCAAGAACTGGTGGGACGTCACGCAGAAGGACATCGACGCGACGCTGAAGGCTACGAAGTGGGTGCCGGCGGGCGTCGAATACTTCCGCGGCGGCGGCTTCTCGTCCTCGTTCCTCACTCCGAAGGGCATGCCGCTCACGATGATCCGCATCTCCATCGTAAAGGGCCAGGGCCCTGTCATGCAGATCGCCGAAGGGTGGTCGGTGGAGCTCGACGCGAAGCAGCAGAAGACGCTGATGGAGCGCACGAATCCCGAGTGGCCTTGCACCTGGTTCACGCCGCGGCTCACCGGGAAGGGCTTCTTCAAGGACGTCTACTCGGTGATGAACGCCTGGGCCGCGAACCACGGCGCGATTGCATACGGGCACATCGGCGCAGACCTCATCACTCTCGCCTCGATGCTGCGCATCCCCGTCGCGATGCACAACGTTCCGGAAGAGAAGGTCTTCCAGCCGCATTGCTGGGGTCTCTTCGGCGCGAGCGACGACCCGACTGGCGCAGACTACCGTGCCTGCGCAAACTTCGGTCCGCTGTACGCCACGAACCGCTGAGGATATGGTAAAATATCGCCCATGAAGGCGAAGACGTTCATAGACCAGGTCGAGGTGCTTGTCAGGTCGGGTAAGGGCGGCGACGGCGCGATGTCGTTTCGGCGCGAGGCCCTTGTCGAGTTCGGCGGTCCCGACGGTGGCGACGGCGGGCGTGGCGGCGACGTAGTTTTCAAGGCGTCCGACCATGTGAATTCGCTCCTTTCCCTCTTCTATGATCCAAAGTGCTTTGCGCAGGACGGCGGAGCGGGGCAGGGGCAGAAGATGTTCGGCAAGCGCGGCAAGGACCTTGTCGTGCCCGTGCCGCTCGGCACTGAGGTGTATGACGTCGACTCCGGGCTTCTTGTCGCGGACATAACGGAGCCTGGCCAGACCGCAATCGTCGCAAAGGGCGGCGCTGGCGGGTTTGGCAACGTCCACTTCAAGTCGTCTGTGAACCAGGCGCCCACCGAGCACACGCCCGGCGGTGCCGCCGAAGAGCGTCGGCTCAGGCTCGAGCTCAAGACAATTGCCGATGTAGGCCTTCTTGGGTTTCCCAACGCCGGCAAGTCGTCGCTTCTTTCGTCGCTTTCCGCCGCGACTCCGAAGATTGCAAGCTATCCTTTCACGACCCTGAACCCGATTGTCGGCACGGTCGTATACCACGACTACGCGAAGATTCGGATCGCGGACGTCCCCGGCATAATCGAGGGCGCCGCGAAGGGCGTTGGACTTGGGCTTGCGTTCCTCAAGCACCTTGAGCGCTCGCGCGTCCTCGTCTATGTCATCGACATGGCTGGCGTCGACGGGCGCGAGCCGTGGCGTGACTACGAGGTGCTGCGCAAAGAGATCGACGAGTATTCGGTCGAGCTTGCAGAGCGTCCTTCCGTCGTCGTCGCAAACAAGCTCGACCTCGAGGGCGCGAAGGAGAATCTTGAGCGCTTTATCAAGGAGACCGGCGTGAATCCAATCTGCGTTTCGTGCGAAACGCGCGATGGTCTTGACGCCGTCAAGGACGAACTTAGGCGCATTGTGAACCCGGTCGTCAAGTTTCACCACACCCACGAAGTCGCACCCGACATAAGGGACATGCCCGATACGACAGGCGACGAGATCCCGGCTGAGGCACTTAAGTTTGCGACATTCCTCAAGTTCGAGGACCCGAAGGCGAAGAGCCATCCTTCGAGGGGAAATATCCATTGAGAAAGGACAACGGAAAATGAACAAAATCGCGAGAGCCGTGTCGGCGGCTCTTATGCTGTGCGCGGCGGGCTGCATATCGCCAACGCCCGACTTCCGCGAGGTCGTCTCCGAGGCGAAAGCGTCGGTTGCGCCTTCGGTCGTCTTCATCCGCGTGATCTACAACGACACCGAGTCGGGCCGCAACCGCAAGGGCGTGGCGTCTGGTTCGGGCGTGATCGTCTCTAAGGAAGGCGAAGTGCTGACCAACCACCATGTCGTCGACAAGACGAGCGAGATCCGCTGCCAGCTTGCCGACGGCCGTTCGTTTTCGGCGAAGGTGCTCGGCAAGGACAAGGACCTCGACATCGCGCTCCTTAAGCTCGACATGCCCGAGGGGACGGACATCCCGGTCGCGTCGCTTTCGCCGCGCCGCCTTGAAGTCGGCGAAGTCGTGCTCGCCATGGGTGCGCCGTGGGGGCTCGCGCGCTCCGTCTCGATGGGCATCGTCTCGTGCAACGACCGCTTCCTCGAGGACTGCGGCGACTACACGCTCTGGTACCAGACGGACGCGGCGATCTCGCCAGGCAACTCGGGCGGGCCTCTCGTCGATACCGACGGTCTTGTCGTGGGGCTTAACGCGCGCGGCAACATGTGGGGCGACCAGGCATTCACGATTCCGTCCGAGACGATCCTCGAGATTCTCCCCGACCTCAGGAAGTACGGCGAGGCGCACTGGGCGTGGTTCGGATTCAAGCTCCAGCCACTCGAGGACTTCAAGCGCAACATCCGCTTCGACGCGACGGAAGGCGCTCTCGTCGCCGATGTTGAGCCGGGTTCGCCTGCGGAGAAAGCGGGGCTCAAGTCGAACGACCTTCTGCTTTCGGTCGACGAGGTGAAGACCACCGCGCGGTTCTGGGAGGACATTCCCGCGATCGAGCGCCATCTTGGGCGCAGGGAGTTCGAAAAGCCCTGCAAGTTCAAGGTCGTTCGCGACGGAAAGGACCTTGAGATCGCCGTTGCGCCGACGGAGAAGGGCAAGGTCGAGGGCGAGGAGTTCGCGTGCGGGCGCTGGGGCCTCACGGCGAAGGAGATCAACCGCTTCTACAATCCCGACCTCATCTTCTTTGCGCCCGAGGGCGGCGTCTATGTCTCCGGACTTGCGTGGGATGGAAACGCCGATTCCTGCGGTTTCCACGAGAGCGACATAATAGTCTCGATCGGCGGGAAGCCGGTCAAGACGGTGGCGGAAGTAAAGGCCATCTACGAGGATTCCATCGCGAAGCTTGAGGAAAAGACGCGTCTGCCGTTCGTCGTAATGAGGAGGGGCAGGCGCACGACGCTCGTCCTCGACTACACAGAAGACACAGAAGAGGAGGACTGAGACATGCTTTCCGTATTGGCCGCGTCGCTGCTTGCCGCAGCAGTTCCGTCTGACAAGCTTTCCTCCGTCGCTCTCGCTGCCTACTGGTACAAGAAGGACGAGCGCGGGAGGGGCGACGAGATATCCGAGCTCGCGAAGCCAAAGCGCTTCCCCGCGTTTGCGATTTCCGAGGACGAGTTCGTCATTGCGGATCCACTCGTCCGCGAAAAGCACCTCGACCGCATCGAGGTGTGCTTCAGGGATGACAAGGTCCCGGCGAAGGAAGTCGGGCGCTTCCTGAATCCCGACGCCGTCCTTCTCAAGGCGGAACGTCCGCTCAAGGGCGTCAAGCCGCTTGCATTCCAGAAAGACGATCCCGTCGAGAAGCTCGTCTGGAAGTGGAGCGGTGACACGCTTACCGTTTCGGCCGCCGGCGTAGGGACAAACGACTCCGTGGTCGTGGTGGCGTCGACCGGGCGCGTGTTCAGGAAGGGCGTCTCGAATTCCCTGTACGTCGACAAGGACCGCAATCCCGTTTGGCTTGACTTCGGCACGCGCTACGAGATCACGGACGGCAAGTTCGACTATGTTCCCCCGGCGGAATGGAAGCGGCTTCCTGCGGACGAATACGAAAAGTCGGCGAAGCGCATGGAAGACCGCCTCGCTGCGGCGACGCTCGGCATCGTGATCCACCTCAATCCAGAGGACAAGGAGAACTCGTCCCGCAGGTATTCGCGTTACGATGACGACGACAAGAATAACGAGATAGACGCGCTCGGCTATGCGATCGAGGGCCGCGTGCTTGTTCCGTCCGATCTCAACGGCGAGAAGATCTCCCGTCTCGGCAAGGTAGAGGCGACTTTCCCGGACGGCTCGAAGACCAATCTCGTCTTTGCCGGGGCGATTGCCGAGTGGAACGCGATTGTGTTCGACATACCCGAGGGCTTCAAGGACAAGGCCACTCCCCTTGCTGTTGCGAAGAGTGCGCCAGAGGACTTCGACAACCGCGTTGCCTGGGTCATGATTGCCGAGAACGAGAATGGGCATGTCGTCACTACCGCGACGCGTCGCCGCTTCTCTGGCGTAAAGTTCGTGCGTGGCGCCGGCTTCGTTCCTTCTGTCGGGGAATGGCGTCCGGACATGCACGGCAACGACGATGACGACGACATGTTGTCGCGAGGCTTCAAGGCGTTCGTCCTCGACGGCGACGGGAATATCGCCGTGTTCGCCCTTTGCCGCAGGTTCTCTTCGAGCCGCTGGTCGAGGGACGACACCGAAGCTGTGACGACGGCGGATCTCCTGCGCTTCATCGCTGGCAAATGCTTCAACCCGGAGTTCATGCCGCGCAAGGAGGAGGAGCGCAACCGCTTCGTCTGGCTCGGCACGGAGTCGGTGCGGCTCACTGACGCCCTCGCGCGCGAAAAGAAGGCGCAGAGCTTCGTAAAGGAGTATTCGAGGCCTCCCTACGTTACTGAAGTGTATCCCGATTCGCCCGCGGCGAAGGCGGGGCTAAAGGTCGGCGACGTCCTGCTTGCGGTCAGGCGCGGAAGCGAAAGCGAGCGTTCGCTCGAGGCGGACTACGACTATTCCTATTCTTCTGCTCCGTGGCCGGAAGTGGAAAACTCCATCAACACGCTAATGACTGAGTTTGGCGCCGGTGCCAAGGTGACGATCGTGTATGCCCGCGACGGCAAGCGCCACGAAACGCCAGTCGTCCTCGAGTCCGCGCCAGTCCACTACAAGAACGCGCCCAAGGCCCGCAATCGCTCGCTCGGCCTCTCGGTCCGCGACATGACGTTCGAGGTGCGCCGATTCTTCAAGTTCGACGACAAGGCGCCCGGCATCGTGATTGCCAAGGTGAAGCCGGGCTCTCCCGCCGACGTCGCGGGGCTTGACGAGTACGAACTCGTAACCGAGGTCAACGGCGAGAAGGTGACAGGCGCCAAGGATTTCGCCGCCAAGGTCAAGGGCAAGAAGGATCTCGTGTTCGCGGTGCGCCGTCTTGCACAGACGCGCATGGTCAAGATACACGTCGAGCCGGAGGATGACGCGGCGAAGGAAAAGGGGGAGAAATCAAAATGAAGAAGTGGAACGTTGCGGCCGTAAGGGCCGCGAAGGGAAAGACAAAACTCGGCTGCTGCACGGCGTACGACACGTGCTTCGCGCGTCTAGCGGACGAGGCGGGGGTGCCGATCATCCTCGTCGGCGATTCGCTGGGGATGAACTGCCTCGGCTACGAGACGACGCTTCCCGTGAACATGTCCGACACGCTTGCCGCGATCGCGGCTGTCGCGCGCGGGGCAAAAGACGCGATGGTCGTCGGCGACATGCCGTTCGGGTCCTACCAGTGCGGGGACGACGAGGCGGTGAAGAACGCAGTCGCGATCATAAAGGCCGGCGCTGACGCGGTGAAGCTCGAGGGCGGGGCGTCGGTGTGCGGACTCATCCGCCGGCTCTCGACGGCAGGCATCCCCGTTCTCGCCCATGTCGGCATGATGCCGACGTTCGTCAACGAATACGGCGGCTTCAAGAAACAGGGCAAGACGCGCGAGGCGGCCGAGAAAGTGCTTGCAGATGCAAAGGCCGTCGAGGAGGCGGGAGCGTTCGCAGTGACGCTCGAGTGCATTCCGTCCGACCTCGCCGCCGAAATCACCGCGGCACTGAAGATCGTGACTGTCGGAATAGGCGCAGGGCCGGTGTGCGACGCGCAGTGGCTCGTCATGCACGACCTCCTCGGCCTCAACGAGAAAGTGCCGTCGTTCGTCAAGAAATACGCCGACCTCGCTCCGGCCGTGCGCGGCGCATTTGCCGCGTATGTCAAGGAAGTTGCCGACGGGAAGTTCCCGAATTGAGCTTGCCAGGAATTTTGTCAACCACGGAATACACAGAATACACGGAAAGATAAAAAGATGAACGCCACGCGTAATAGATTCGTTCGCAGCTTTGCGGCGGTTGCCGTCGTGCTGTCCGCAGCCTTTGCCTGCGCCGGCGAAGTTCCACAGCTTATTCCCGCGCCGCGTAAGCTGGTCACGGGCGAGGGCGAGTTCGTGTGCAAAGGCGATGTTGCCGCCCAGGCAAAGTTCGAGTCTGACGCCGCGATTCCAAAGGAGGGCTATCGGCTTTCCGTTGCGAAGGACGGAATAAGGGTCGTGTCTTCCGACGATGCCGGTCGCTTTTATGCGCTTGAGACGCTGAAGCAGCTTGCCGTGAAGGAGGGCAAGGACGGCGTGAAGGTGCAGTACATCGAGATCGAGGACTCGCCGCGCTACAGTTGGCGCGGTTTCCACCTCGACGAATGCCGCCACTTCTTCGGCAAGGAGACGGTCAAGTCGATTCTAGATTTGATGGCGCGCTACAAACTCAACCGCTTCCACTGGCATCTTACCGAGGACCAGGGCTGGCGCGTCGACGTTCCCGGCTATCCCGACCTCGTTAAGTACGGCGCGGTGCGTTCGGCAAGCCCGAGGCATGGCGAGAAAGCGTACACCGGCACCAAGGAAGATGCCGCCAAGCTCAACGGCGTCAAGTACGGGCCGTACTACTACACAGAGGCCGACCTCAGGGAAATCGTCGCCTACGCTGCGGCAAGGCACATTCAGGTCGTTCCCGAGATCGAGCTTCCGGGCCACGTTTACGCTGCGCTTGCGGCGTATCCGCAGTTCGCCTGCCGTCCCGAGAACCTCGCCTCCCGCGAGCCGCGCCTTGTGTGGGGCATTGAGAAAGACGTCCTCTGCCTTGGCAACGACGAAGCGATCAAGTTCATGGAAAATGTCGTCGACTGGGTGTGCAAGGTGTTCCCCGGCGATGTCGTGCATATTGGCGGCGACGAGTGCCCGCAGGTTCGCTGGCAGTCTTGCCCCAAGTGCCAGGAGAGGATCAAGAAGGAAGGTCTTGGCGACCATCACGGGCTCCAGCCGTGGATTACGCGTCATTTCGTGAAGTTCCTCGCCGACAGGGGCAAGCGCACACTTGGCTGGGACGAGTACCTTCTCGGCGACATCCCGAAGAGCGCGATGGGCATGAGCTGGCGCGAGAGCCGCAGTGGCGCTGGGCACGAGCTCGTTTCGGGCGCGGCGGCTGCGACGCGCGGGCACGACGTAGTGATGACGCCGTGCAGCTACTGCTACCTCGACTACGGTCAGGGGCTCAAGGAAGATCCGTTCCTCTACATCGGCGGCAAGGTGACGCTTGAGAGG
>JAZSLQ010000096.1:0-13879 GCA_045535455.1 Kiritimatiellia bacterium | reverse complement strand
GAGGTAGTTCTTGTTCTTCTTCATCTTTGCCGTTCGTTGTTGATAAGTCGGGCTTGTGGGGCCTTGAGGGGCCCCCGCCCGACTTACCAACGAACACCCGGCTAAGAGTATACCAGTTAAATCTGGCGGGCTGGACGGGATGCGGGTCGGCAGCGGATCAAAAATGGGTAAACTCCAGGGGGTGGTTCAACTCGACGCGCCCGACGGCAATAGTGTATAATACGCAATTGTCAGATCAACATCGGAGTGTAACCTTTCGCCGCGTGGCGTGTAGACGGGTCGGGAACGGTTGTTGAACACCGGAACATAGACAGGAGGAAGACATATGGCCATAGAAGTTTCGTTTGCGAAGTTCGACGCAATCGCGTCTGGCGACCACAACGCCGGACAGATCGACTACGAGACCACCAGCACGGGAATCTCGCTCAAGAAGGAGAACCACCACGTGGTCTGCAGGAGCCTGAACAAGGCCACCATAGCCGCAGAGCGCACCGTGGAGCTCAAGCGGGCCTTCGTGCGCGCGATGACAACGCAGCTCGGCGGCAACGCCGCCGCGATCGCCGAAATCCGCAAGTCGCTTGGCCTGCCCCCGGACGACACCAACCCGAAGGCCCTAAGCGCCCGCACAATCGAACCGCTGACCCGACAGGAGGTGCGCGAACTCATAGACAAGTACGTGAACCACGTCGGCGGCGATGGCACTGCTACGGCGGACGCGGACCGCGATTCCGTGAACGTCGAGAACGCCCGCCGCCTGCCGATCGTGATCGGCGGGCAGTCCTTCTACCTCGACCAGATGGTCAACGACCTCAAGCGCGCGGCCCAAGGTGCGCCGAGTACGGAGCAGGTCAATTCAGCGCTCCGTTTCCTCTCCCGCCCGGACGGCAAGATGGATGTGGCGTCGCTCGCCCGCACGCTCAACGTGTTCGCATACGTGGCCGAGCGCGAGGCCGCCGCCGGAGACGGGGCGGCCGACGCGGGCACGATGTTCTCCCAGCTGTTCGCCCGCGCGCTCGACTCGCTCGACAACGGCGCACTCTCGCAGGTCTATCAGGGTCTGATTTCGCGCGAAACTGACGCCCTGAAAAACGAGCTGTCGCGCCGTCTGGCCAAGTTCGACCTCACGGCGGAGCAGGCCGACGCGTGCGAACGCACGGCACTTGCCCTGGGCCGCCTCGAGGCGCTTGTCGTCTCCGAGATATCCCACCGCATCGCGCTTGGCAAGGCGACGACGGCGAGCGATAGGCAGTGGATCGCCGACCAGGCCCCGGTCCTGCGACACTGCGGCGAGAACGTCGAACGCGACCTCTCGGCGCGCGGCGGCGAGGGCGAAATGACGAGCGTGAACCTCGAGATCCTCACGGCGCGCGCCGCCTACGGCAACATCAACGAGGAACGCCTTGCCGGAAAGGTCACGAAGGAGATGTGCGCCAACGGCTTCACGCGTGCCGACACGCACGACATCGGCGACATGCTCCGCAAAAGCGAGCTTACGATCAACACGCACCTCTCCAATCTTCTCGGATGGCGGCCGGGGCAGAACCCAGACGACCCGCCGCTCTTCAGGCCCGGGTACTCGCTCGTCAACACGTTCGTCTCCAAGGAGCAGAAGGGGATCGAGAAGGACGCCACGGGCGGGCTCGTCAGGCGCGACGCCGTGGAGAGGCACTTCTTCCCGGAGTACGACAGGACGCAGGAGTTCAGGGGCAGGGACCGGCCCGTATACGCCGCCTTCAACCTGGGCAATGCGAAGGACGGCGGCGCGCCCATGTACGGCAGCGTGGTGCTCGTGGTGCGCGAGCACGTGAAGCAGCAGGCCACCTATACGATCGACGACACCTTCTACGCCGTGAAGTGCCACTTCGGGGACGGCGCGCTCGACAAGTTCCTCGAAAAGATATCGGCTCGGCTCGGGAAGTTCCTCGACGACGGGGCGGTCGCCGCGCTGCGGGACGTCGGGACGGCCGGCGGCGCATGCGTCGACAGGATTTTCAGGGGCAACGCGGGGAAGACGGTCACCAGCCATGCCATCGAGACCGTCATAGGCGACATCGTCCAGGAGCTGAACGCGCATCGACGGGAGGGCGCGCGCCCCATCGAGAAGGACGACGTGAACGCGGCGTTTATGGAGGCGCTCGGCGTGGAGAACCAGGAACTCTCGCGCG
Source organism: Kiritimatiellia bacterium (assembly GCA_045535455.1). Lineage (GTDB taxonomy): Bacteria > Verrucomicrobiota > Kiritimatiellia > RFP12 > UBA1067 > UBA1067. The sequence goes on along the minus strand of JAZSLQ010000096.1, from coordinate 11,714 downwards.
CGGCCGGATACGACAACATCGAGAACCTGCTCGCCGGCACCGGAGATACGATGCCCGTGACGTTCGGCGTCACTACGCTGCGCCGGATCTCCGACCCAGGCGCCCCTGTCAAGATGTGCGGCTGCGACTACATCGAGGCGCAGCTCCACGGCCCGATCGTCGTCTCCCGCGACATCGAGGAGATGAGAGTGCCCAGCGACGAAATCAGGAGCCACTACAGCAAGCTGTACGATGCCGACAGCTCCGTCGCCGGCGGCATGGGCAAGGACGAGTGGATCGCGTCCAAGACCGCCGCAGACACGGCCCGGCTCGTCAAGTTCGGCAAGGACAACGGATTCAAGGTGACCTTCTATGGCGACGAGGAAGTCTCGCTCTCCGGTCCCGACAGGGACGCCCTCGTCGAGGACATCGAGGAGGCAAAGAACATACTGCGTCCGCACAGCCACGAGTTCGCGAAATCTCTCTTCGCCGGCGACGACCTCGCGGCAATCATCGGCGCCAAGTTCAAGGACCTTTCCGCCGACAGGCGCAGAGCCGTGGAAAGGGCGTTCGGGGAGAATTTCTCCAGGGCTCCGCAGAGCGTCATCGCTCTGTTCGGCGGCGAATGCAAGAAGGTCATCGATGACATCGATGACCCGGAGAAGGAGGGCATGCACGAGAGGTCGTCGATACGGGACTCTGCGGAAAGACATGTCCTTGCAGCCATGGAGCATGTTGCGGACGGGATCCTCGCCGCCGAGGAAAACGGCGAGAAAGACCCCGTGAGGCTGGCTTCGCTGATCAAGGCGGCAGTCGGCGCCGGCGTGAGCCTGCCGCGCATACGCGTCTTCGTTATCGCGCAGATCGCCAAGGACAATATCGCCCCGGACCTCTCCGACCTCGTGAACGACGCGCTTGCGGAGGAGCTTGCCGGGCGAGTGGCGGAGGTCGCGGCCATGGGGCTCGGCAACAAGTTCGCGGTCGGCGGACAGGCCCTGACGCTGCTCCTCCAGCAGGTGCAGGCGTATCTGGCAAGCTATGCGGCGTCGATCGGCGTCTTGTCCGTGCGCGCCGTCTCGGAGGTGAAGGCCGACGTGCGCAGGGACGTGGTCGTGCCGTTCCTGCGCAAACGGCTCGACGTGCTGAAGAAGGCCGGGGAGCGTCCGTTCGCTGACGAAATCCTGAAGGGCGCGTACTACGGCTGGGCGATGAGCGGCAAGCGCATCAAGTCGCCCGAGGAGGCCAACGGCGTAAGGGAATGCGCCGAGAACGTCGCGTCCTCGCTGGGGAGCCTCCTCGCGGCGGAGAAGGACTTCAGCCTGGCGTCGTTCATGGCGGCGTACTTGGATTTCGCCCGGCAGCTCGACGCGGCGTGCCAGGCGGACGCCAAGGCGCATCCGGACGGCGAGTTCGGGCCCGACGACCGCAACGGGTACATCTTCAGGGGCGTGTCAATCGCCCTTGCCGCGATCGAGCAGCGCCACGGGCGCGCGGCGCTCGAGAAGCTTTGCCGCGTGATGTCGGCGAAGGAGTTCACCGCCGTGTACGCCGCGACAGGCGCCGCCACGAAGTTCGTGTCGTACGCACAGTCGGTGTCCATCGACACGTTCATCGGATTCGTGCATATGGTGTTCGACCGCCTCTCCACCAAGTACGGCATCGGCACCGGCGTGCATCTGTCCGGCGACGTCGAATTCTCCCAGATTCCGTCGGATACGCGGGCCATGGCGTCCATCGTCAACCCAGGGCTTTTCGAAGAGCTCAACGCGTCGCACCCGTTCACGCCCTCGAGCGTCGTCGGCGTGGCCATGCCCGCGCCGTCGAACGCCGCCGCCGCTCCGCAGACGCTCGCCGAGCGCAAGCGCGCCCTCTTCGGCGCCCTCCCCGCATACGGCAGGCACGAGAAGAGCTTCGAGAATGGGCGCAACATACACGGGCGCGGACACGCCACGCGCGTGTTCATATTCGCCAACGCCCTCGGCAACATCATGCGCGAGCGCGGCGTCAACGTGGACATGGGAGCTCTCTCCATCACGGCCGCCGGCCACGACATGGGTCGCAAGGGCACGGGGACCGACTACTGGGAGAAGGAGTCCGGAGATCTCGTCGCCCAACTCTCCGAGACCGTGTATCCCGGCGCGTACGGCGAAGACTGGAAGGCGCAGGCGAACCTCAACGTCTCCGCCGGGCACGGCGCGGAGGCCGACGCCCAGCGCTCGGTGGAGGGGCTGCTCATGAAGGCGGCCGACTCGCTCGACTACACGCGCGTCGCCCCGCTCGACTCGAAGCGCTTCCATTTCATGGAGGGCACGATTGTGGTTGGCGGCGTCGCCGTGATCCCCGACCAGAATCTCCGGAATGCGCTGATGGACGAGGCCGCGAAGCTCACGAAGGCGACTTCCCCCCTCGCGGCCAACCGCAGCGAAATCAAGCGCCTCAAGGAGAGCGAGGACGATGCCGAAGTGCTTAAGGGCAAGACGCTGGAGGAGGAGACGACCAACGCCGAGATCGCGCTTGCGCAGCTCACCGACGAGGAGACCGTCGAGCGCATCGAGAAGGAGATCCGCGACAACCCCGACAAGTATCCGCTGCTGACCAAGTACTACGTACGAGATTTACACACTTTAGCGGCTGAAATATGATATAATATTACAAACATCAAAACAGGACAGTTAGGGAAAAGTTATCGACTGAAAGTGCCACGATGACAAGAACCAGACTTGAGCACTTCCTGAAATCCGTCGGATATCCCGACCGGGTTTCTGAGGGTTCGTCTTCGTTCACGATGCGCGTGGATGGGATGGAGATCGTCGCCAAGGAGGCGAACGGTCGCATAGTCCTTTCGTATTCGCTTTCCGGCGATTTGGCAATTGTCCCGACGCTTTGCTCGTACGCTGCCGGAAGGATTCTGAGAGAGGACGCCGTGCTGACATGCGACAAGTCTTCTGTTTTTCTCTGGCAGGACGCGCCTGCAAGTTCCAGCGAGAGGGAGATGGTGCGGCTTTTCGAAACATTTGTGGATTCATGCGACTGGTGGAGGGAGAGGGTCGATGCGCTGCGCGGCGGAGCGACCACTTCGACTGCCCCCGACGACGCCATGGTGATAAGACCGTGAGGAGATGAACGAGATGGATTTTGCAAAACGAATTTTAATGCTTGTCCTGTGTTGCGGCGTGGCCTTAGTCGCGGCAGCGGACGAACTGGCCGCTTCGGCAGAGAAGCCAGCCGCGCCTTCCATCCCCTGGAAGCTGCCTTCATACACGCTTGTCGCGCGCGACATGGATCTCCGCGTCGCCCTTGAGACTTTTGCGGTCGCCGAGGGTCTTTCGGTCGTGATGTCTCAGTCCGTCATCGGCCGGTTTTCGGGCGATTTCAGGGATGTGCCGCCAGGCGATTTCCTTGACAGGATCGCCACCACCCACAACCTGATGTGGTACTACGACGGCGCTGCACTATATATCTGCGGTGCGGGAGAGGTAACGACGATGCTCCTCGACCTCAGGTACATGAAAGCCGGCGAGGTGCGCGCTATGCTCGCGGAGCTTGGCGTCGAGGACCGGCGGTTTCCGCTAAAGACCACCTCCAACGACGAACTCGTCATGGTCTCGGGTCCTCCGCGCTACGTGTCGCTCGTCGCAGAGATGATAGCGAGAGCCGACAGTCTCCGCGAGAAGCGCACGTTCAACGAGATAGAAGCGCGCATCTTCCCGCTTGTCCACACTTGGGCGGACGACATATCCTTCAGGGCGAGCAGCCCTGAGTCTACGCTGCAGTTGCGCGGCGTGGCGCGTATTCTCCAGGACATAATGACGACCTCCTCCGGCGTCAACGCCCGCGATACTTCCATTACCAACGAGATCTCGCAATTCGAGGCGGCGCAGATGGCGTCGTATAATCCGATCATTCGCCCCGAGAACCGCCTGAACGCCGTAATAGTGCGCGACGTCGTCTCGAGGATGCCGATGTACGAGAATCTCATAAAGCAGCTTGACGTTCCGCAGCGGCTTGTCGAGATTGACATCACTACGGTTGAGCTTTCGCGCAAGGACGCGCTCGACTGGCAGCTGTCGCTTGCCGCGTCAGGCAACTACGGCCACTCCGACATGGGCGCCGGGCAGAATGCGGGGAACCTCTTCTCTCCTGCCGCAGTCGCCGGAAAGGGCCTTGCCGGCGCCCTTACGCATATCCATTCGGCGTATTCGCTCGCCGCCTCGCTTACCGCGCTTCGCGAAAAGGGCAAGGCGCGTTCCGTTTCTCGCACTTCGCTTCTTACCGTCAACAACCTCGCCGCGGAGATGTCAGACACCCAGAGCTACCACGCCAAGGTCGTCGGCACGGAGGTCGCGACCCTCGAGTCCGTCTCGGCGGGTACTCGGCTTCAGATCAAGCCGCGCATACTGCCCTCGCCCTCGACGAACATCCCGAACCAGGTCTGGCTCTCGCTTGAACTCGGCGATGGCGGTTTCGAGTCGATAACGGTTGACGCGATGCCGATGACTCGCTCGTCGACGCTCCAGACGCAGACGGCCGTCTTTGAGGACGAGTCGATAGTGCTTGCCGGTTATCTGCGCGACATCGAGGAATCCGCCGGGTGGGGGATCCCGTATCTCCGCGACATTCCGTGGGTCGGCTGGATTTTCGGCGGCGCTTCCACGCGCAAGGAGACCGTGCAGCGGCTTTTCATCCTGACTCCTCACGTAATCGACCTCGACGTCGAGATGCTCGCCCGTCTGCAGGCGACGCGCCAGAGAGACATCACGTTTGCCGAGCAGATCCAGGACGACGCGGACGCGACCGACGAATATCGCAAGAGCAGAGATCTTGAGCGCGAGCATTCCAACGAGCGTCGCCATGAAAAATGGGAGGACGCGTATGAACGTCGTAGCGCCGAGCTGGACCACGCGAGGAACGTGAGACATATCGAGCGCGAGAAGCTTTCGCGCATACTGGACGCGGATATCAAGCGCTGGGAAGAGGAAGAGGAGGCCATGAAGGCCGCGGCGGCCGTGTTCGAGGAGGCGACTGACAAGCAGGCGAACTGAAGATGGTGACGGTAAAGATATACGGTGGCTTTGCAGAAGTCGGGGCGGGTTCGTGGCTGATGGGCCGCGGCCAGCCGACGGCTTTCTTCGGCTCCGCCGTCCGTCACCGCCGCAAGGGCTTCTTCCTTCGCGACCGCTCGCGTCTTGACCTTGTCGAGACGACGGCTGCCGCGAAATGCGCCGACGCACGCCGCCCGTTCCTCACGCACATTCCCTGTGCCGCGCCTGTGTCCGCCGCTTCGGGCAAGGTGCTTGTCGCGCCTGCGTCCGCTTGGACAGGGGCGCAGACCGTTAAGGTGATCCCGATGTCCACCAAGGGTTCGCTTTGCATCACTCAGTTTGGTGAGGAATGGGTAGTCATGGCGACTGCCAGCCGTACCTCCCGCATCCAGGTGCCCGACGGAGACACGGTCTCCGCTCGCCCCGAGGCGGTAGTCGCCTGGACAGGCAACAGGCCGACCGGCTTCTGCCCTAAGCTCGGGCTTCTTGACGTGCTCCTGCCGCGCGGGCCGAGGGATCTTCTGCTTCATTTCCATGGGCCTTGCCTCGTGTGGGTTGAAGGAGCGATGCCCCAACTTTCAACTTTTCAACTTTCAACTTTCAACTCTGCAAGCAGGAGGGTCTATGGCGCTTGATGCCGCACAGATTCTCCGGCAGACCTACGCGTCGGGCGCAGAGCGCATCGACGTCGCCTCGCTTATGCGGCAGGCTGAGCCGCAGGCGGTTGCGCGCGGCGAGCTCATGGGCACGGCTGTGGTCCTCCAGGAAGATCCGATGGCCGAGCTGATGGACTCGATGGAGGAGCTTTCGTTCCAGTTCGAGGAGAAGACCGCGAAGCGCGTAGCCGAGCGTCGGCTCGGCGAGATGCAGGGGCCGAGATCGGCGCTCGTCAAGGCGATAGAGACCTGGATGTCGATGATGCCAGACATGCCGGGCCGCGACTTCATCACGCGTCTCGCGCGAGGCCTTAGGTCTGCTGCCGGGGCGGGGAATCTTCCCGACGCACGTGAACTCCTGAAGGAGCTCGCCCGCGGCTCGACGGATTCTTCGCATCAGTTCGCGATGCTCGACATCCTCGAGCAGGCGTTTGGCGTTGGCGAGGAGGACCTGCAGGCGCTTGTCAGGCAGGCAAAGGCGGCGCTCGTCCAGGAGAAGGGCCCCGAAATAAGGGCCGGCATCAATCTCGCAGAGGAGATCAACGCGCGCGCCACGACGCCAGAGCAGATGCAGGAACTGCGCGACATGTACCGCAGCGAGGTCGTCGGCTTCACGAGCCCGCAGGACTGCTTCCGCTCGCTTCTCGCAAGCCGCGGCCCCGGGCGTCTTGCCGACGCAATTGCGTTCCTCATCGCCGGCTGCGGCAAGGATCTTGCGTCTTCATCGCCATCGCTCGAAGCAGCGTCACTTGGACGCATCCTCACTGACCTCGGCTGCGTGCATAGTTTGCAGTCGGTCTTGGAAGACTTGAGCGCGCTTGCTGCCCGCATGGGCAAGGAGTTTGGCGAAAAGTGCCTGATGAACGGCGAGCAGATGACCGGCCGCGTAATGGACTTGACGGAGCAGGCGTTTGTCGCCGCGAGCGCGATTGCCGCGTTCGAAGGGGATTGCGGGCTTGCCAAGCTCCTTGCGAGGATGGACTTCGCGCGCGAGCTTACGCGGCTTTTCAGGCGGCTTTCCCCGCGGCTTTTCACGAAGGAAGGCGACAGGCAACGGCTTGTCGATGCCGCGCAGGAACATCTCGACGGGCTTGTCGCGCTCGAGAACGAAGAAGAGGAGGCCTCCGCATGACGGCGCCATCATGGGTAGACTCCGTAGTCGGGGAGTTCGGCCAGTCGGCCGGGCTCGGGCGCATATCGCTCGGCGAGAGGGGCGTTGCCGCGCTTTCGTTCCAGAACGGGCTTGTCCTCCATCTTGAACACGCCTTCGATTCGCTTTTCGTCACCATGACTGTTCCGACGCGGCTTGACGCAGCTTCCGCCGCGCGGCTTCTTGGCTATGCGCATCCGGACGCGCGCTTCGCCTTGCGCCTGCGGACTGGTTATATCGCAAAATCCGGGCGCGCCGTCTTCGCGGTCAAGATCGCTGACCGCGACGTGACGCTCCCTGCAGTAAATGCGGCGTTCGCCTTTCTGTGGCGACTCGCCATGGAGTTTGGAGGTGTCTCATGAGTCTAAGCGTATCAAGGACGACGGAACCCTTAAGGTTCGACACGGGGATCGGCCAGGCCGGTTACGCCGAGATACTCGACTCGCCTGTTGCCGGCCAGCCGCAGAAGTCGCTCCTTCCCGGTTCTACGACGGTTACGCAGGCGATCGACGAGCTCTTCCCGACGGACAGGTCGGTCGGCGGCGAGGTGATGCGCGCGCTTGTGGCGGGGAACTCGGCTGTCATGAGGACGCCAAGCGGCTTCTCACAGGCGGCCCATTCGGCGTTGCGCGCGCTCAAGGAGTGCGATAGCGCTGCGGCAGACGAGGCGGCCGCGGAGATAGAGATGCTGCTCGCGGACACCGATCTCCTGGACAGGTACAGGATGGCTCTTCTTGAAACGTAAGTCGAAAGTCGCAAAAGTCAGACGAACAAAATGCTGAAAAACTTTACAAACTTCTCGAATGTGTTCTCCAGGTTCGGCGACCTGGTGCTGGCCGTTCTTGTCGTCTGCATCATCGGGCTTTTGATCATACCGCTGCCGACGGCGATGGTGGACCTTTTGATCTCCATCAACCTGATGATCTCGACGGTGATGCTGATGCTCTCGCTGTACCTGCCGCGCGCGCTCGCGTTCTCCACGTTCCCGTCGATGCTTCTCTTCACGACGCTGTACCGCCTCGCCCTTAACGTGACTACGACTCGACTCATCCTCCTTAAGGCGGACGCGGGCGAGATCATCTACACGTTCGGCAACTTCGTCGTAGGCGGCAACTTCATCGTGGGCGCCGTCATCTTCCTCATCATCACGATAGTCCAGTTCGTCGTCATTGCGAAGGGCGCGGAGCGCGTTTCCGAAGTCGCCGCCCGCTTCACCCTCGACGCGATGCCCGGCAAGCAGATGTCGATAGACGCCGACATGCGAGCCGGCGCGATTGACCAGGAGACGGCCAAGCAGCGCCGCAACGAGCTCGCGAAGGAGTCGCAGCTCTATGGTGCTATGGACGGTGCGATGAAGTTCGTGAAGGGCGACGCGATCGCGGGACTCATCATGACCTCGATCAACATCGTCGGCGGCATCTGCGTGGGCGTCTTCATGAACGGCAAGGAGATTGGCTGGGCGATCACGAAGTATGGCATCCTCACGATTGGCGACGGCCTCGTGTCGCAGATTCCGGCGCTGCTCGTGTCGATCACGTCAGGCGTCATCGTGACCCGCGTCGGCGACGTGGACAACAAGCCGCTCGGCCAGGACATCATCGACCAGTTCTTCGCCCAGCCCAAGGCAATCATGCTCGGCGCGGTAATGCTCGTCGCGATCGGCCTAATCCCCGGCTTTCCGAAGGTTCAGATCTTCGGCCTCGCGGCGTTTGTCGCGCTTGTCGGCTGGAGTCTCCGCGCAAAGGCCAAGATCGCCGCCGCGCGCGCGGCGAAGGCCGAAGACCCGCTTGCCGCAGCTGCCCCTTCCGAGGGGGCGGCGCCACGTCCAAAGAAGAAGGACGGCGACGACTTCTCGATGGTGACGCCTCTCACCGTCGACATCGACGCGGATATCCGCGGGGCGCTCTCCTACGAGGCGCTGAACGACCAGATCATGTCCGTGCGCCGCGCCCTCTACCACGACCTCGGCGTTCCGTTCCCGGGCATAAACCTGTCGCTCAATCCCTCGATGCATGACGGCCGCTACAGGATCTTCGTGAACGAGGTGCCGGTTTCGGAGGGCTCTCTCAAGAAGGGCTTTATCTTCGCACTCGAAGAACCCGAGAACCTGTCTGCGGCCGGCGTCAGCTTCGAGGGCGGCAAGCAGTTCCTCCAGGGCTACGAGACATGCTGGGTCAAGGAGGGCGACAAGCAAAAGCTCGACGAGGCGGGCGTGCGGTCGCTCGACCTTGGCGGGGTCCTCTCGTTCCACCTCTCCGGCGTCCTCAGGCGCTATGCGCACGAGTTCCTGTCGCTCCAGGAGACGCGCATCCTCTTCGACCACATGGAGAAGGAGGCGCCGGAGCTCGTGAAGGAAGTGCAGCGCGTCCTGCCGCTCCAGAAGATCACCGACGTCCTCCAGCGCCTCGTGCAGGAGGGAATCTGCATCCGCGACCTGAAGCGCATCACGCAGACGCTCATCGAGTGGGGGCAGAAGGAAAAGGACGCGGTGCTGCTCGTGGAATACGTGCGTTCCGCGCTCTCCAGGTACATCTCCTACAAGTTCTCGGGCGGGCAGAACATCGTCGCCGCGTACCTCCTCGACCCGGCTCTCGAGGAGAAGGTGAGAAAGTCCGTGCGCCAGACGTCCGGCGGCTCTTATCTCGCCATGGACCCTGCGACCGTACGCGCGATTCTCGCCGTCGTCAAGCGCACCATCGGCGACCTCGCTAAGATTCCGCAGAAGCCGGTCATAATCGTCTCTGTCGACATCAGGCGCTACTTCCGCAAGATGATTGAAAAGGACTACTACGAACTGCCGGTGCTCTCGTTTCAGGAACTCAGCGCCGAGATCAACATCCAGCCGCTCGGGAGGCTGAAGTTGTAGAGTGTAAAGTGTAAAATGTAAAGTGTAAAGTGAGCGAATGAACTTTTTACTGAAGATAGTCGAAGGCCCAAACAGGGGCGCTGAAATCGCCCTTGTCGAAGGCGTCGCAGTGACGCTCGGCAAAGGCGACGAATGCGACATAGTCCTTGCCGATTCGACGTTGCCAGAAGAGCCGCTGAGCATCGAGGCGACGGGCGACGCCGTTACCGTGAACGGCGAGCAGCTTGAGCAGTTTGCTGTCAAGACACTTGGCGCCACGTCGTTCGCCGTTGGCCCAGCCGACGCTTCCTGGGGAGAGCTAAAGTGGCCCGAGAAAAAAGAGATAGGTGGTGAGGCAGTTAGGCAGTTAGGTGGTGAAGAAACCGCCCAACCACCAGCCGAACCAACCATTCAAACACCTGACCACCGAACCACCGAACCACCTAACCACCCAACCAAACGCCGCCACGGCTACCTTGGCTGCCTTGTCGTTGTCGTGTTGCTTGTCCTGCTGCTTGGCGTTCTTGCGTGGTTCTTCCGCGCAACTGTGCGTCCTTATGCGGAGAATGCGCTTGCGACGTTGCATTTGGGTGGCGGGGCTGATGGCGTGGGTGCAGGCACGCGGTCCATGACGCTTGCCGAAGTCGCCACTAGATATGGTCTTGAACTCGAGGAAAACGACGGCCAGGCGAAGCTCTCCGGCAACCTCAAGACGCGTGCCGAGCGTCTTCGCGCCACGGCCGAGGCCTACGAGGCGCGGCCAGGCGTCGACCTTGACCTTTCGGATGACGAGTCGTTTAGGGCCGCAGCGGACGACGCGCTCTTCACGATCACCGAGGGCGCGATGAAGGTCGTTACCGCGACAAACCGCGTGCTCGCAATAGCGGGAACGGCGTCGTCTCCATTCGCGCTTAAGCGCATACTCGAGTCGCTCAACGCCGATCTTCCTAAGATGCGCGACGTTGACGCGACTGGAGTCGCGTATGGCATAGTCCCCGGCAATGAGGCGGGCGACAATGACGACGGCGAAATGCCGATTGGCGTGTCTCGTGCCAAGCGTCGCGCGTCAAAGCCAAACGAGCCGTCGCTGCCTGTATGCGGAATCTTGACTACGCCGTATCCGTGTCTTGTGATGCGCGACGGGTCGCGTGTCCTCGAAGGCGCGGCGCTTGGCGGGAATGTCGTTGTCAAGATCGAAGCAGATGCAGTGACGGTGACCAACGCAACGGGGAGGTTCACATGGAAGCCGTGAACGAGCCGACGATGCTGTTGGAGATCGAACGTGAGCTTGCGGGGCCTGAAAAGGATTCCGCGCTCGCGAAGTACGATGCGGTTCTTGTCGCCCTTGAAAGGCGGCTTGAGGCCGCTATGAAAGAAGGCATGTCGCCGGATGAGTTTCCGAAGGCCGAGGAGCTCAGGGAGGCGAACACCCTCGCAAGGAAGATTTTGCGACTGACTGTCCGGGTGGGCAGGAGGTAGTAAAAGCGTGGCCGAAAGGCGACGTTCAACATACAAACAAACAAGAAAAGGAAAAAATAAAATGGCAAACTTCGATGGAACACCGCTTGTCGGGGCCCTCACGAATGATCCTCTGAGCCCTGATATCAAGACCCAGCAGGCGCATTACTACCGTGTGGACGCCGGCAGCATCTCTGGCGGAAAGTTCATCCATACGGACTCTGTCTACAACGCCCTCATGAATGCGGCGTCTGCGATGGAAGCCCGTCTGAAGGAGTCGCTCGAGAATTACCAGGAGCACCCGGATATCCAGGCGAACCTCCAGCAGTTGCAGTACGACCTGCAGCAGTGGAACCTCGCGCTCACCACGATGACGAACATCAACAAGAACATGGGCGACGCGCTCAACTCGATCGCCTCCAACTTCCGTTGATTTTCGACCTCTCGAGCGAAGAGGCGAAGCTGTTGTTGAACGTCGCCCTGATGGCGACTGGGCAGAACCGCTTCAGATCCGCCACGAAGATACTCGCGGCGCTGGAGCGGTTCCGTCCGAGGGAGGCGTCTGTCGCCGTGGCAAACGCCAT
>JAZSLQ010000030.1:0-8696 GCA_045535455.1 Kiritimatiellia bacterium | reverse complement strand
GCTTCCTCGGAAAGCTTGCGCCGGAGGAGGACGTCCTGAAGCGCTACGCGAAGAACTTCCACGATTCCGCGAAGTACGAGAAGCAGGAGCTGTGGCCGAAGGGGAAGATACCGGACTTCCAGAAGCACCAGTGCGTCCCGTACCTCGAGTGGTACATCCCGGCGAACCTCAAGACGACGGCGATACAGATCATCTACTCCGGCGGATCGTACCAGGGCAACGGCCCCGAGAGCTTCGAGGTCGCGCCGGCGCGGCGCTTCCTGAACGAGAAGGGCATGGCGGTCGTCACGATGAAGTACCGCACGCCGCGTCCGAAAGGCGGCCTCGCCAAGCACACGACGGCGTGGCAGGACCTCCAGCGGTGCGTCCGCATCGTCCGCTCCAAGGCGGCGGAGAAGGGGCTCGATCCGAACCGCATCGGCATCATGGGCTCGTCGGCCGGCGGCCATCTCACGCTTATGGGCGTGACGAGTTCGCGTAGCCGCTCGTACTGGAACATCGACGACATCGACAAGATTCCTTGCAATGTCCAGTGGGGCGTCGGCATTTACCCTGCGTATGCGCTTACGGATGGTGCCGACGTAAATAACACGACTGGCGGCAACGACGATTCCGCACGGCTTGTCCCCGAGTTCGCGTTTGACCCCGACACTTGCCCGATGGTGTTTATCCACGGCGATGCCGACGGCTGGGCATCGATGAATTCTGTGAAGACATGGGAACAGATGCGCCGCATGGGAGTCACGAGCGACCTGCACACGCTGTGCAAGAGGCCGCACTGCTTCCAACGAAAGGCATCTCCCGGCACCGGCAGCTACACGTGGCTTGGGCGCATTTGGGAGTTCATGAATCACAAGGGATTCAATGGCCTCAACCCACCCGCGACCGCGAGCCAATAGGGCTTCGGACGTGAGCGGCGGCGATGAGCGCCAACCCCTTGTAAAATAAGCCTTTCGTGGGGCCTGTCCCCAAAAACTCGTCCTTCTATCCGAGCAATAGCTTCAACTCTCGTGCGAACGCCGCGTAGTCGGCCTCGGAGATCGGCTGGCCGAACGGCGAGCGCGCAAAACCGCAGTCGTAGCCCAGGACGCGCATGCCGACCTTGCGGTAGGAGAAGTTGGGGTATTTTGAGAAGAAGTAGGTGAGGCGGTTGACGCGCTCCTGGATGGGCGCCGCCTCCGTGAAGCGGCCTTCCTTCGCGAGACGGCAGATCGCCACGTAGTCCTCCGGGGTGAAGTTGTACGTGGTGCCGATGCCGCCGGAGAAGAGCCTGTTCATCGCAAGCCCGCTCAGGAGGTGCGGGTCGTCGCCCACGAAGCAGACGATCTCCTTGTCGATCATCTTCCTCATCTCCTGCACGGACCAGAAGTCGCGCCCCGTGTACTTGAGCCCCTTGAGGTTTGGTATCTCGTAGAACTTCCGCTCGCGGTCCGGCACGAGGTCGCGGTACCAGCAGTAGATCATCATCGGGAGCGAGGTTGCGCCCGCGATGCGGCTGTAGTGGTAGTAGGAGGCGTCGAAGTTCTGCCCGAACACGAGCGGGCCAAGCGACGCGATCCAGTCCGCTCCCGACTTTTCGGCGTGCTTCGCGAGGCGGACGGAATCCTCAGTGTACGTGCAGCCCACGTGGATGATCACCTTCGCGCGCCTGTTCACGGCACTGATCGCGGCCTCCGCGAGGTACTTGCGTTCCGCGAGCGAGAGGAGCACGTGTTCGCCCGTTCCGCCGCCCACGTAGAAGCCCTTCACGCCGGCCTTCAGGAGACGCTCCACCATCTTGCCCACCATGTCGCCGTTGATCTTGTCGTCCTTCGTGTAGGGCGTGAAGATTGGCACGAACGCGCCTTCCATGCCCTGGAAATCGGAACCGCTCAATGAGGGAAACATGCTGACGGGATTCTGCATCGCAGAGGGCTCAGCGCCATCCTTTCCGATTGCCGCAGCGGACGCCGCCAACACGGCAGCACTCAGGAACTCTCTTCTGTTCATTTTCTTTTCCGTATACAGGAACAGTTGCCAATTGACATTAACGAAGGACAATGAACATGCCGCCGCGCTTGTCCACTCGGTAGAAACCGCTCTGCCAGGCGTTTGCCGCGAACGGGAAGGAACATTGCCCGTCAACGGCGCCATCGCACGTGCCGACGCGCACCCAGGGTCCGTCATACGAGGACGAGTAGTAGAGTCTCAATGCTGTCCCGCCAACGACGTCGGGGTCTACGGAGAATGTCATCGGCAACGCCTTTGCCTCCGCAGAACCAAAGAAGTACCATACGCGGTCTAATAAGTTGCTTCCGTTGTTGGCAAGATAGCTGTACGTCCACGTCGTCGGGGACGGCGTCTCGTCGAACGCCACAGTGGCGCCGCCAGACGTGGCCGAGACTGCAATTTCCTCTGACAGGCCGTACCCCTCGCAATAGCCGAGCAGTGAGCCGCGTTCGTTCCAGGCGATTCCTTCGTCATCTATCACGTTGTACGAGACCCCGTAATATGCGAAGAGCTCGAACTGTATCGCCATGTGTTCGCGCTTGGTGAGCGGACGGTTATACACGCGAATCTCCGCGATGTCGCCGATAAAGTTCTTTGTCCAGTCAAGCATGTGCCCGCCAATGCAGAGGTTTAATGCCGCTGGCGTCGATGCCGTCGAAATAAAGGCACCTGTTTCATCGTTCCTCATCAAGTAGCGTGTACCCTTGTTGCTGTTCCCCCATTGCATCAGCGAAAATACCTGAGTTTTGTCATCTTCCACGGTCACGTCGCCGGGAGGCGTGTTTTCGAAGAAGAACCCGCGCACGCCCCCCTCGCCTGGAAAGAACAATCCCAGTCGTTTGTCGTTGCCAGCGTTTCCGCCGAAGATCGCCCTGTTGCTTCGGTCTCCCTGTGGCTGGGTTATCTTGCAAACGACAAACCAAGCTCCGCCCGCTGCCGTAACGCCAAGGCTAGAAGATCCAACGGACTTGAGATACGTTACTCCGTCGAACGAGAGCGACGGCCTGCCGCCCATGCCGTCCGCCGTGTATGCGATGTGGGCGGCGGTGGCATCGGCGTCGGCAGGCAGCGCCATGTCGAGCGCATCTCCCGTCGTGCCGTGGTTCGCCCATTCCGTCACGCACCCGACGGCATTCGTCACGAGGCCCATGTCCGCACGATGCCACATGGCCAAGCTGCGGTCGAGGTCGTTGAGCACGGCATAGAAGCCGTTTGCCCACTCTCCGGCGGTGAGCGTGAAGGAGACGTTGCCATCCGACTCGGAAACAGTCGCGTCCTTCTTCGTCCACGCGCCGCCATACGAGGATTTGTAGTAGAGGGAGGGATTCGCGCCAACGTGGACTTTCGTGCTGTCAAACGTGAATGTCGCTGCAGATCCGGTTTTCGTCGCAGTGAAGGCCGATACGTACCAAACGCGGGAGAGGCCGTTGCCGCCGTTGTGCGTGAAATAGCCGTACGTGTTCTCGGCGGCAGAAGGCGTCCCGAGCGTTAGCGTTGCGCCGCCGGACGATGCGGATGAAATAAGCTCTTCAGGAACGCCGTTGTTAGGGAGGTATCCGAATTGGGCCGATTGCTCGTACCAGCGGAGCGCATTGCCGTCGATACTTCCATGTGCCGACCAGTTGACGCCGTAGCGCGCGCAAAGTTCGAACTGGATGCGAGAGCGTTCACGACCGGTGAGCGGACGGTTGTAAATGCGGATTTCCGCGATTTCGCCCCTAAAAGTATGGATCCACGAGATATTACCCATCATTCCGACAGAGAACTCGGCAGAACCGAGCGAAGGGTTCATGGTGCTAACCGCAGACATCGACCATAGGTTCATCGAATATTCACGCGTCGTGGTTCCCTCCTTCCAGCACATTCCCGACAGGATCTGCGTCGAGTTTGACGTGACGCCAATGGCGCCAATGGCCCCATAAAAGTAACAGTTGGCATTCTCATTCCCGTCGTTCGAGAAGAAGGCACCGAAACGCTGTCCCGGATCGCTTCCTATAATGCCCATGTTGGCGCGTTCGGCACGGGTACACGGTGTCTTGAACACAACGAACCAGGCGCCGCCGTTGGCGGTCATCCCTAAATCGGTGGCGGCGGCCGTCTTTAGATAGACGTCGCCGTCAAACAGCAGGGACGGCTTGCCGCCGATGCCCGACGCCTTGTATGCGACATGGCCATCGGTGTTGTCGGCATGAGGCGCTACATCGACGGACGCCCCTTTCGTTCCCTGGTTCTTCCACGCCGTAACGGCACCGATCTCGTTGGTCGTGACACCGAGGTCGGCGCGGAACCATACGGAAAGATTCTCGGATAGATACGGCTCCTCCGCACGAACGGACAACGCCGTCAGCACGCCAAGCGCAAGCATCATGTTCTTCGTTTTCATGTTGTTCCTTTCGTTGTGAAATGCAGGTTATTTCGAAACACGCCAGAGAGTGCCCATCAGGCAGGGCGTCTCGCCCTTGAACTCGGACTGGTAGTAGACCGTGAGGATCGTGCCGTCGGGCAGTTGGACGGACGCTGGGTAGCCGAGGTCGCCGTTCCAGTGGCCGGCGAGCTTGATTTCGTTCCTTACGTCCCACGTGCGCCCCTGGTCGTCGCTCAGACAGGCGAACTCGCCCAAGGCCCCCCAGCGGCGCCCATAGACGGCGAGGAGCTTTCCGTCCGCAAGGCGGATGAGGTGCGGCGGGTAGCCGTCGAGACCCATCGGCTTGGCCATCGTCCACGTCTTGCCGCCGTCGGCGCTCTCAGACTGGATCGATCCCGTGAAACCATCGCCCTTGTGGTGGCAGCGCGTCAGGGCGACGATGCGTCCGTCGGCCGTCTCCACAGCATGCGGCTCGTGGCAGTCGCGCAGGACGTCGATCTCGGCGGGAAACGGAAGCTCGCCGATCATACGCCAGCTGTTGCCGCTGTCACGGGACTCGGCGGACACGATCTTGCCGATGCCAGAACCGAGGTTCTTGCGATCGACGTCGCCGCTCTTGCCGATGTAGAGGAGGCGGCCGTCCTTCAGCTGGATGGGACCGTGCGGCGCGGAGCAGGGCGTTCGCACGGTCAGTTCCCATGTCTTGCCACCGTCGACGGAACGGCGCGTGAACGCGCCCAGCTGCGCCTCCACCTCCTCGGACCGCAACTTCTCGTCATGCATCCACCAGTAAAACCGGGACGAGCCAGGCGCGAGCTTCGCACGGTCGCCAATCTGCTGCCGGTAAACGACCGACGTGAACCAGGCGACCACAAGAGTTCCATCGTCCAGCGAAACGATGCCGGCGTCGCGGTCGTCCAGGATGGTGTTGCAGACGTTAACGGGCGCACCCCAGGTCCTGCCGCCATCCGAACTACGGACCATCTGCACCTTGCCCCACGGGCAGACGTGCTCATCGCGGTCGCCGGAAAAGACGGCGAGCAGGTCGCCATTCTTCGCGCGGCAGACGGTGGGCCAGCCGATGTAGCGGCCCGGCTCCTTGCAGATGGCCTTCGTCCAGATGATCTCGGCGCGTGCCTGCACGCGCGGCGCACCGCAGATCTCGTCCGCGCCGGGCGCGATGCCAACGAGCGCACACGAAATCAAGACAAAACAGAGTTTTTTCATGTTCGTTCCTTCCTGAATGGGATCATTGACAGTATACCACACCCTGCGACAAAAAACTTCCACAATATTACAATTGTAATTTGCCAATTGCCAACGGATACACGTTTGGGGTATAATACCAACCGATGCAGGAAATCAAGCTGGAGTACTTTGCGAACAAGGACAGCCGAGCGCTCAACCCAGAGGCGTTCGGGCTGCACGGTGTCGCGCAGCTCGGCGTGTCGCGCTTCCGGCAGACGCGCGTCCCGACTGGAGAGCATATCCATCGGGGGATGATTGAGATCGGCTT
Organism: Kiritimatiellia bacterium; assembly: GCA_045535455.1. Classification (GTDB taxonomy): domain Bacteria; phylum Verrucomicrobiota; class Kiritimatiellia; order RFP12; family UBA1067; genus UBA1067. The sequence continues at coordinate 2,826 of JAZSLQ010000030.1, read as the reverse complement.
CTGCCTTCGTGGCTCCCTTATGTTGAAGGTCGCCGGCGACGAGCTGCCCGTGATGCCTGGCGGATTCTTCATCAACCAGCCGAACGTGCCGCACTGCCTCAACTCGCGTCCGAACGGACTCTACATCTACTATTTCATGGTTTGCAGGCCGACGGCGGCGCGTCCGCTTCTCGACCTTCCCGCCGCCGAGTCGGCCGCCGTGTGGAAACATCTCCGACGCCTGCCCCGCGTGTTGTCCGCCGGCATGCGCGCGTCATGCGTCCGCGGACTCTTCACGCGCCTCCTCCAGTTGTGCGATGCGTCGCACACTCCCCTCGTGTCGGTCCGGATTCGCCAGACGTTCCTTGACATCCTCATGCTGCTTCTCGCGCTGTCGGAAAATCCTGTGGACGCCTGCTGCTCCGTGCGCTTGGCGAAGGTCGTGGAACTCGTCCGCGCACATCCGGAACGCCCATTCACGATCGATGCCCTCGCACGCGAAGCGGCGCTCTCCCCCACGCACTTCATCAACCAGTTCCGCAAGGCGACCGGCTTTCCGCCCATCCGCTTCCAGATCGAATGCCGCATCCAGAAGGCGAAGGAAATTTTACGTGAATCCAGGATCACGGCGTCGGACATTGCGCTTCGTCTCGGCTTCAACTCGCCCCAGCATTTCTCCGACACCTTTTCACGGATTGTCGGCGTCGCCCCAGGCCACTGGCGCGATAGTGAACGACAGGATGATTGTCATAGTAAATTACTACAGGACATTGCGGGGACACGTATGCCGAGCAAAACTCGGCTGGACTAGCAGAATGAAGTGAGTCTGCACTTGTAAAGAAGGAAAATGTGAAATGAAAAACCTGATTCTGTGCGCTGCGGCGCTTTCTGCGGGAATTGCGCTCGCCGCCGCAAGCGATGTGGAGTGCCCCGTCTCGGAGAACGTGCGCGGGCATGAGAACATCGAGTGGTCGGTCGCGTATGCCTATGGCCTTGCGGATGCGACGAAGGATTTGCCGAGAGTGCTGCTCGTCGGTGATTCCATCTGCAACGGTTATCAGGGACGTGTGCGGGAACTGCTGAAGGGGAAGATGAACGTTTCCTATTGGATATCGAGCTATTGCGTGACGAGCGCGGCGTATTTGCCGCTTCTCACGGTTTATCTCGAAGAGGCGAAATACGACGTCATACATTTCAACAACGGGCTTCATTCTTTGGGAACCCCTACTGCCGCATACGAGAAGGGGGTGCGCAGGGTGTTCCAGCTCATACGCGAGAAGCAGCCCGATGCCAAGCTCGTCTGGTGCACCTCGACGCCGCTGACGAATGAGGTGAAGACAGCGAAGTGCCGCGCGCTTAATGTGGCAGCGGCAAAGGTCGTCGCAGAATTAGGCGGCATTGAGACTGACGATCTTTTTTCTCTTCTCGATCCGCTCGACCGCACCGCAAACTGGAGCGACGAGTACCACCACCGGGAAGCAGTGCAGAAGAAGGAGGCCGCGCAAGTCACTGCGTCAGTCCTTTCTGCCCTTGAATCTATGGGGACAAACCACACGAAACCATTGTAAAACGCCCATTTGAACATTCCGAGGAGTGAAACACGATGGAGCGGAGCGATGATTCGCAGCGCGGGAGTTTCAGGCGGTTTCCGCCGCAGTTTCAGTGGTGGCGGAAGCGTTTTCTGGCCGCGCCCCCTTTTTGTTGGTTGTGGTTGCGGCGGGACAGGGCCTTGTAGTGTCGATAGTGTCTTAAAGTGTTGGATAGTGCCTGATGGCGTCGGCAGTGAGGCGGTGGAGCGAAGACATAGAGGAGCATTCGGCCACCGCCTCACGTGCTGCGCCCCAAAAACTCGGGCGGCTACAGCCGCTGTGAAATGCGGTAGAGGTGCTCGACGAGGTTTGCGTCGAGCACCTTTTCCATAAAGGGGATCACTTCGTGGCGCACCTTGTTGCGCTCTATCGAGACGTCGTCGTTAGACGCGTCCTCGCGCCATTCCTCGCCGAACTTGCGAAGGTAGTCCTTGAGCTCGTCGTCGCGGCAGCCAAGAAGCGGGCGCACGAACTTGATCCCCGCGACTTCGCTCGTCGCGCGGATCCCCGAGAGCGACGCACGGCGCAACTTCATGAGGAACGTCTCCGCGACATCGTCCATGTGGTGGCCTGTCGCGACGGCGTCGAGCTTAAGCGACTTCATGCACTTCGAGAAGAACGCGAGACGCACGCGCCGTGCCGCCATTTCAAGCGATTCGCCGCGTCGCTTGACGACCTTCGCGTGAATTCCCTTGAAGGGGATGCCGAGGCGCTTTGCGAGCGAGCGCACGAACCTGTATTCTTCCTTCGACTCTTTTCTGAGCCCGTGGTCGACATGCAGGATGACAAAGCGTTTCGCGGCGTTTTTCTTCTTGCCGCCCTTCGTCAGGAGGAATGCAAGGGCAACTGAATCGGAACCGCCGCTGACGGCGAGTCCGATTTTTCCAGGAGGAAGTATGGATCTGTCTATTTTCACCCTTGCGCATTATACCAAAAAAATGATATACTTTGCGCCGTTCGTTTGCAATGCGGGCGTAGCTCAATGGCAGAGCTCCAGCCTTCCAAGCTGGCTACGAGGGTTCGATTCCCTTCGCCCGCTCCAGACTGGGCAAAGGCCAGGGTGGCGTAATGGCAGCCGCGGCAGACTCAAAATCTGCTATACGTGAGTATGTGCGGGTTCGAGTCCCGCTCCTGGCACCAACTTGCGGACGAACGCAACAACGACTGGAGGGGTGTCCGAGTGGTCGATGGTGCAACCTTGGAAAGGTTGTGTGGGGGCAACTCCACCGGGGGTTCGAATCCCCCCCCCTCCGCCAAG
>JAZSLQ010000117.1:0-2550 GCA_045535455.1 Kiritimatiellia bacterium | reverse complement strand
CGGGCGACGGCGAGACTGTCGGGGCAGAGGGGCCGAGCGTGGCGCAGTCAGCCGCCGACGAGACTTTCGAGGAAATCTTCAGCGAAGAACTTGCAGAACTTAAGAAACAAGAGGAGAAACAAGCCATGAACACAAGAGCAGTCAAAGGTCTTGCGGCGAGTGCGCTCGTCGCAAGACCGCGTTTACAGTTCCGTCGGCTCAGGGCGCTGTGCGCTCCAGCGTCTTCGACGACGTTAAGGTGTGGTACAAGGGCTCTGCAGGCAACGCCGTCGGAACAGCGGACAGCTCAAGCGTCACAAAAATGAAGAATCTGCCGAACCTTGCAGACTCCTCGTCGTCGATGCATGGCGGCGATTATGGCTGGTGGGGATGGCGGGTTAAATACGCCAATCAAAAGGTCGATTGCCCATATGCCGACGTAACGCTCGATTCGACACCGTGCATGGTCATTCCATCGTATGCGGCGAAAACAGGTGACGCCACCGTAACTATTGACGGCAAGGAGACCACGCAGCCATATTGGACGGGTCGTCGGTTCGGCGACCTGCATTTCACAAACTGGATGTCCGACTGGGCGAGCGGCACGGTCTGCTCGAACTGGACATGCGTCCTTCGCTTCCGCTCCGACCAGGTCAACCAGGCTTCCGGGAATGCAAACAACGTCATTGGCATCGGAAATCAGTGGGATGCGACTGCGGGCAAGGCGACGGGCGTCGCGTTGCGGCTGAATACGCCTGTCGCTCTTGCGGACTACTCTTGCCCACGCACCTTCGTCACGACCACACAGGAGAACTACACGGACATTAAGATCAAGAGCGGACGTTGGGTTGATTGCGCACTCGCCGTGGATGGACAGACTCTCTCCATGTGGTTCTGCTGGAATAACGGCACCGACGAGACCCCGACGAACAAACTTGTGAAAATCACGAAAACCTACCCGACGACAAAAGGACTGCCGATGATCTCTGCTGGTTGCCGCGTACAACTTGCTTCAACCAAAGATGCCTACTCCGCTACCTTCACCAACGGCGTGTACAATGCGGATATGGCAAACAAGGCATTTGAGGGCGCGTTCCACCAGATTGCGTTCTGGGACAGGACGCTTTCGGACAACGAGATTCGTGAGGCGATGGCTGGCGGTACGAGCCGTCCGAATCTTGTGCAGGTCGGAATTGAAGGCAACGGCATCAACGAGTTTGTTGCGACGCCTACCAAGACAAGTGTCGCGACGGACGGCGACTGGGAGAATCTGAATCCTACGCTTACCGCTCAGAATCCGAGCGCGACGATTACATTCAACTGCCCTGCGCTGTGGGCTGGTCTGCCGCAGTATCTGCGCCTGCCGATGGCTAGCACGTCTTCGTCGGGAGTGGTGACCATCACTCTTAACGGCACAACTCTTGGCACGGCGAATGTATATCCGGGCAAGACATCGTTTGTCTACATCGAAGAGAACAAGATACGCTCCGGCGCGAACACAATAGTTCTCACTCGTGCAAGCGGCGATGCACTAGTGCTTGATGCGGTGACGCTCGGGGGGGCGTGGAGAATCGGCGAAAATATCAGTTCCTTCTCTTATCAGAATACTGCCACAGACAATCCAGACAATTATCTTTTCAATCCGGCGTGCGGTTCGGATGAAATACATCATAGAGGGCTGCTTGCCGGCGCCGGTGGCAGAACGCACATGGACTTCTTTGTTCCTGCCGATCTGGTCGGCAAGTGTCGCGGCGTCTTCGCGACAAGACCTCAAAACACTGGCGGGGCTGAGAAAGACTTCGCGTTTTATGCAAATGGCGAAAAGATTGGCGACTACAAGTTGAAAGGCGGGGCGACGACAGAAGTCAAGGTTTCCCAGGATGCGCTCGTCGCGGGCTGGAACCGCCTTTCGTGGGAGGCTCGTACAGGCGGAGACTGGGCCAACATTGACTGGCATAAGTTCACCGTCCTGCCGCCGACGAAAGGAATGATGATCATTATCAAATAGGCGAGGGGAAAGGGTATTGATTATGGAACTTACGCGCAGAGGTTTTCTGGCGGGCGCAGGTGCTACCGTCGCCGCGCTTGCGGAAGCGAGCGGCGAGGTGGAAGGGCATGATCCGAATCTCATCGCGCTCCTCGCCGACATACATCTGCTGGACAACTCCGTGCGCTGGCAGAACGGCCCTACGCAGTCGAGCGTCGTTCTTCCGCAGCTTGTGAAGGAAATCCTTTCGCTGCGTCCGCTTCCCGCGAATGTCGTCGTGCTGGGCGACTTTTCGGCTTCGAGCGGTTGGGACGAGGATTTCCGTCTCGCGGCATCGTTCCTCAAGCCGCTCGCGGACGCTGGAATCGCGCTGTCGTTCGCGATGGGCAACCACGACAACCGCGCGGCGTTTCTGCGCACATGGCCCGAATACAAGGAGCGGCTCCTTGTGCCGAACAGGATCGTTTCCAAGGTTTCGACCCCGAACGCCGACCTCATCCTGCTCGATACGCTGAAGTGTCGCGAAGGCATGGACTGGGCCGAGCCGAAGGACGGGGGAAACTTCGTCGAAGGCGCGATGGACG
>JAZSLQ010000166.1:0-10278 GCA_045535455.1 Kiritimatiellia bacterium | reverse complement strand
GCGGGTGGTGTAGGAAGTGACGCGGCGGCCAAGGCAGTTGATGGACGAGCCGAGCCCGTGCAGCTCGACGTTGTCGATAATGAGAAATCGGTCGTGGAAGTCGTCGGAGTAGGTGACGGAGAGGCCCTTGTACTGACGGTTGAACTTCGCAATTTCGGTCGGCGTCGGCTTGCCGCGATCTTTGCAGACGAGCCGCACCTTTACGCCAGGCCGCTTCTTCGAAAGGACCTCCAGCGTGACCGCATCTGAATACGGGTCGACGAGTACAATCTCCGATTGTGCGCTTTCGATCAGACGCGAGACATACCGCTTCGAGTCAAACTCCGACTCGGCGGGCAGAATCCCACTTGGGAGCAGATTTCCGCGGTCAAGGGCATCAAACACCGTGTCGATCCGCTTGTCCGTTTCGAGCTGCTTCAGTTCAATCGCGCCAACGCGCTGGACGAGACCTGGATGGTCTGACACGAAACGGCGCATGGCAGTAAATGCTCGCATAATGCGAATATTCACAGCGATTGCTGTTTCCGAACGCAACACACTGCTCAGCATGGCAATCCCATCTTCAGTAAAGGCATATGGCATATATTTCAAATGCTTTCCTCGTGCCTCGTTTAAGGTCACAATTTGTGATCTTAAACAATCCTCCTTACTGAGCTGAATGAAGGCGGGATTCCTGCGTGTTGCGGCGGGAAGCGAGGCGGGGGAGCGAAGGTCCGAGCGAGGGGATTCGGCGTATTCGCCGAGGGTTCCCCGAGGAGGAGCCTTCGGCCACCGCCGAACGAATCATCCGCGCATTTCACATGGTTGAGTCGTGGTTGAGTGGCGGTTGGAAGGATGGATGAATGGCGGTTGGGACTTGGCGGGGACGGTTGGAGCGCGGGCTGTTTTCGGGCACGGTCACTGCCCGATGGCAAGCCTGGCGGCAAGGCGTTCTGGAAGTCCTGCAAGCCTGATGCGCTCCTGCGCTGCCTCAATGTCGTATTCGAGGCGGCGGAAGCGGATTGTTCGCGACTTCTGGTCGTAGATGACATACGACGCACGAGGATCGCCGTCGCGCGGCTGGCCTACGGAACCGACGTTCACGAAGTACTTGCGGCCGATGGGCAGCGTGAAGTCCTGAGCGTCGATGCGAAAGACGCCGTTCATCGACTTCTCGTAGATCATCGGGCAGTGTGTGTGACCGTGAAAACATATTGGCGTAAGCTGCCTGAGGAAGTTCGCCTCGGCCTGGAGGTTGTCAAACACGTACCCAAAGTTCTCGGGCCTGTCCATCGTCGAATGGACAAGCGTCACACCCATTTGCGTGTGCGTGAACGGCAGGCTCTTAAGCCAGTATATCTCATCCATCGAGAGCTGCTTGCGCGTCCACTCTACGACGGCGGCGGCGGCTGGGTTGAAGTCGTCAAGGTTCTGGCGTGACGACACGTAGTAGTCGTGGTTGCCGACTACAACCGGGCAGTCAAGCGCACGCACGATCTCCATGCACTCGTGCGGGCAGGCGTTGTAGCCGACGACATCGCCGGTGCACAGGAAGTCTGTCACGCCCTGTGCGCGGCAGTCGTCGAGGACGACGTTGAGCGCGTCAAGGTTGGCGTGTATGTCACCGAGTATGGCAAATATCTTTGACATCACTTTACGAGCAGCGCACTTGCTATTTGAAGGTCTTCGACGGTGGTTATCTTGAAGTTGGGCGCCCTGTTCTCGTAGATACGCACTGTCTCACCGGAAAGCTCTACGGCCTGGCAATCGTCGGTCACGTCGTTCTTGCCGAGGTTCTTGTACGCGTTTGCGAGAATCTTGAAATGGAAGGCCTGCGGAGTCTGCACAGCCCAGAGCTTATCCCTGTCCTCCGTGCCGGAAACCGCGGTGCCCTTCTCGACGCGCTTCACGGTGTCGGTGATGCGGCGGCCGACCGTCGCGGCTCCAACGCGCTTCGCAAGCTTCACGACCTCGGAGACGACATCAGGCGTAATGCAGGGCCTCGCACCGTCATGGACGACGACAAAGCGCGTATCCGCGTCGCATGCAGCGAGCCCCGCCTGCACGGATTCCTGGCGCTTGTTGCCACCGGGGACAATCGCAATAAGCTTGGAGATGCCAAACATCCTGGCGACCGCCTTTGCGGCGAGCTGCTGCTCCTTGCGGACAACGAGGACAATCCTGTCCACGTCGGCGCACCGCTCGAATGCGAGAAGCGACCATGCCACGACGGGCTTGTTGCCCAAGCTCAGGAACGCCTTGTCCGTTCCAGCTCCCATCCGCTCGGACTTTCCGGCGGCCACTATTATCGCAGTCGTCATACCATGTTCCTCCCGCAGCATTTCTTGAATTTCTTGCCAGACCCGCAAGGACACGGATCGTTGCGGCCGACAACCGGCTGGACACGAGGTGCCGCAGCGGGCGCGGGCCCCTGCGGAACAGCCGCCGGCGGACGCGACATCATCGAGGCGAACACGTCGCCGATCGTCTTCGAGGACGCCCCCGTGCGCTGCTCGGAAACCGGCGAGGCCGACTGCTTCTCGCTGTCGGTGACGGTGATCTCGTCGGCGTTCGTGCGCATGCGCGCCCCACCCATCGCCGCGAGCATGCGCTGCATGCGCGCGGCGGTGGCGCTCCTGAACTCGGCCGAGACAACCTTCGCCTTGATTGTGGCGATAAGCGACTCGAACATCGAAAAGGCCTCTTTCTTGTACTCGACGAGCGGATCGCGCTGGCCGTAGGCGCGGAGATTCACGCCCTGGCGGAGATCGTCCATCGCCCTGAGGTAGTCCTGCCACTCGCGGTCGATAACCTGAAGGAACACGCCGCGCTCCATGAACGGAAGCATCTCCTGGTCCTCGCCCGCGCACTTCGCCTCGTACGCCTCTTCGACGCGCTTGTAGACAAGGTCGCCGGCAAGACCCGGCGTGCCCATGAGCGGGCGTAGCTCGTCTTCGGAAACGGCCACCGGGAAAGTGACGCCGAGCCAGCTCATGAAGTCTTCGAGAGAACCGTCCTTCGGGCTGAAGAGATAGCGCTCAGCCTGCGACTGGACGAGGTCGTTCGCGACGTCGAGGACAAGCCCGTGCACCGACGCGGGGTCGCCCATTAGGACCTTGCCGCGAAGCTCATATACGATCGTGCGCTGCTTGTTCATCACGTCATCGTACTCAAGAGTGCGCTTGCGGACTGCAAAGTGCTGCTGCTCGACGCGGCGCTGGGCAGTCTCTACTGACTTGTTGAGCCAGCGATGCTCCATAACCTCGCCTTCCTGAAGCCCGAGCCGCTGCATGATGCCGGAGATTCTCTGCGAACCGAAGAGCCGCATGAGCTGGTCTTCGAGAGAAATGAAGAACTGCGAGGAACCTGGGTCGCCCTGACGCGAGCAGCGGCCCCTGAGCTGGCGGTCGATGCGCCGCGACTCGTGGCGTTCGGAACCAATGACGTGAAGGCCGCCGACCTCGGAAACTCCCTCCCCAAGCTTGATGTCGGTGCCGCGGCCCGCCATGTTCGTCGCGATCGTAACGGCGCCGCGCTGGCCTGCGAGCGCGACAATCTCGGCTTCGCGCGCATGGTTCTTGGCGTTCAAGACCTCGTGCGGGATGTGCGCAAGCTTGAGCATGCGCGAAAGAATCTCGGAAGTGTCGACCGTAACTGTGCCGAGAAGGATCGGCTGGCCCTTCGCGTGACGCTCGGCGACGTCGGCTATGATTGCCTTGAACTTCTCGCGCTGGGTGCGATAGATCTGGTCGTTGCCGTCGATACGGTTCACCGGCTTGTTTGTCGGGATGGAGACGACATCGAGCTTGTAGATCGACTTGAATTCGCTCGCCTCGGTCTCGGCCGTGCCGGTCATGCCGGCGAGCTTCTTGTAGAGTCGGAAGTAGTTCTGGATCGTGATCGTAGCAAGAGTCTGGGACTCCTTCTCAATCTCGACGCCCTCCTTCGCTTCGACCGCCTGGTGGAGGCCGTCGGACCAGCGGCGCCCGGGGAGGACGCGGCCCGTGAACTCGTCGACGATATAGACGTGGTTTTCCTGCACGACGTAGTCAACATCGCGTTCGTAGAGGCAATAGGCGCGGAGAAGCTGGTCGACGACATGCACACGGTCGGACCTCTCGACGAACGAGGACTGCGTGTCGCGACGGCGCTCAAGTCGTTCCTGCTCGGTAAGCGAAGTGTCGCCGTCAATCGCGCTCATCTCGGCAGCGAGGTCGGGAAGGACGAAGAGTTTGGGGTCCTCGGGGCAGATCTTCTCGCACCCCTTGTCAGTCAGCGAAACCTCGCGAGTACGCTCGTCGATCGTGAAGTAGAGCTCCTCCTTGAGTTCGCGGGCGTGCTCCTTGCGCATCTCGGAGAGCATCTGCAGCTCGACGTCCTCGTGCATCTTGCGGACGTCGGCGTCCTCAAGAAGATGCATGAGCTGCTTGTGCTTCGGCATCGAGTGGTACACCTGGTAGATCTTGTCCTTCACGAGCTCGACATCGCCCGATGCAAGCGCCTTTTTCGCCTCTTGGATAAAGTCGTTGCACTGTGCCGTCTGGACGCGCACTATCGACGAGACGAGCGGATTCAGGTTCTGGTAGATGTGCGATGTCGAGAGCGTAGCGGGCCCGGAAATGATGAGCGGCGTCCTCGCCTCGTCGATAAGAATCGAGTCGACTTCGTCGACGATTGCGAAGTTGTGGCCGTTCTGCACGACATCCTCGGGCCTCTGCGCCATACCGTTGTCACGAAGATAGTCGAAACCAAACTCGCTGTTCGTGCCGTAGGTGATGTCGCACGCGTATTGGGCGCGCCTCTCCTCGGAGTCCATCGAGTTCTGGATGCAGCCGACGGTGAGTCCGAGGAACTTGTAGAGGTGTCCCATCCAGGCCGCGTCGCGACGGGCGAGGTAGTCGTTAACCGTGACGAGCTGGACGTTCTTCCCAGAAAGCGCGTTCAGATAGAGCGGCAAGGTCGCCACAAGCGTCTTGCCTTCGCCCGTCTGCATTTCGGAAATGTTGCCACGGTGAAGGACGATGCCGCCGATGAGCTGGACGTCGAACGGAATCATGTTCCAGGTAAGCTGGTGGCCGCAGACATCGGCCGTCGTGCCGCAGAGATGACGGCAGGCGTTCTTGACAAGCGCAAACGCTTCGGGAAGGATGTGGTCGAGAGTCTCGCCCTTCGCAATGCGATCCTTGAACTCCTGGGTCATGCGCGGATAGTCCTCGTCCGCGAAATTCTTGGCCTGATATTCCTCTTCTATGCGATTGATCTCACGGACGATCGGCCAGAGCTTTTTGAGCTCTCGATCGTTCTTTGTTCCAAACAAAAACTTCAAAATGTTCATACTACGCCATATTATACCAAAAATTCGGGCGTAGTTGGGAAAAAGGTCAGTTCAAAGCACCATTCCCTCGTAATCGTCTGCAATCCTGACAATTCCCGCCGAGGCGGAATATCCCGCGCCAAAACCAGCGACGAGGACGCTCGAGCCGGCGATACGCGCGGCGTTGTGCGCAAGCGCAAGCGGCACGGAGCAGGAACCAGGGTTTTTTAGCTCTTCTGGAATCGTCAACAGCTTATCCTTCAATTCTAGCGCATCGGCAAGTTGGCGCACCATGTAAGGATTCGCCTGGTGCGGCGCAAAAAAACCAGGTGCGGGAGAAATCGAGAGAAAGTCCTTAAGGAACTTCGACACTTCCGTAGCGACAAAGGAAAAGACCTTGAAGCCGTCCATCTTTATAGGGCCGCTTGCAGCGCAGAGAAGCGCCTCGTCCTGACGCGAGAGGAAGTCAAAAGCGCTTGTGCCGTCTGGATTCGCAGAGACGACGGTCGCAGTGCAGGCGTCTGAGAAGATCTTTCCAGTAGCATGGTCGCTTTCGTCCACAAGCGGCGACTGCACGTCTCCATCTATGACAAGCACTTTGCCACCAAGGTCGAGAGCCATACGCCCAGCAAAGTAGAGTGCGTATGGATAGGCGCTGCACGCCATCTGAAGGTCGAAGGCGGCAACCGACGGAGAAAGGCCGAGAGAGGCGGCAACGCGCACGGCGAGCGATGGGAATCTCTCGGGATTCGAGAAAGTCGCCGCGACGACTGCAACTATCCCGTTTGCGCCGACTGCGCGCGCCGATTTCGCCGCGAGGTCTGCGAGCGGCTCGCCAGAGCCGATTGACGCGGCGATGCGCTCTATCACGACCTCGGGAACAGAAATCATATCAGGATGTCATCGAGGTTCGGAATCTTCTTGCAAAGCCAGGAATGGCAGATATCGTAAATCTCGTGCGCGGTTTCGCCAGGTGGAACGTTTTCGGGAACTCGTGCATACTCGTCAAGATCCTCGCGCGTGAGCCGTGCAAGTATCTTCGAAATGAGCGGGATATAGGTCGGCGACATTGACAGCGTTTCCACGCCCATAGCCGCCCAGAGGACGCCGACTATCGGATCGGCGGCAGATTCGCCGCAGACGCCTACGCCTATCCCCGCCCGCTTCGCCGCATCAACAGTCATGCGTACAAGCTTGAGCACGGCGGGATTCGTCGGCTGGTAGAGATGGGCGACCGACTCGTTGCCGCGGTCGGCGGCCATCGTGTACTGCACGAGGTCGTTAGTGCCGATTGAGAAGAAGTCAACGTGTCGCGCAAGTTCGTCGGCATTGAGCGCAGCCGACGGAACCTCTATCATCGCTCCGACGCGAATGGAGCGGTCGTAGGGAACGCCCTCCTCGTCAAGCTTCGCCTTGACGTCGCTGAGGATCATTGCGGATGCAATAAGTTCATCTACGCAACTGACCATCGGGTAGAGAATCGAGACATTTCCGTAGGCAGACGCCCGCAGGATTGCCCTGAGCTGCGTGCGAAAGACGTCGCGGTGCGAAAGGAGATAGCGTATCGAGCGATTGCCTAGAAATGGATTTGACTCCTTGGACGATATTCCCCTGACAAGCTTGTCGCCACCGATGTCGAGAGTACGGATCGTAATTGCGCTACCGTTGGGAAGAGTCGCTGCAAACTTCGCCGCGTCGCGGTAGGCGACGAACTGATCTTCCTCGGTCGGCTCCATCTCGCGGTTGAGCCAGAGGTATTCGCTGCGGTAAAGCCCGATGCCCCTCGCTCCCTGCTCGCGGATTCCCGCAAGCGGAACGCCGGGATGGATGTTCGCATATATGGGAACGTCGCCGCCCGACTTGAGGGTTCCAGCCGGCGCACCGCGCGTCGCATCCTCGGTGAGTTCGAGCTGGCGTTCGACGAGATCGTTGAACTGGCGAATCGTTGACTCGTCGGGGTTGAGCGTCACGGCGCCGTTGGTACCGTCAAGAAGGACGACTTCTCCCGGCTTCACGCGCGCGGTAATATCGACAAGCCCCGTGACGGCAGGAATGGCAAGCGCCCTCGCAAGAAGAGCTACATGGCTCGTCGTGGAGCCGCCGTTGGTGGCGAAGCCGAGCACTAGTTCGCGGGGAAGCTGAACCGTCTCGGAAGGCGTGAGGTCGTCTGCGACGACGATGGAAGGCGTCCTTATCTCGATATGCGCACCAGACGAGAAACCGGTGAGCGACTTGAGAACCCTTCGCTCGATGTCGTCGAGGTCGCGCACACGCTCGCGGAAGTACGGGTCGTTCATGCGCTCGAACTGCCGACGCGCACCATTGGCTGTCTTCCGCACCGCGGCCTCGGCGTTCAACAAGTCGTGGACTACGTACCCTTTAGTCTCTTCCTTGAGTGCCTCGTCCTCTAGAATCATCAGATGGCACTCGAACACACGCACGTCGCTGCGGCCGGTACGTTGGCGCAGGACGGATATAAGCGTCTCTAGATCGCGCTTAGTCTCGACAACGGCACGCTTCAGGCGCATCAACTCGTCGTCCACGCGACCCCTCTCAATGAGGTACTCAGGGACAGGCACCTGCCCATCCCCTCGGTACACGAAAACAGGACCGGACGCGAAGCCTCGCGCGGTTGCCAGTCCCGCAATCGTCGTCATTGGAGCGCTACTGCTCATCAGGGATGTCGAACTTGCGCCCGACGAGCGCCTCGAGCTCGTCAAGGACCTCGGCGGCCTGAGGGCCGGAGGCCGTGACCTTCAGCACGGTTCCGCATGTCGCCTCGAGCGTCATGAGGGCCATGATCGACTTGCCGGAAACGACGTTGCCGTCCTTCTCGACTTCGACGCTGGCGTCGTAGCGGCTCGCGACCTTGGCGAAAAGCCCGGCCGGCCTGACGTGCATCCCGTACCTGTTGAGCAGGGTCAGCTCCCTTGTCATCTTTCCTTCTGCCATTTGCGTTCCCCTTTTTTACCGCTTGGATAGAGCGCCGTCCGCCCGCCGGCGGAGTCGCTCGGAAAGTTCACCTACCGGGTCCCGCCCGGCGATTATAAGCTTCTGCTGCTGGGCAGCCGTCTCGACAAGGTTCACGAGGTCCCTGCCCTCGCTCACCGGCATGATCAGGTGCGGCACTTCCACGCCAAGTATGTTCGTGTACATGCGACGCTGGCCCACCCTGTCGATTTCGCCCTCGATGTCCTTGAGCCGCTTGAAAGTCACGACGAGCTGAAGCTGCTTCTCGCCGCGGACGGCGTTTATGCCGAACACGCTCGGCACATGCATTATGCCGATACCGCGAATCTCCATAAAGCCGGCGGTGGACTCGGACGACGACCCGTAGAGGATGTCGTTGGCGACGTCCTTGCGTATGCACGTGAGGTCGTCCGCGACGAGCGCATGGCCGCGCTTGATGAGCCCGAGCGCCGTCTCGCTCTTGCCCATCCCCGGATCGCCTTCGAAGAGCACGCCGAGACCGCACACCTCGACCATCGTCCCGTAGAGCGAGGTCTTCGGTGCGCACAGCTGCTCCATGACGAAGGCGCTGTGGTGCATGAGCTCCCGGGTCTTCAGCGCCGACGACATCACGATGGCGCCCGCCTCATCGGCGACGCGCATGACGTCGCGACGCGGCTTGTGCCCGTTCGTGTAGATAATGCAGAACGCCTTGTGCGCGAAGAGGGCGCGTATGCGCGCAAGGCGCTCTTCATCGGAAAGCGAGCGCAGATACGCTATCTCGGCATTGCCGAAAAGCTGCATCCGCCGCCACGCGAAATGCTCGAAGAAGCCCGTAAGGGCAAGCCCCGGCCTGTTGACCATGGGCCTTTCGACTTCGCGCGAAAGCCTGTCGCCGCCCACGACAACCGAAAGGCGAAGACGCTCTGCGCCGACTTTCAGGAAGTCGGCGAAGGTGATCTTCGCAGAACGGGAAAGCGTGGATGACGGCAGGCGCTTCATCGTCTTTCAGCTCAGTTCTTGGCCGACGCCGCACGCTGCTTGCGGACGGCGCCCTTGCGCGCCTTCACGCGCATCCTCAGAAGCTGGCGCTCGGCGCGTGCCGCAGCGGCGTCGATGACGCCCTTCCCGCTCTCGGAAAACTCCTTCGCTCCGACCGCGACCTCGCCAAGGCGGTTAGCAACGACTTCAGCCATGTACATGTGCTTCTTGACGTCGACGTCAATGACGATGGCGACCTTCGTCACCTTTGGAAATTTCTCCTTCAGCTTGGCCATGCGTGTCTCCGCATATTCCTTAAGCGACTCGATCTTCACGTCGCTGTGCCTCATCGTAACTTCTATGCTCATGTTCAGTCTCCTTTCCTTTGGTTTCACAAATTCGTCTTACATCCTGAAGCCGTCGCCAAGATACCTCGCCTTGACCTCAGGATCGTTCACAAGTTCCGCAGTGCGGCCCTCCTTGAGAAGTCGGCCGTTGTAGACCATGTATGCGCGGTCGACTACCGACAGGGTCTCGCGCACGTTGTGGTCGGTTATTATTATCCCGAGCCCCTGCTTTGCAAGCCGCCTCACGATGTCCTGTATCTCGTTCACGCTCAAGGGATCGACGCCGGCGAACGGCTCGTCGAGCATGAGGATCGCGGGATTCCTTACGAGGGCGCGGGCGATCTCCAGCTTGCGCCGCTCGCCGCCGGAGAGAGTGTACGCGGGCTGCTTCGCGACCTTCATGAGATCGAACGGAGCAAGAAGCTCCTCGGCCCTCGCCTTGCGGTTCTTCCGCGACATTGGCAAGGTCTCGAGAATCGCCATAACGTTCTCCCACACCGTGAGCTTGCGGAAGATCGACGCCTCCTGCGCAAGATAGCCAAGCCCCTTCCTCGCGCGCATGAACACCGGAAGCCGCGTTATGTCCTCGCCGCGGAAAACGACGCTCCCCGCATCGGGCTTGACGAGCCCGACAACCATGTAGAACGTAGTCGTCTTGCCCGCGCCGTTTGGCCCGAGAAGCCCAAGTCGGGGGCCAAGCGGGCTTAG
>JAZSLQ010000019.1:0-23595 GCA_045535455.1 Kiritimatiellia bacterium | reverse complement strand
GTCAATATGCAGACATCCTCTTTGCAAATCTGCCACCTGAAAATCTTGTTATGTGGGAATTATACCAAAACCACCCTAACGAGTGCAATGGAACTAGGTGCACGACAATCAAGGTTCACCTAATATCAGGGTTCACCTAATAGACATTTAAGCGATTGCAACCGGAAAATTTCGGCTCAGCGCAGCCGCTCGTAGCGCGGGAGGCGAAAGAGCGGTACGCGAGTTTACAGTGTCAGACTTCATTGCCACACTAAATTACCACAGTCATGTTGAAACCGATAACTGCGGCCATTCCTTAACACCGCCGCGACAAATCTGCCGCGCTTGGTGTCGAGCAGCACCTCGCTTCGTAGCGCAAAGCGTTCTGGAGCCAAAAGGGTCACACTTGATTGCCACACCCACTTATCACAGTGTACGTTCGTCTTCACCACATCCAAGCGGAGGATACGGACAGTGGGCGAGACATGTCGGGTTGTCACGCCCGAAACACGTTTGCTCGCGGTTCTAAGGGCAGCCTCGGCATCAGCGTGTAGACGATGTGTTTTGCCACCTTGCAGCATTATCATAATCATGATAAAATACACAGCGTAAAAAAAATAACCATAGGAGGTTGACGATGGTTGCAACACAAGTTATAGATACGGACATCCGTCCGATTTCCGATCTTCGCAACAAGTTTGCGGAGATAGCCGACTACGTGCAGGGCGGCAACACGGTCATCTTCACTCGAAACGGCTATGGATGCATGGTGACGATGAGTTTTGACGCCTACAAACACCTCAACGATCCAGTTATCGACGAATTGAACAGGGTCGATGCGCTTTGCGAAAGCGATCCGAAACACTATACACGCGCACAGTCGCTGGAAATCCTCAAGGAGCGCCGCAATGCTCGGAGAAAAGTACACGCTTGACATACGACCGACGTTCATTGACGAGCTTGACCGAGCGGTAACATATATCGAACAAAACCTTGGCAATCCCGTTGCTGCGGACAAACTCGTCAATGACACATACGAGGCGATTGACAGGGCGCTTGCTCACCCACTAGTGACCGCGCCGCGATATCGGCCTCCAGACGTGCGGCAACCATACTATGCAATACAGGTAGGCAACTATACGGTTTACTACATCGTACACGACTATGTGATGGAAGTTCGTTGGTTCCGATATTCCAAAAGCACAAGGGATCTGTCCGCGAATCCGGCTTACGACACAGCAAATCCTTACATGGTTGAGTAGCTGTTTGATGGTCTAAGTTGGGGAATCGCGTATGTGGGATGGTTGAGTCGAAATCATTCTTGGATTCGACACGCAGGATGGTGAGTTAGGGTTGGTTGGGTTGTGGACGCGTGGTTGAGGAGTGGTTGTTGAGTGAAGGTGCATGTTGCGGCGGCAGTGAGGCGGGGGAGCGAAGGTCCGAGCGAGGGGATACGGCGTATTCGCCGAGGGCTCCCCGAGGAGGAGCCTTCGGCCACCGCCGTTTGCATAGACAAAGGGAGCGGCACATCTGCCGCGCTCCTCTCTTTTTTCACATGCGCTTTGGCGTATGATACACGCGGAATATGGTATAATATCCGTCAATCATGACTGATGGCGTTGGAGTTGTAGAATTGAAGAAAATGAAGCTGAACCTGTCGGACGGCGGGCTCAAGCTTGCATACGGCGGCGTTTTGAAGGAAATCGAGGTCGCCTACGAAGAATGCGGCGCACCGCTCGGCGACTCCAACGCAATCTACATCTGCCATGCGCTCACAGGCGACGCGCATGTCGCGGGCATAAAGCCAGGTGAGGAAAAGCCAAGCGGCTGGTGGGAGGAGATGGTCGGTCCCGGCCGTGCGTTCGACACGAACAAGTACCATGTCATTTGCTCAAACGTTCTCGGCGGCTGCACAGGAACGACGGGGCCGATGTCGATCAATCCCGACACCGGGAAGCCCTACGGCTCTTCGTTCCCGCAATATACGTTCGACGACGCTGTAGATGTCTTCAGGTTGTTCTTGAAGCAGCTCGGCGTGAAGAAACTCGCCGCGCTCGTCGGCGGGAGCTACGGCGGTCTCCAGGTCGTAAACTGGATGACGCGTTTCCCCGATGACATGGAAAAGGCGTGCCTTATCGCGACGAGCGCGAGCTTGAACACCCAGGCGATCGCGCTGAGCGTCATGAGCCGCAACTCCATCACGGACGATCCCAACTGGAAGGGCGGCGACTACTATCTCGAAGGCGACGGCAAGGGCCCGAAGGCGGGACTCGCCGCGGCGCGCCAACTTGCGCACATAACGTATCTCTCGCGAGAGCTCCTGCAGCAGAAGTTCGGAAGGAAGCTTCAGGACAACTTCGTGAACGCGCCAGCAGAGGAACGCGCCGAACGCGACCGACTCTTCAAGACGTATTTCCAGATCGAGAGCTACCTCGACTACCAGGCGATGAAGTTCCTGCGCCGCTTCGACGCGAACTCCTACCTTCACATAACGCGTTCGATGGATCTCTCCGATCCTTGCGACCGCTACGGCTCGCTCGATGCCGCGTTCGCCCGCGTGAACTCGAAGGTGCTCGTCGTCTCGTACGAAAACGACATCCTCTTCCCGTGGTGGCAGTCGAAGGAGATCGTCGCGTCGCTTCTGCGAAACAAGAAGTCAGTGAGCTACTGCCACCTCGAGAGCGGCACCGGCCACGACTCGTTCCTGACTGACATCGAGCATCTTTCGAAGGTCGTAGGCGGCTTCCTCTCGGAACGTCCAGTCAAGGTGATGAAGTGGCAGGAACGCTTGCACAAAAACGTCCTTGCGATGGTGAAGGAGGGCTCGCGCGTAATCGACATCGGTTGCGGCGACGGCACGCTTCTCGACGTGCTTCGCGACAGGAAGGGCGTGAAGGGCGACGGTGTTGAAATCGACGTCGATCGCTACGAAGAGGCGATTGCCGACGGACACGACGTTTTCTGGGAGGACGTCGACGAAGGGCTTACGCTCGTCCCGGACGGATACTACGACACGGCAATCGTCTCCGACACGCTTCAGGAAGTCAGGAATCCGCGCGGGCTCTTGAGCGAGGCGCTCAGGATCGCGAACGAGGCGATAGTCTCGTTCCCGAACTTCGCCGCGTACAGGATTCGCCTTACGCTCGCGCTCACGGGGCGGCTCCCCGTCTCGAAGCAGCTTCCGTTCCAGTGGTACGACACGCCGAACATCCACTGCATCACGCTAAAGGACTTCAAGTCGCTTTGCGACAAGGAGGGGATCGAGATCCTCGAGGTCAAGGCCGAAAGCCGCCACCTCATCGGCAAGATCCTCATGTTGATCGGTTTCAAGAACCTCGGCGCGTCGCGCATCGTGGCGCGCATACGAAGGAGGCGTCAATGACACTTCCCCAGAGAATAGCGCACATCGTAAACCACGGACTTGCGGTGCTGCATCCGTGCGTCTACGGCGATTTGACCGCGCGCGGGGCGGTCGGCGAGATAGCGGCCGATCTCCAGAAGGAGATTGCGCTCCTTTGCCCCGGGCGCGACGCGAAGGAGATCGTCGACGAATTTGTAGCGGCGCTTCCCGAGGTGCGCCGTCTTGTCGACACCGACGTACAGGCCGCCTACGACGGCGACCCTGCCGCCACGAGCCGCATGGAAGTCGTAATGGCGTATCCCGGACTTTACGCGGTGACGATACACCGTCTCGCGCACGTCCTCTACAAACTTAAAGTCCCGATCATTCCGCGCGTCATGAGCGAACTCGCCCACTCCAAGACGGGCATCGACATCCATCCTGGCGCTACGATAGGCGAGAGGTTTTTCATCGACCACGGAACAGGCGTCGTAATCGGTGAGACTACAGTTATTGGGCGCAACGTCCGTCTATACCAGGGCGTCACGCTTGGAGGCCTTTCCTTTGACAAGGACTCTACCGGTGCGCTCGTAAAGGGGCTTAAACGTCACCCCAACATCGAAGACAACGTCGTGATCTACGCGAACGCGACGATCCTCGGCGGCGACACCACCATAGGCCACGACTCCGAAATAGGCGGCAACGTCTGGATCAAGGCGTCCGTGCCTCCGTATTCTCGCGTCTACAATAAACCGCCGGCGCCGGTGATAAAGAAAATCGGGTGATGCTTGCAAGTTCACTCGTTCTTGCGCTTGTAGTCGGGACCTGGAACGGCGAGTGGTTCCCGTCCGGGCGGGCAGAGCACAGGGCGAACGACCAGGTGGAGCGAGCGACGATCCGCGCGGCAGGGCAGATGCTCGCCGACGGAATCTCTGAAATTGACCCTTCCGGGAAAGAGGACGTTGTCCTGTGCCTTAGCGAAATACGCGACCTCGAGACCGCACGGGCGCTCTGCGCCGCGATAGGGCGCACGAACCTCTCTGTCGCAGTCGTCACCGCATACCGCAGGCGCGATAGATTCGACCAGCAGCAAGACGTCGTCATGACGACTCTTCCGGTCGCGAGAGCCAACTGGAGCACCTGGAAGACGCACAAGGAGGCGATTCCGCCGCGTGGATATGCACATGCCGAAGTCGTCGTGTCTCCAACTGTAACCGCGACTGTGTATGCGGTTCATCTCAAATCCAACTATGGACAGACGTCTGAAGCCATTGCTACGACCAATCGGCTCAAGCGCGCCTTTGCCATTGATCAGCTTGTAGATCAGGAGAAGCCGAAACGCGGCAAATTCCGTGCGCCAGTGATAATTGCAGGCGACTTCAATGCCGACCGATTCGCCAAGTCGTTCGCAAAGGAGACCATCTTCCAATCGCTTGAAAAGGCGGGTTTTGTAGATGCCTTTGAAGGTGTTCCCGCGGAAGGGCGCCTTACGCATCCCGGGAGCGGTCGCCATGCGGGGAGCACGCTTGACTACATTTATATGCGCGGGTGCCAAGTCGAAAGCCCGCCGAAGGTGATCCCTGCGCTCAGGATATCCGACCACGACGCCGTGTTTGTAAAGCTGAAGTTCTGACGGTGGCATGCGCGTTTTGGTATAATACGCGTTGAAACGGAAGCAAGGAACAAGCTCGAATGAAAACATACGTCTGCGGACACAGGAATCCTGACGTCGACTCGGTCATGAGCGCGTATGCACTTGCCGACCTGAGGCGGCGCACCGGGATGAGCGATGTCGAGGCGATATGCGCAGGACGTCTGCCGCCGCGCGCAAAGTGGGTGTTCGAGCATTTCCATCTTAAGGGTGTCAGGCCGAAGCGCGATGTCTATGTACGCGTCAAGGATCTAGTCGATGCGTCTGTTCCCATGATTGACGCAGGCCTCTCGCTTGTCGACGCGCTTAGAGCACTTGAGAAGTCTGGCGAGTCGTCTCTTCCCGTTAAGGACTCGGCTGGAAAGTTCGTCGGGATGCTCTCGCCCGCAAAGCTACTCTCGCTCTTCATTGAAAATGCCGATCTCTCGATTCCGGTTGGCAAGGCACCGCTTCACCAGTGCAGCCAGGTGCTTTCCGAAAACGACCGTGTCCACGACATACGCTCCGCCGCCGTCCGCAATGCGCACAACCATTTTCCCGTTGTGGACGACAAGGGCGTTCTCGTAGGCACAGTCCTAAAGCGCGCGTTTGCGGAGCCGCCGCCCGCGAGGATGATACTCGTCGACCACAACGAGACCGAGCAGGGCATCCCCGGGCTTGAAGAAATCCCCGTTGTTGAAGTCGTCGACCATCACAGGATTTCGTTTGCCGCTACGAAGGACCCCATCAAGTACACGGCAGACGTCGTGGGCTCGACTTGCACGCTCGTCGCGCGGATGTTCCGCGGCGCTGGCGAGCGGCCTACGAAGGAAGTAGCAGGAGTCCTCATCGCCGGCATCGTCTCCGACACGCTCCTTTTCCAGTCGCCGACTACGACCGACGACGACCGCGCGATGTGCGCCTGGCTCGAAAAGCTCTGCGGCGAATCTGCCGCGGAAATAATGGAAGGGCTCATGTCCGTCGCCTCTCCGCTCACTTCGATGTCCGCCGACGAAGCGGTGGCTGCCGACGCGAAGCTCTACACCGAGGGCGGCCGCAAGTTCGTGCTCGCGCAGATAGAAGAGTCGCATCTCGCTGTCTTCCACCGCCACATGGCGGAACTTGCCGCCGCGCTCGAAAGGGTGATGAAGGGCAACGGGCTCGACTTCGCGGCGCTTATGGTGACAGATCCGGTGCGCGGCAACTCCGAGCTTCTCTTTAAGGGCGACGAGGCAGTTCGCCGTGCGCTTCCGTACCGCCGCGCTGAGTCTGGCGTTCTCCTGATGCCAGGCGTCCTCTCGCGCAAGAAACAGCTTCTGCCTGAAGTGCTCGCGGCGCTGGCGTAATAAGCCACAAAGGACAGGAGAAACAGGAGTGTAGAGAAGAGGTTCTTAAAGAATTTAAGCAAAACATATAGGAGACAAGAATGAGATCATGTAAGGAAATGCGTCAGGATGCCTGGAACATCTTGACTGGATCGAAGTGGGGATGGAAGATACTTCTCAACGGCATAGTGCTGTATGCGATCCTGCTCGCCGTAGTGTTCGGGCTCGAATTCATCTTCGAGGCCGCCGGCATCCAGACATTTGCGTCGTTTAAGGAGGCGCAGATTGAGGCCATGCGTTCTGGTGTTACCCTTACCATCGCTTCTGGCTACGAATTCCTGCGGATGACGTTTGCGAGCGGCTTTTCGACGTTTGTCGAGTATCTCTTTCAGGGCATTGTCGTATTCGGCCTCGTCACAACGCTTGTCAAGTGCATCAAGGACGATCCCAATGGCTGGTTCACCAGTGCCTTCGGTGGTTTCAAACGCCCGTTCGATCTCTTGTGGATTACTCTCCTACTAGGGATCAAGGTCGTCGCCTGGGCTCTTATCTTCGCCTTTGTCGGTGGTTTTATCGGTGGTATCGTTTCGGCCGTCCTTCGGGTGTGTGGCGCGGTGACTGAAAAGCAGATGGGAGTATTGCTCGGCTGCATGTGCGGCATCCCCGCCTGCATCGCCGCCATCATCGCAAGCTTCCGCTATATGCTAACATGGTATGTCAAGGTAGAGAATGTTGAGGTTGGTGCAAATGCCTGCATCAAGCGGAGCTGTGAATTGATGTACGGTCGCAAGTGGAAGCTTTTCTTCTTCTGGCTGTCCTACATCGGGTGGTACATTCTTTTGATCGCGCCTCTTGCCATTGCATCAGGCGTTACGGGCGCCTTGTCGGCTGCAGGCGCTGGAGCAAGCGAAGACGCAACGGCAGCTGCAGCTGACGAATCGTATTCTGTCGTCATGATCGGCGCACTTGTCGTAACGATTTTGATTGGTGTATTTGTCGTTCTTTACACCGCAATCGGCCAGGCCGTGTTCTATCGTGACGCTAAGGCCGAAGTCGACGCAACGAAAGAAGCCGATCCGTCGGAAGGCGTAACTGCATGAGCGGCTGCGTCAACAGGCGGACTGTCGTCCTCGCGGCGATGATGTTCCTCGAGTATATGGCCATGCCCGTGTGGTTTGTGCCAATGCTCCCCTACGTCAAGTCGCTGCAGGGTGGCGAGAACTGGACCCTCTGGTGCGGGCTCATAATGGGCATCGGCACTTTCGCGTCTCCTCTCGTCGGCATGTTCGCAGATCGTCGCCTCAATGCAGAGAGTGTTCTTGCTATCTGCTACTTTGCGTCTGCGGCGCTGCTTTCTGGCGCATTTTTCGTCACGTCGCCAGCGCTGCTTTTTGTCGTGCTTCTCGCGACGATGCTTTTCTACATGCCGACATGGGCACTCACGGCGACTGTTGCAATGGCCCATGCGAGCAAGGATGCGTTTCCACGCATACGCGTCTTCGGGACGATTGGCTGGATTTGTTCGTGCTTGTTCTCGCTCGCGGCGGCGGCAGGGGGCTTCGAGGGGTTTGACTCGTCGCCATGGATATTCGCTGGCGGTGCGGCGGTTATGGCTGCGGCAGGACTTTTCTCGTTTGCCCTCCCGAAGACGCAGCCGCAGGCGAAGGGAACGCCGATATCGGTCGGCGACGCGCTTGGGCTCGGCGCTCTCGTTCTGCTGCGCGACAAGTCGTTTCGCTCGTTCGCGATTCTCCTTCTCCTTGCCATGATTCCGTTCCAGTGGTACAACGTCTATTGTGCCGCGTACTTAAAGGAATCCGGTTACCGGTATCTCACCACAACGATGAACATCGGGCAGGCGGGGGAGATATTCTTTATGCTTCTCGTTCCGCTGATCTTCCGTCGTGTCGGCTACAGGCGTGCCCTCGTCCTCGCGCTCGTTGTCCTCGCGCTTCGCAACATCTTTTTCGCGGTTTCGTCCGCCTACGGCTTTGCCGCGCTCGACTTCTGCGGAATCGTCGTGCACGGGCTTATCTTCGGGCTTCTCGTAGTCGGCGCACAGATGTTTGTCGACGAGGTTGCGCCGCCAGAGCTGCGCAACCAGGCGCAGGGGCTCGTGAACCTCATTCTCGCAGGCGTCGGCGTCTTCGCCTCGAACTTCATTTTCCACGCGATTCTCAAGTCGTCTTCGCCTACGCCGTGGACGACTGCCTATGTAGTCGCCATCGCAATCTCGCTCGCCACTGCAATCTACGGATTTGTAACAGCGAAAAAGGTCAACGATCAAAATAGGGGATAATAATGAGACAAATGGTGCATATTCGTTTTCTACTCGCCATAGTGCTTGCATTCGCGGCCGCGATCGTCGCGCGGGCAGATGTGCTTGACAACGTTGATCCGTTCATTGGAACGGGTGGCAACGGGCACACGACCCCCGCGGCTACATATCCGTTCGGCATGGTGCAGCCCGGACCCGATACGAGTCTCGCCGGTTGGGAACGATGCTCTGGCTACCAGTACGGCGATGGGCAGATCGAGCGCTTTTCCCAGACTCATCTGAGCGGCACAGGGTGCGGCGACTTCTCCGATGTCGGCTTTATGCCATTCACAGGCGACATTGACACCGCTCACGGCAATGGCTACAAGGCGTCCTTCGACAAGGCGAACGAGAAGGCGTCGCCCGGCTATTACGCCGTGACGCTCGACAGCGGCGTGAAGGTCGAGGTCACCTGCACCGAGCATGTCGCGCTCTACCGCATCACCTACCTCAAGACACCGGCACGGCTCCTCTACGATCAGTCGTGGGCACACGGGCGCGTTGCGGCTGCCGACATTTCACCGATGAAAGACAGGCGCGTATCTGGACATGTCGGCGACCGCCGTGGCTGGCCTGACCGTGACTACTACTTTGCGTGGGAGCTTTCGGCCGACCCGGTCGCCGAAAGGATCGTCGAGTATATCGGTGATGACCGCGTGCCGAAGATCGTCTATTCGTTTGACCTAAAAGACGGTGGAGTTTTGTATCTCAAGGTCTCGCTTTCGCGCTCGTCTGCGGAGGGTGCGCGGCGCAACATCGACGCGGAAGTTCCCGGCTGGGACTTTGACGGCGTCCTAAAGGCGAATCAGGCGAAGTGGCGTTCGATTCTCTCCCGTGTGCAGACGGAAGGTTCACCCGAGCAGCTCAAGGGGCTCTACACATCGCTCTACCATCTCTGTTTTCAGCCGAACCGCCTCTCCGATGTCGGCGAGAAGCCGATATACTCGACTTTTTCGTGCTGGGACACCTATCGCGCAGCTGGGCCTCTCTACACGATCCTGACGCCGGAATATGTGCCGCTCTTCATCGATTCGATGATGTGGCACTTCGACAGGAACGGGTTCCTGCCGGTATGGACGCTCTGGGGTCGTGACAACCAGTGCATGATCGGTGTCCACTCCGTGCCTATGATTGTCGACGCCTACTTGAAGGGGTTCGGGGGCGTTGATTGGGAGGCGGCGTATCGCTGTGTCGAAACAACGCTCACCAAGAACCGCCGTAGGGGCAAGGCGCGATACGATCTCATCGTGCAATACGGCTACTATCCATGCGACATAATCAAGGACGAAAGCGTGTCGCGCCTGCTTGAAGGTTGCTACGACGACGCATGTGCCGCGCGATTCGCAAAGGCGCTCGGGAAGTCAGAAGAGGCAACATATTTCCTCAACCGCTCCCGGAACTGGACCAACTGCTTTGACAGTGCGACAGGGTTCATCCGCGGTAAGGACTCGAAGGGCGCCTGGGGTGAGAATTTCGATCCCTACAAGGTAAGCCATGCAAGCCACTGCGACTACACCGAAGGTAACGCCTTCCACTGGAACTGGCATGTCATGCAGGATCCCGATCTTCTTGTTGGGTTGCTCGGCGGCAAGGATGCCGCGGTCAAGCGGCTTGAGGGGCTGTTTAACGAGGATTCGTCAAAGAGCATCGGCAAGGTTCTGGACGTGACTGGGCTCATCGGGCAGTATTGCCACGGTAACGAGCCGAGCCACCACGATATCTATTTCTTCTCGCTCCTCGGTCGCCGCGACCTCGCGGCGAAATACATACGCGAAGTCATTGACACGCAGTATGGCGTCGTGCCAGACGGACTTTGCGGCAACGACGACTGCGGGCAGATGAGCGCATGGTACGTTTTCGCGACGCTTGGGTTTTATCCGTTCGATCCGTGCGGTGGCGAGTATGTGCTTGGCGAGGCACAGTTGCCGAGCATTTCCATCGACGTTGGAGGTGGCAAGACCTTCTGCGTCGTGTCCGAAACTTCTGGCGCGGCTTCTCGTGCCGTCGAGTTCAACGGGCGCAAACTTGAAGGCGTCAAGATAAACCACGCCGACATAATGAAGGGCGGCACGCTGCGCTTCGTCGGTGGAAAATCTCGCGACGGCAAATAAGTCCACGAGCGTGCTGTGGACAACCCTCTGCAAGCGGGTTTGGGCAAGGCGTCAAATGCCGCGATTTGGTATAATATACACCAATGAAGAAATTCTGCATTTTCGTGGCGTCGGGGTTCGGAATAGGGTTATTCGCTCCGTTTGCGCCCGGGACCTTCGGGTCGATTCCTGGAGTAGTGCTCGCCTATGCCGTCTCGGCGCTTCCGCTTTGGCTCCAGATGCCCGTCTGCCTCGGTTTCACGCTCCTTGCGATTCCTTTCTGCGACGTTGCGGAGAAGGCGTTTGGGATAAAGGACGACGGTCGCATTGTTGCAGACGAGTGGATGCTCTATCCGATCGCCTTCGTCGGAATTCCGCTCCTTGAGCTCCCGTGGTGGACGATGCTCGTCTTTTTCTGCATCGTCCGCGCAGTCGACATTATTAAGCCGTGGCCGTGCCGTTCTCTCCAGTCGATTCCCGGAGGGCGCGGCATCGTCGTCGACGATTTCGTCGCGAACCTCTATTCGCTCGCGATCAACTGGGTCGTCTATATTCTCTTCTTCGCCAAGCTATGCACCGCGAATTGATTGGCGAAGCGCCAGGGGCGCATATAATCCGCGTAACGGATCCCTGTAGGCCTCTTGAAATCGACCTCTCGCGTCCGCTTGAAATAGAGGTCGGCTGCGGTAAGGGCCAGTTCCTGACGCGTCGTGCGGCGGAGAACCCCGACTGCAACTTTCTCGGCATCGAGCGCATGCTCGAGCGCGTGCGGCTTTTCGACGGCAAGTGCCGCAGGGCGAATCTCGCCAACGCAAAGGTGCTGCGGCTCGAGGCGCTTTACACGTTCCACTATCTCCTGCCCGCGCACCATGCGCGCACGGTATATGTGTTCTTCCCAGATCCGTGGCCGAAGAAGAAGCACCATTCGCATCGTCTTTTCGGGTCGCTATTCCGCACCGCGCTCTGGAAGCGCCTTGAGGTCGGCGGCAAGCTCGAGTTCGCGACAGACCATAAGGAGTATTTCGACGAGGTGTGCGAGGGCTTTGCCACTGATGTGCGCTACGAGCGCGTCGATCCTATGCCGCGCCCGAAGGAAGTGTGGACGGAGTTCGAGACGATGTTCCGCGAGCAGGGACTCCCAATTTATTCTGCCGCCTGGAAGTCGCTTCCTGGCGACGATGCGCCGCTCTCCCCGCTGACAATTCCTCCTGAAGCCGAACCCCGCGAAGGAATCATCCGCCGAACCTAACATATCTGACACTCTGCTACTCTGCGCCTCTGCGTCTCTGCGTTAAAAAATTATCGTAAAAAGAAACATCTACAATTTCCAATGAACGCTGAAATACTAAACCGCATGGTGACGGAGGTCGGGGCGAACGCCCGCCAGATCTCCGCAGTCGAAAAGCTTCTTGCCGAAGGAAACACGATTCCGTTCATTGCGCGATACCGCAAGGAAGCCCACGGAAACCTCGATGAAGTCGCGATAGGAAAGATCAAGGATCGGCTCGAATACTACACCGAACTCGAAGCCCGCAAGGAGACAGTCCTCAAGTCTATCGACGAACAGGGCAAGCTTACCGACGAGCTTCGTGCCGCCATCGCCGGGTGCTTTGTTAAGTCGCGCCTCGAGGACATCTACCAGCCCTACAAGCCGAAGCGCCGCACTCGCGCGCAGGTCGCGAAGGAGAAGGGATATGAACCGCTCGCGGATGCAATCTGGGAAGGGCGCTCGCTCGAGTGGAACGGCGGCGAGCCGACAGACGAAGACTTGCAGTTCGCGCGCGATATAATCGCGGAACGAATCGCCGACAATGCCGACGTGCGCGGTTTCGTGCGCGGCGAATTCGCCCGCCGGTCGCGCGTCAAGAGCGAAGTCGCGAGCCCCGCGCCGAAAGAGCCGACGAAGTACGAGCAGTACTACGACTTCGAGGAGCCAATCGCGACAATCCCCTCGCATCGCTATCTCGCGATTCGCCGCGGACAGAAGGAAGGGGTCCTGTGGGTCAAGCTCGTTCTCGATGAAGATCCTGTCGTCGAACGCATTGTTGAAATCTTGTCGGCATTGCGCGGAGCGCGGCGAAACGAGACGTGCGACGAACAGCTTGAGCTCGCCGCTCGCGACGCCTACAGGCGGCTTCTCGCGCCGTCGTGCGAAATCGACGTGACGGTAGACAAGAAGGCAGAGGCCGACCGCGCGGCCGTCGAGGTGTTCGCGGAGAACCTGCGCCATCTTCTCCTCGCCTCGCCGCTCGGCGAAAAGGCGGTCCTCGCGATCGACCCCGGCATCCGCACCGGCTGCAAGGTCGCGATGCTCGACTCGACGGGCAAGTACCTCGGCAAGACAGTAATCTTCCCTCAGCAGAACCCGCTTGAGGCCGCGAAGGCCGTCGCGATGATCGTCGCGAAATACCATGTCGAGGCAGTCGCCGTAGGCAACGGAACGGCCGGGCGCGAGACTGAGTCGTTCGTGCGCGACACGCTGAAGAAACTTCATGCGCAGCACCCAGAGATCCCGACGCCTATCGTCGTCTCCGTGAGCGAGGCGGGCGCGTCCGTTTACTCAGCGAGTGAAATCGCTCGCAAGGAATTCCCTGACCTCGACCTTACCGTGCGCGGCGCGATTTCAATTGGCCGCCGCCTGCAGGACCCTCTCGCGGAACTCGTGAAGGTCGATCCAAAGGCGATTGGTGTAGGCCAGTACCAGCACGACGTTTCGCAGCCGATGCTTGGCGCAAAGCTCGACGAAGTCGTCGTCTCCTGCGTGAACGGCGTTGGCGTCGAGCTCAACACGGCGTCCGCGCCGCTTTTGGAACGCGTCTCCGGAATCACGCCGACGCTTGCGAAGAGCATCGTCGAATGGCGCAACGAAAACGGCAAGTTCTCCTCTCGCAATGACCTCAAGAAGGTGAAGGGGCTTGGCGACAAGGCGTTCGAGCAGTGCGCGGGCTTCCTTAGAATCCGCGGCGCGGCGAATCCGCTCGACTCGTCTGCGGTGCATCCCGAGCGCTACGCGCTTGTCGGAAAGATGGCCGAGGACGCCGGGCTTTCGGTAAGCGAACTCGTCGGCAATTCCGCCGCGGCGAAGAAGATAGACGTCAGGCGCTACATAACGAACGACGTCGGAGAGCCGACATTGAAGGACATCGTGAACGAGCTCGTGAAGCCAGGGCGCGACCCCCGTGCGACATTCGAGCCGCCAAAGTTCCGCGATGACGTAACCAAGATCGAAGACGTCAAGGAGGGGATGAAGCTCGAAGGCGTCGTCACGAACGTGACAGCTTTTGGCGCATTCGTAGACATTGGCGTCCATCAAGACGGACTTATCCACCTCTCTGAGCTCTCAGACAATTTCGTCTCAGACCCCGCGTCCGTCGTAAAGGCGGGTGACCGTCTTCAGGTCACCGTTATCGGCGTCGACCGCGCGAGAGGGCGCATCGCGCTCTCCGCGAAATCGAAGCCGACAATAGGCGGCGCGGCGACGTCCGGAGCGCCGCGTGCGAAGCGCGAGCCGCGCACCTCGTTTGGACCTTCTTCCGGCTCCGGCGGCTTCTCGTGCAATCCCTTCGCAAACCTCTGACGCTGCGGATGGAGCGCGCGATATGGCGAACGGCGACAAATCGTGGTATAATGATGGCATGAAAAAATCGAATGCACTATTTTCTGCGGGCATTTCGGTGCGTGCCATTGCATCTTTAGTCGCTTTGTCCACCGCTTTAGGACTTTTCGCGGCAGTGCCGGAGAGACAGGATCCACGCACTCGCACATTCGTTACGCCAACGCGAGTGGTCTGGACTTCGGGCGATGCCGTTTACGGCAACAGATCGGTTGTGAAAAATGCCGAGTGGCTACTGGCGCCGCGTTTCGGTCAGATTCCCGAGGAACGCTGGAGGGGCGTTTGCGGCTGCGCAATGGAGAACAATGGCGAGAACCCTTCGGTGATTCTTGATTTTGGGCGCGAATTCCATGGCGGGCTCCAGATCGGGAGCATGTGCCCACGAGGCATGAAGATGCGCGTGCGCTTAGGCGAAAGCGTAGGCGAAGTGATGGCGGATATCGGGACGAAGTCAGCCAGTAACGACCATGCGATACGCGATGGCGTTCACGACATACCGTTTATGGGCGTTGTCGAAATCGGCAACACTGGCTTTCGGTTTGTGCGGCTCGATCTTGTCACCGCGGGGAAAGTCAATCTCGAGTGCGTGCGCGCCATTTCGCTTATGAGGCAGATGCCTCGCCTCGGCGAGTTCAAGTGTTCGGACGAGCGCCTGAACAGCGTGTGGGATACAGCTGTACGCACCGTTCATCTCTGCTGCCAGGATTTTCTCTGGGACGGCATCAAGCGCGACCGGCTCGTCTGGCTCGGCGACATGCATCCAGAAGCGCGCGCGATACTCGCCGTTTTTGGCCCTGCGGAAGTCCTCTCCGATTCCATCGACTACGCGATTGCCACTACTCCGACCGACGGCTGGATGAACACGATGCCGAACTATACGCTTTGGTTCCTTCGCGTCGTGCGCGAATGGTATCGCTACACCGGCGACGCCGCCTGGGTGCGCGCGCGAGGCGACTACTTAAAAGCGACCGTCGCGCACGTGCTAGCTAACGTCCGCGGAGAGACGGCTGCATACGGCAATGGTTCCGGTTCCAACGTGTTTCTCGACTGGCCAACGCAGCACAACAAGCCCGCCGTCCACGCCGGCACACGCGGACTTCTCGCGCTCACGCTTGACGACGCGGCGGAGCTGATGGACGTGGTGGGCGACTCTGCGCTCGCCGCGAAATGCCGCGATGAGGCCGCGAAGGTGCGCACGGAAAGGCCCGATCCCGCAGGGGCGAAGTCCGCCGCTGCTCTTCTTGCGCTCAGTGGTCTTGCGGACGCAAGGACGATGTTCCGAGACGTCATAGGGAAGAATGGCAACGAGGGAGTTTCCACGTTCTACGGCTATTACATGCTGGAGGCGATGAGCGCGGCCGACGAGAACCAGCGCGCCTTGGACACCGTACGCGACTACTGGGGCGGAATGCTCGACATGGGCGCTACGAGCTTCTGGGAGGACTTTAGTCTTTCGTGGACAAACAACGCCTCGCGTCTCGATGAAATGCCTGTCCAAGGAAAGAAGGACATTCACGGCGATTTCGGCGAGTTCTGCTATCCCGGTTACCGCCATTCCCTCTGCCACGGATGGAGCGCGGGCCCTGCCGCTTGGTGCATTGCGCACGTCCTTGGATTGGAGGCGCTTGACGCCGGCGGAAAGACCGTCCGCGTCAGACCGTTCCTTGGAGACCTCGATTGGGCAGAAGGTGCGCTACCGACGGCGCATGGCGTAGTGCGCGTTCGCCACAAGAAGCGTCCTGACGGATCTATCGACACCAAGATCGAAGCACCTCAGGACGTTACGATAATCAAGTAGCTGTCTAAAAGCGCTTCAAGACCATTGGAGCGACTTTGTCGCAGTAGCCGCATTGCGCGCATTCGCCATCGCAGGTCGATGTGCGCTCGAACCAATCAGGCGGGAAAGCCGCATTGTCAATGAACTGCGGGAAGAACGCGGGCGAGAACCCCGGCTCGAAAAGGTCAAGGAGATTTCCCTCGAACTCGCCGCGTTCATAGGCGGACATCACCATGCCGGGATTTGCATGTTGCCGCGTTGCAAACTTCACGACATCGACAAGACCTTCGTATTGGCGAATATCCTCTGGACGTATCCATGTCGACTTCAGGATTTCAGGGAAGTTTTTCCTTTCCCTGTAAAGCGTCCAGCAAAGATGCGGATTCCACCCCTTGACGTTCGCCGTCTTCATCGCCTCGTCTGAATGCGCAATGAGATTGTCGTGGTAGGTCTGCCACGGACAATGCCTAAGGCATCCCGAGTTGGCGAGAATGCAGAGCTTCTTTCCGTTTTCCCTGCACCATTTGGAAAACCGTTCCACTGTCTTTAGATTGCGCTGGACATCGCGTCCGAGGTAGTAAGAATCGAAAAGTGGAGCGAGATACGCGAACGCCCGCAAAGTCGTAAGCCGCATATTCACTGACGCACGAACTTCTATTTCCGGCGCAATCGACTTGAGCGTCCGCGCCACGAACGGCGACGCGGTTGTGCAGATTTCCGGGCGGCACCCCCATGAATCGAGCGCCTCCAAGATGGACGCGATGCGCTTCTCGAGCGCGACGCTCATCGCCTCTGCGCCATAGCAGTTGGAGTTCAGCAAAAGATCGAGTTTCACGCCTGCGCCGCGCAGTCGAAGAAGGTCGCGCTTCAGCGCCGCCGCTAGTTCGTCAGGGTCGTTCTCCTCCTCGAAACCGAGTTTGGGGCGCCCAGATGGTTCCCCGACCCACGGGAAGTAGACTTCCTTCACGGAAGGGTGGCGCAAGGCGACTTCCGCGAACGGCGCTCCGTCCGCGAAATGCTGGTATCCTGCGGCAAGTGCAATCATTGTCCGTCACCCATTAGTCGTTGAGCGGGCTAAAGGGATCTTCGTCCGACTCGACTTTGCCCGAAAGATCCTCTATGTGCCCGATGTACTCCTTGGCAATGTCCGGAGGAATCTCGTAGGGCTTCGTGTGGTCGATTTTCCATTGCATCCAGCCGGGCTTGCGGAAGGGGTTGCGGAACGTTTTCGTCAGCTTGTTGCGCTGCTCGAGATGGATCATGCAGGCGCGGATGCATCCGCATGCGCCTTCGACGGCCCTACCGTATCCATATTGCCGAGGAAACTCGCCGTCAAACGGTGAAAGCGAGCGATCCATTCCACCGTGGATTCCCTCTTCGCAGGCGAGTTCATCAAGTTTTCCCCATTCGACTTCGTGCCCCGCAAGTGTAACCTTGACCGATTCGGTCATGGATATGGCATGTCCCGCGCAGTTCTTGACGCAGAGCTTGCAGCGGTCGCAGATGTGCCCCTCGTAGATGGGGTCGTATTCGTCGAACTCCGCATCGGTGAAAAGCATTGCGAAACGGACGCGTGGCCCAAACTCTGGCGTAAGGAACATCTTCGACCAACCGAACTCGCCAAGTCCTGCTAAGTATGCGGCAACGCGGAAATGGACGAGGACATCAGGCGCGGGGCGACCTTCCGCCACGTGGCGGCTCAGTCCCGCGCGGAACTTGCCTGTCACGGGATTCACGGCATCGCCGCCGTTTGCGTTCTGCAGAGGGAACACCTCGTAGCCGCGCTCTTCCAGATAGCGGTTCAGCTTCCAGAGCACCATTGGCCCGTGCACCTGGTTGATCGATGCGTAGCCCATGCCGGGATAGTCGAGAAAGCGCGTGCCTTCCTCAATGCCGCGAAGAAGTCCGCGCGGGATGCGGAAGCCGAGCACGATCATCGATTTCGCGCCAGGGAAAATGTAACGCGGATCGTTTTGCTTGGGCGCTCCCTCCCAGCGGCTCATGGGAGCGATGCCTACGCAATCCGCTCCCACGCGCTTCGCGAGCTCCTTTATCTCGGCGCTCGTGACGTTCGGAAAATTCTCCGTCATCAGGCGACTCCTCCGCTCGAAGAATTGTCCTGCACGAGTCCCGCGGCGGCCTTAGTGCCGTAGTTGGACGTGATATTGTAGTTCGTGTAGGCGTCGTGCGACTCGATGTTGCCTTCGTACTCCTTGAGGATTTCTGCCGGGATTTCGTAGGGCTTCGAATGGTCGATCTCCCACTGTTTCCAGCCCGGCTTGCGGAATGGTTCTCGGAAGCCGTGCGTGAGTTTGCGTCGTTCTTCGAGGTGCACCATGCACGCTCGGATGCAGCCGCAGCTTCCCTCGTGCGCGAGGCCGTAGCCGTATTTGCGCGGATAGTTGCCATCGAACGGCGAAAGCTCACGGTTGAGCCCGCCTTCGCGGAATGCCTTGGAGCATGCCATTTCGTCGCGCTTCGCCCATTCGACATCGACGCCGCAGATGTTCTTCTTGATGGTCTCGGTAGGCGAGATGCACTTGCCGTGGCAGTTCTTGACGCACTCCATGCAGCGGTCGCAGATCTTTCCGGTGTAAATCGGGTCGGGATCGAGTTCGGCATCTGTAAGCATGATGGCGAAACGCTGCCGTGGGCCAAACTCCGGGGTGAGGAACGCGCGCGAGTAGCCAAACTCTCCGAGCCCCGCGAGAAATGCGGCCATTCGGAAATCGACGGCGACATCGGGCGCTGGGAGCCCAGGACGGACGGGGCGGCTCCAGCCCTTGCGGAAGTTTCCGGTAAGTGGATTGACGGCCTCGCCACCGCCGACGTTAGCCATGGGCACTGCCTCGTAGCCGTGGTCTTCCATGTAGCGGTTCATCTCCCACAGTACCATCGGCCCGTATATGGAGTTGAGAGCGGCATAGCCCATCGTCGCGTAGTTGAGGTAGTGCGTGCCTTCCTCGACACCGCGGAGAGATCCGCGCGGAATGCGAAATCCAAAGACGATCATCGACTTCGCGTCAGGGAATATGTAGCGCGGATCGTGCTGCTTGTCGGCGACGCCTTCCCAGCGGGACATTGGCGCGATGCCAACGATGTCGGCGCCGCATTCGATCGCCTTTGCCTTAACTTCGGCGGATGACAGTTCTTTTTCGTACGCCATAAGATGAAAAGTTAGTGAGTTGAGAGTGGTGGAGTGTTGGAGTTGAGTCGTTTGAGAATAGGGACAAGCAGAAGCCCGGAAACTGCGGCGACAGCCGCGAGAATCACTGCCCGAAGCGCCTTGCCGTATATCAGGCACCCGACCGCGAACATGAGCGCGTAGATTGCCGCGCTCGCGATGGACATCGCCAGCATTCCCCAGGCGATGTCGTGCCCGCCGGCGTGGATTCTGTTTTGGAACTCAGCCCGCTTCGCGGCGTCTGTCTGCGGCGTTAGAAAAGTGACGGCTACCCAAGCCGTGGTCGTTATGGTCATGACGATCAGCAACCGATGCCACGCGGCGAGGGCGGGGCCTCCGAGATGCGGATAGACGAGTTGCAAGAAGATCGCCACGAGGAACGAGACTGCCATCGCCGTTATTTCGCTCCAGGCGTTTATGCGCATCCAGAACCATCTGAGAAGATAGATGAGCCCAGTTCCGGCGCCTACCTGAAGAACGAGGTTGAACACCGCACCCGCCGAGACGAGGAAGGGCGATATGACGGCCGTTGCAAGCATGAGGAAGACTGCGGTGACGCGCCCTACGACGATGAGCTCGCGCTCGCCTGCCTCGGGACGCACGAATCGCTTCCAGAAGTCGTTCGCAATGTAGTTTGATCCCATCGAGAGATGTGCGGCGACCGTGGAAAAGAGGGCCCCCATCATCGAAGCAGCAACGACGCCAAGCCAGCCGTTCGGCACGAACGTCAGCATCGCTGGATACGCGAGATCGCCTTTCACAAGCGCGGGGTTCACGTTCGGGAACGCCTTCTGCAGCGAAGCAAGATCAGGGAAGACGATAAGCGACGCGAAGGCCGTCAGATACCATGGCCACGGACGGATCGCGTAGTTGACGACCTGGTAGAGGATTGATCCACCCACGCAATGTCCTTCGCTCTTTGCAGAAAGCATGCGCTGGACAATGTATCCACCTCCGCCGGGTTCCGACCCCGGGTACCACACGTTCCACCACTGTATCGCCACTGGGATCACGAACACTGCGACGAAGAGATCGGAGTTGGAAGGGTCAGGGAAGAACGAGAGATGGCTTTGCACCGCGGGGTGCGCCATCATCGCCGAGAATCCGCCGACGGCAGGATGGTTGATCGCGTAGTGCATGCCGACGAACGCGCCAAGCATGATTACGACGAAGAGGAAGAAGTCGGTGTAGATCGCGCCGCGGAAACCGCCGAGCGCCGAATAGACGATTGAGGCGACGGCAGTAACGGCAATGACCGTCCACTGCCCGACGCCGAACAGCGTCTGCCCGATCTTTATCGCGGCGAGCATGACGAGCCCTGTCGTTATGATGTTGAAGACGAGTCCGAGGTATATCGAACGGAAGCCGCGAAGAAACGCGGCGGCCTTGCCTGAGTATCGAAGTTCGTAGAACTCGATATCGCTTTTCGCGCCGGAGCGCACCCACAGGCGCGAATAGACGAACACGGTGAGCATTCCGGTAAGGAGAAACGCCCACCATTTCCAGTTTTCGCCGAGGGATGAATTGCGGATGAACTCGGTGAACATGTTGGCGGAGTTGGTCGAGGTCGATGCCGCGCACATCGAAACGCCGATAAGCCACCACGGCATTGATCGTCCGGAGAGAAAGAAGTCCTTCGCGTCTTTCCCCGCGCGTCGCGAGCACACGGCCGCGATGCCGAAGAGCACCACGAAGAAGGCGGCTATTGCGAGATAGTCAAGCCAGTTCATTTCTCTTGATTATTTGACGATCACAAGCAGATATTCGGCGAACATGGGGAGCGTTCCGTCCGCAGCAAGCTGATGGACGGACGCATCGGCTTCAAAGGGCGCTTCGACCGTTGCGCTCCGACCGGACGGCAGTATGATCCGCGCGCTGCGGATAGGATGGGCGGGATCGTAATTGACGAGATGTACCGCAAGAGCACCAGACGCCATGCGGCGGTATTCTGCGAAGACGTGCGGCGGCAGTCCCTCGAAGCGCACGGGAGGCGTCCAGCCCGTCGCCAGCAGATCGGCCATCAGCGTCTTGCCGCCGTCCGCCGGCGGAGGAACGACATAGCTCCAGTCGAGCTTTGCGCCGGCGATTCGGTCGCCGGACGAGCGCAGAACGACGTTGGCGAGGCCTTCTATGCGCGGCAGGAATTCGTTCACGCGCCGCTGGGCGTTCCAATCGTCGTAGCGCCCCGAGTCGCCGGTCACAACGAGTTTCCCGCCTTTCTTCGCCCAGCCGACAAGCGCGTCGATCTGTGCGTTTGAGAGAGTGACAAGTTCAGGAACTACAATTACCTCGGTTCCATCGGGAACGGAGAAGGGGTCGTCAGGATACGAGACGAGATATCCGTACGGCACGCGGTTACGCAGGAAAATCTCCTCTGCCGCAACGACGCCCTGGTGAGTGGGTTCGGAAAAGAGAATCTCGCGTTCGGGGTAGAATATGCGCACTGGATGGAGCGTAGGGGCTGCGAGCGCATCGCGGTGAGACGTGACGAAGGCGTTGAAGCGGGCATGTTGTTTCTTGCGACGTTCAAAGACCTCTCTGTTCAAGAATCCCGGTTCTGGAGAGGGCGCCATGACCGTGCGGTCGATCGGGATGCCGCCATAGACGATGTCCTCGATGAGCGGCATGAGAAACTTCGCTTCGCGTTCCGGGACGACGTTGGAATCGGTGTCGCACAGGGCCACGATGCGCTGGTTCCTGTCTTGCGCGAACTTGAGGTCGCGCACACGGTTGGCGATGGAGCCGTCCGCGCGGAGCGAAGGGAAGTTCTCGTTCTGCATGATTATGAAGTCGAATGCCTTGCAGAGTTCGGACATGTTCTGCGAGCGTGCGGTGAAGCGGGCGCGGCTCCTGTACGGCGACGGGTTGCCGGAGACGATGGCGTCGGGCTTCACGCTCTTGATGTGTGCGCGGAAGCGCTGCAGAACGCCGTTCATCCGTCCACACCGCCAGAGAGCCCATGCCTGGAGCACGGGGTCCTTTATGTCCGCATGGTGGAGGCGCGACATCTCAAGGCGCGGCAGCAGCATGCCGGAGAGGTCGTCGAATCCGAAGCGCTCCTCGGGGTTCTCGATTCCCGCGAGATAGGCGCGGAAATCCTTGAGACACCTCTCGCAGTAGCACGGGTAGTCGAAAACGTTGTCGAACATGATGCCGTCGAAGCCGCCGTCCGTGAGCGCGATAGTGCACATCCGTTTGATGTATTCCTCCCACTCGCGGCACGAGAGGCACGGCATCCAGCGGAAATACTGTCCGTTGTAGCCGCCGAAGAGGTTCTTGCGTCCAAGGTAGTCGATTGCGGCCCAGTTTTCGATGTCTGGAATCTCGCGGCGCATGATTTCGGGGTAGAGCGTGCCGAACTGCACGTAGGCGAGCGTCTTTATGCCGTGGGCGTGGCAGTTCTTTACGAACTTCTGGACATTGGGGAAGTCTTTCTTTTCGACTTCCCAGCCCATTCCCTTGTAGAAGCGGGAATGGATGAAGTTGAGCCCCAACTCCTCCATCTTGGCCGGAGCGTTCTCGTCGAACCAGTCGAGCCATTCGCGCACCCACTGAGCGTTGCCGTCGATGCTGCCTGTGCAGCGGGCTCCGACGCGCCGGTACATCGTGTACGGCTCATGTGCGCCGAATGTCCAGCGAGTGCATATTGGATCAATTTCCGGACTTTGCGAAACAAGCGCGGACGCAAAAAGCAAAGCAATCATGATACATCCTCCATTGTAGACAATATGGACAGTATAGCACATTTTCCTCAGAACAGGCAACCGCATTGACTTTGAACACGCGATATGCTAACTTATTTCAAATACTTGAAAGGAATACAACCGGTGAAACATCCATGCTGCGTTTTCGGACTGATGTTATCGGCCTTGCTCCAGGTATCCTCGACCTTAGCGCTGGAGCTTGTATCGCCGAAGGAAGGGGAGGAATTCTGCGCCTTGAAGCCGGAGCATCGCGCGTTTCTTGAACTCGACTCCGAAGGCCGCCGCGCGAAGCTCAAAGACTGGACGTGGCGCGAGCGCATCCAAAAGAAAGACATCGCCAGCACGCCTCTTCCGCTGGTGCTCGCATGGCGCGGCGGGAATGGCCCCTACGAGGTGAAGGTAACGCTGGACGGCAAAACCGTGTTCGCGACAAATCTGACGGCTACGGCTGTCAATGTGTGGAACCTCGAGATCGCGCGCGAATACGCATGGACCGTATGCGCCGGCGGAGAGTGCGCGCGCGGGCACTTCAGAACGCGCGACATGGCGCCGCGCCTCATGTACGTGCCGAACGTCCCCAACATCCGCGACCTCGGAGGGCGCATCGGCCTCGGCGGACGACGCGTCAGGCAGGGC
>JAZSLQ010000240.1:0-5685 GCA_045535455.1 Kiritimatiellia bacterium | reverse complement strand
TCGCGAGCGCGGCGAAGAGGTGCACAAAGCCGACGGCGGCGACCTCGGGCCACTTCTCGGCGACCTTCTTGAGGAGGTCCTCCTTGAGCGCGGAGACCTTGCCCTGGCGCACGAGCTTGCCCTTGATGAGGAGCGCCGCCGCGAGGGCCCCGCCGCCCTCCTGGCGCATGAAGTCCATCTTGTCCGCGGGCTGCGGGACGTCGTGGATGTCCTTGTCGGGCTTGCCGAGCGCGCGGCGCATCTCGATCTGGAGGTCGATGATCTTCTCGACTTCCTCGTGGGCGCGCTTCAGGGCCGCGACGAAGTCCTCGTCGCTGATCTCGCTGGCGGAGCCCTCCATCATGAGGAACTTGCCGCGGATGCCGGCGTAGAGGAGGTCGATGTCGCTCTTGGCCTTCTGCTCGTGGGTCGGGTTGATGACCCACTGGCCGTCGATGCGGCCGATCCTGACGCACCCGATCGGGCCCATGAACGGGATCTCGGAGATGTGGAGCGCGGCGGACGACGCGTTGACGGCGAGGAAGTCGGCCTCCCTGGTGCCGTCGGACTGGATGAGCGTCGAGTTGACCTGGACGTCGTTGTAGTAGCCGTCGGGGAAGAGCGGACGGATCGGACGGTCGCACATGCGGGCCGTGAGGATCTCCTTGCTCGTCGGACGCGCCTCGCGCTTGAAGAACCCGCCGGGGAACTTGCCCGCCGCGTAGAACTTCTCGCGATACTCGCACTGCAGCGGGAAGAAGTCGATTCCTTCCCGCGGCGTGTCGGTGTTGGTGACCGCCGTGAAGACGGTCGTGTCACCGTACGAGACGGTGACGGCTCCGGCGGCCTGCTGCGCCAGGAGCCCGGTCTCGATCACGAGGTCCGTCCCCGCGATGTTGACCTTGAACTGCTTTGTTCCTTGCATTGTCTTTTTTCTTTTCTTTGTTTCGTTGGTAAATTTCTTGGAACGGACGGGAACTCTGGCGTCCCCGCACCCCGCCCATGGCAGCGAAACCCCCGCTTAGCGGCGGATACCGAGCTTCTTGATGAGCTCGCGGTAGCTCGCCTCGTTCTCGCGCTTCAGGTAGTCGAGGAGGCTGCGGCGGTTCTGGACCTTGCGGAGGAGGCCGTAGCGGGAAGAATGGTCCTTCTTGTTCGCCTTGAGGTGCGCGGTGAGTGCCTCGATCTCCTTGGTGAGAATCGCGATCTGGACTTCTGAGGAACCCGTGTCGCGGTCGTGACGCTGGAATTCGGACTTGATGGCGGCCTTGTCGA
The DNA here is from genome assembly GCA_045535455.1 of Kiritimatiellia bacterium. Lineage (GTDB taxonomy): Bacteria > Verrucomicrobiota > Kiritimatiellia > RFP12 > UBA1067 > UBA1067. The sequence continues at coordinate 4,431 of JAZSLQ010000240.1, read as the reverse complement.
TCTTCATTTTATCTATTCTTTCTCTTTATTCTGCGTACCGGGAAGCAAGACCCTGCCAGTGGTCCCGACATGGAACACCGAACGCCCGAATTTCGAGCACCCGCGGCAGGGATAACCTCCTGAGACAGTCGCAGGACGGCGGATAATATACCAAATCCCCGCGCAGGATGCAATGGGGGAACTTACATTCCCTATTATGTCGGCTCGTGCGTGTCAGCCGGCGGCAAGCGCGGCCTTGATCGCCTCGACTGCCGCGTCTGGCGCGACAATCTGCATCTTCGACTTGTCGTCGCAGCGGCGCTTGATCTCGACGCCGCCGTTGGCAAGCCCCTTCGCACCGACGACGACGCGGACAGGGAAGCCGATCAGATCGGCGTCTTTGAACTTGACGCCGGGACGCTCAGCGCGGTCGTCGACGATTACGTCGATTCCGGCCGCCTCGAGCGCAGACTCGAGATCGTCCGCGATCTTCGTCACGTCTGGCTTGTCGGGATCGAGGTTTTCAACGATGACCTGGTACGGCGCGACAGACGCGGGCCATATTATGCCGTCCTTGTCGTGGCATTGCTCGATGACCGCCTGCAGCGTGCGGGAAACGCCGACGCCATAGCAGCCCATGATCATCACATGGTCTTCGAGCTTGTCGTTCTTGTAGACGGCGTTGAACGCGGCGGAGTACTTCGTGCCGAGCTTGAAGACCTGCCCGACCTCGATGCCGCGCTTGATCGCCATGGGCTTGCCGCACTTCGCGCAGATGTCGCCGTCCTTCACGATCACGAGATCGGCGTAGTCCGCATCCGCGATCTTCGCGTCGCGCGCGAGGTCAACGTTCTTGAGGTGGAAGTCGTCCTTGTTCGCGCCGACGATGCGGCCCTTCGCGCCCTTGAGCGCGATGTCCGCGACGATCTTGAGCGACGCGTCCGCGGGAGCGACGGGGCCGACGAAACCGGCGTTCGCGCCGGTCGCCTTGAGGACGGTGCCGAAATCGGCGAGCGCGACGGACTTCGCGCCGAGGAAGCGCTTGAGCTTCACCTCGTTCACATCGCGATCGCCCTGAACGCACACCATGACCGGCTTGCCGTCGGCAACATAAACGAGAGACTTGACGAAGCGGTCGGCGGGAAGGCCGAGGAAAGAGGCGACCTCTTTGATCGTCTTCGCGTTGGGCGTCGCAACCTCTTCAGCAGCCGCATCGGCACCGCCGTCGCTTTCCACTTTCAACTTTCCACTTTCAACTTTTCTTTCCGCCTTCTCGAGATTCGCAGCGTAGCCGCAACCGTCGCAGAACGCAATGCCGTCTTCGCCAGCGTCGGCAAGAACGTGGAACTCGTGCGTCATCGAATCGCCCATGTCGCCGCCGTCGGCCTGCACAGGAACGGCCTTGAGCCCGCAGCGCGCGTAGATGCGCTCGTAGGCGTGGTACATGTTCCAGTAGCTCTTGTCCGCGCCCTCGGCATCCGTGTCGAAGGAGTAGGCGTCCTTCATGAGAAATTCCTTGGAGCGCATGAGCCCGAATCTCGGGCGCGTCTCGTCGCGGAACTTCCACTGGATCTGGTAGATCGTGACGGGCAGCTGGCGATAGGAGCTGACGAGCGACTTCGCAAGGTCGGTGAAGACTTCCTCGGCGGTGGGGCCGAGCGCGAACTCGTGTTCGCCGCGGTCGCGAAGCTTGAACATGTTCGGGCCCATCGTGTCCCAGCGGCCAGTGGTGCGCCAGAGCTCCGCCGGCTGCAGGATAGGCGAGACGATCTCGAGCGCGCCGGCGCGATCCATTTCCTCGCGGACGATCTCCATGATCTTCTTGAGCGAGCGCATGCCGAGCGGCAGGTACGCGTAGAGTCCGCCGGCGACCTTGCGCGCGAGGCCTGCGCGCATCAGGAGGCGATGAGAGTCGATTTCGGCGTCACCGGGATTTTCCCGGAGCGTCTGGATGAGAGACTTGGTCCATTTCATGATTGGGGTATTATACCAAATCCTGCCGCGTGGATTTTGGCTCTATTTCAAAATACGATTACGGTGCGGACGAAATCTTATGGTGATTCGTCCGCCTTTCGGAAACCCCAACGCCAATTCAACCACTATACAACCACTTTCCAATCCCGATGCGAACACAACCAACCACCACGCAACCACGAGCCACCCCCAACCATCTCCTTCGTGTCGAATCCAAGGACGATTTCGACACAACCATCCCACATTCGCGATCCTCCAACCTATGCAACATCCAACTTGCGACTCATCCACAGATCCAACGACGAATAATGGGATATAATCTGGAAAAAGGGAATGCAAGCTCGTCCGTCCTACGCCGCCTTTATCCGCACCTTTATCGAGTCTGGTCCTGATCCCTCCGCCTTTTCCCTCATTCTCTTCAACATCCGCCTCCACCACCGCTTCTTCGTCCGCTCCGTAATCTCATTCGCGTACCTCTCCCTCCATCCCGCGAGCATGTTCGCGTCCTCCACCCGCTCCGGATCCGTCAGCGCGTCCAGCCGCGCCATCAGCGCCGTCGCGCTCGGGCCGATTCCGTCCACGACTTCCAGCCATATCGCCCTCGCCCTCACGACGGAAAGCCCCGGCACCGCCATCTTCGATCCCACATTCCCGCCGGGTTTGCCCACATCGCCACGCTCCTTCGCGATTTCGTCCGCACCGCAATCTCGTCTTTCCCTCCCCTCCCGCGCCGCAGCCGCCTGCGGCAGCACGACGTCCGCCGGCGTCGGGTCCGCGAGATCAGCCACCTGCTTAAGCTTCTTCGCGACGGCCTTGTAGCGCATCGCCGTCGTGTACTTCTCGTAGATTTCCGGCAGGTTGTCGCATAGCCAGCCCTTTACCCCCGGATTGCGCCCGACGATCACCCCGTCCTCGCTGCGCCTCAACGAGTTGTCGAGGTAGCACTCGAGGTCCTCAAGCATGCTCCCGAAGCGGATCGCCGCCTCGTGCGAGTCCCTGCGGTGGTTCCACGCGTCGAGCAATGCCTCGCGCGTCGGGCATGCGTTCGTCGTGCTCCTCGCGCGGATCCTGCGCCGCTCGGCCGCGAGCGCGCGGCGCCTTTCGTTCTCCGCCGCATAGTACCTCGGACGCCTCTCGGCGGCCTTCAGCTTCGCGACGCGGAGCGAGCAGAGCCAGTGACGGAGGCGGAAATACTCACTGCAGAGGTCCTCGCGGAAAACCCAGTCGAGAATCTCCATCGCGTCAACAAAACCGTAGCGGTTCATGCGCACCGGACGGGTCATCGCCCGCTCGTACTCGTCGTAGTTCGGTCTTGCGTCGCCGAGCGACGCCCACGATTTCACGATCTTCGCCTTGTTCATGCCGCACATCATACCAAACCCCCGCGAGGAAAGCAACGAGAAAATAGGATTACAGTGCGGACGAAATCTTGTTCGAAACCAGCGGGACGGCATGCGCTCAATATTTCCACAAGCGGGATTACGGTGCGGACGATGCTGGATGGCGCGATGCCGCGCCCTTTTCACCGCCCGCCCGGAAACAGCCACTTCGCGGGGTTTCTACCCGATTCCGAGGTCATTCAAAGGGTTGAAATCACGGAAAACCCTGTAAAACGCGCGTTTCGCGGGGTCCGTCCATCACCAACCCCAAAGGAGTGTTTCATGCAGCTATTCTACCACACCCCGCGCAACTCTCCATCCCGCCCCCGCCTTTTCTGCGGAGACGGAGCATAGAATATCAAAACTGGGACGGCTTAAGGTTAAGACCCCCGCCCGTTCCCTCAATCAGCGGAGCAGGATGCGCATGCCGTTCGCCTTCTCCGCCCATTCGCCGAGGAGCGAGGTGAAGGCGCCGTCGCCGGTGAACTTCACGCGGGATACGCACGATGCCTGGACAGCGAGCGGGAAATGAGTGCGATTGACAGATTGAACGAGGGGGATGTAGGTGCCATTGTGAAAAACCGAGACGGAGTAGGTTCCGTAGCGGTAGTCGAACACAAAGCGGAACGTGTACTCGACTCCCGTCCGCGGCGTCACGCCGTCCGCCGCGACATCGACCCATCCATCCGTCGTCCAGACCTGGAACTTGCCGTTTGTCCCGAGCCACAGAGCGCACTGCGCAGAACCGCCGGGAGTCGCCGTCTCCTGCGGCACGGCGTCGAAAGCCGCAGTCACGTCGACCGTGGCTACATTGCCGCCGGACGCCGAGCCGGGCGTGAACACGTTTTCGCCGGAAAGCTCCGCCGTCCACGAGCCTGCGTCCCATGCAATGGCGGGCGACCATGCCCCCGTGCGCCCGGTCGTAAGGAACGACTCGTCGATCCAGCCAAGCGTCGATGCCGCCGGGCGAAGGTATATTTCGGCAAAGACGGGATTATGGTCGGAGGCGGCGATGTCGTCTATCACGTATGCGGAAGCCGTATAGATGTCGTCCGCGTGTGCGGTATCGACGGCGATGTAGTCGATTATCGATCCGCCC
>JAZSLQ010000018.1:0-7199 GCA_045535455.1 Kiritimatiellia bacterium | reverse complement strand
TCCTCCACTCCCCCACTCCTCCACTCCCCGATCCCCCTGCTGGCGGTTCCGCGTCGCCGCCGGCTCGCGCCTCGCGTTCGACGATGTCTTTGCGGGGCGCTTCGAGCAGGATGTATCCGCGACGCTTGGCGACTTCCCGCTTGCGCGTGACGAGTTTGGCGCGGGCTACACGCTTGCCTGCGTGGTGGACGATATCGCGATGGGGGTGACCGAGGTCGTGCGGGGCGACGACCTGCTTGCCGCGACGCCAGCGCAGATTCTCGTCACTCGCGCACTTGGCGCGGAACGCGAGATTTCCTACTGCCATGTGCCGCTTGTCGTAGGCCCTGACGGCAAGCGACTCGCGAAACGGCATGGCGACACGCGTATTGCCGCGTACCGCGCGGCGGGCGTCTGCCCCGAGAAAGTCATAGGGCGGCTTGCAGCGAGCTGCGGCTGGGCGGAAGAGGGCGAGGAAATCTCGCTCGCGGCGCTTTTGCCGCGTTTTGACCTTGCAACCATCCCCCACGCACCCGATTTTCGTTTATCTGATTTCCCCTTGCATTCCTGAGCGCCGTTTGATATACTACGCTCCGTTCATTCACCAAAAGGAAGAAAAAATGGTTAAGATCAGAATGCGTCGCACCGGTTGCACCAACCACGCGACCTATCGTATTGTGGCGGCGGACTCCCGTTCGCCCCGTGACGGCAAGTTCCTCGAGATCCTCGGGTGGTACGACACCCAGATCAAGGACGAGAACTTCAAGCTCGACCTCCCGCGCGTCGAGTACTGGCTCTCGAAGGGCGCCCAGCCCTCGACTACGGTTGCCTCGCTCATCCGTCGCGCGAAGAACCCCAACCTCAAGCCGCACCACGCGACTCCGGCCAAGAAGGTCGAAGCGAAGAAGGAGGGCTAAGCCATGGGTATCAAGCTTATAGACAAGATCAACGCCGAGCAGACCGCGAAGCTCGCGGAGAAGAAGTTCCCCGAGTTCCGCACCGGCGACATCGTTCGCGTCTCCATCAAGATCAAGGAAGGCGACAAGTTCCGCGTCCAGGACTTCGAAGGCAAGGTGTTCTCGGTCGACAACGGCCGTGGCGGCATCTCCGGAAACTTCGTCGTCAGCCGTGACACGATGGGCGTCCGCGTCGAGAAGCGCTTCCCGTTCAACAGCCCCTGGATCCAGGCGATCAAGGTTGTGAAGAAGGGCACCGCTCGCCGCGCCAAGCTCTACAACGAGCGCACCTACTGCTCGCACAAGGCCGTCCGCAAGCTCGTCAAGAAGTAAGGCGATTCGGCTTGAAGCCGACCGGTGGATGGACAGAAGAAAAGGCCGCCCCTCTCGGGACGGCCTTCTTTTTTGCTATAATACAGGCGATGTTGAAGATTGATGTCATAAGCGTCCAGCCGAAGATGTTCGCGGGGTTCCTCACGGAATCCATCGTGGCGCGCGCCGTTGCGAAGGGAGCGTGCGAGGTGAACATCGTAGATCTGCGCGATTTCGGCGAGGGCCGCTGGCGTAAGGTCGATGACAAGCCGTATGGCGGCGGGCCGGGAATGCTGATGAAGTGCGGCCCATGGTTCGCGGCAGTAGAGTCGCGCGTCGGCTCTGGCGATCGCGCGCCGGGAACGCGCGTTATCATGACCTCTCCCTCGGGCCGCAAGTTCACACAGCGCGATGCCGAGGAACTGTCGCGCGAAAATCATGTCGTCTTTATGTGCGGTCACTACGAGGGTTTCGACGCGCGCATCGAGACGCTCGCGACCGACCTCTTCTCCGTCGGCGACTTCGTGATGACGGGCGGCGAACTCGCCGCAGCCGCGATGGTCGACGCGACGGTGCGGCTCCTTCCCGGCGTTCTTGGCGGCGGGCCTGCCGCGACCGCGTCGGAGAGCTTCGGCCGCGACGGGCTTCTCGAGGCGCCTCAGTACACCAAGCCGCCCGAGTTCCGCGGAATGAAGGTGCCGGAAGTCCTCCTCTCGGGCGACCACTCGAAAATCGAGGCGTGGCGAAAGTCCGAGGCGCGCCGCCTTACGGAATTGCGCCGTCCGGATCTTTAAGCTTTTCAACCTTTCAACTTTTCAACTATGCTCTCCTCTCTCCTACTCGCAGTCACGATCGTCGCGCATGAGCCGGGATACTATACCTCGCTCGCAAACCACGTCGGCCGCTGGCTTAAGGACCAGGACATCGCCGCCGAAGTCGTGAAGCCCGCAGACATGCGCACGAAGCTCGCGAAGGAGAAAGTCGCTTTCCTCGTCGGCTTCGAGTCGCCGAGCGCCGACGAGATCAAGACGCTCCGCAGTTTCCGAGACAGGGGCGGCAAGCTCGTCGTCTTCTATTCTGCTTCGCCGCAGCTCGGAGAGCTGATGGGTGTCAGGCCTGCGGGCTACAAGGCGGCTTCCTATCCCGGACAGTGGAGCCGTATGAATTTCACAAGCACCGCACCGCCGGGAGCGCCGTCCGCGATTCTCCAGACTTCGACCGTCCTGCAGCGAGCAGTCCCGATAAAGGGCAAGTCGCAGGTGATGGCTACATGGGTCGACAGGAACGGGAAATCCACTGGCGACGCGGCGTGGATATCGTCGCCCTATGGTTGGTGGATGACGCATGTCCTTCTCGCGGATGGCGACGAAAACCTGAAGGCGCGGCTTTGCGCTTCGCTCGTCGGTTCCGTCGACTCTTCGCAGTGGAGTCCCGCGCGCGCGGCGGCGAAGGCGGACGCGGAGTTCAAGAGTCTTCGCGCATACGCGGCGAAGCAGAAGCCGAGCCGTGGCGAGATACACGCGGTGTGGGACCATTCAGGTTGCGGGCTATATCCGGGCAACTGGCCGAAGACGATGAAGCTTCTCCGCGAGAGCCATGTCACCGATCTTTTTGTCAATGTCGCAGGCGCTGGATTTGCGCATTATGCGTCCGACGTTCTGCCGCGCTCGAAGACGTTCCGAGAGGAGGGCGACCAGCTCGCGGCATGCCTCGCCGCCGCACGAGGGGCGGGCATACGAGTCCACGCGTGGATTCTCTGCTTCACCGGAACGCGTGCGTCGCCAGAGACAATGTCGGCATTTGACCGCAATGGCTGGCGGCTAAAGGCGGTGAATGGAAAGATGACTGAATATCTCGACCCCGCGAACGCGCTTGTCCGCGCGAGGATTCTCGCGTCCATCGACGAGATACAGCGGCGGTATGCCGTCGACGGCATACACCTCGACTTCGTCAGGTGGGGAGACTCGGCGGTGAAGCCGAAGAACGCGGCAGATGTCGTCACGCGCTTTGTCGCAGATGCTCGCAGGCACGTGAAGCGCCCGAAGTGGCTGACGACGGCTGTATACGGAAAGCATCCGCAGTGCATCGGCTCGGTAGGCCAGGACTGGAAGGGGTGGCTGAACGCGAATCTCGTTGACTATGTCGTCCCGATGGACTACACCGAGTCGCCGGCCACTTTCCAGAGTCTGCTGGCGCTTCAGTCTGACACGCGCTCGCACGCGCAGAGGACGATTGTCGGCATAGGCGTCACTGCGAACGAGTCGCGGCTTGGCGCGCGCGAAGTGATCGACCAAGTGAACATGACGCGCCGCCGCGGTTTCGCTGGCAACGCGCTCTTCGATCTCGACACTACGCTCGAGAAGCGCATCCTTCCCTTCCTCCGCCTCGGCCTCTGGTAAGTCACATTCCCGCCGCGGCGAGGTCGGAGATGCGGTCGTAGAATTCCATCCGGTCGATCTTGGAGAGATGGCGGACGCATTTCTTCGGCGCGAACTCCTGCGCGATACGACTTTCGCGAAGCTCGCTCCAGTCGCAATCCATGATGTTTCCGAGAAGCGTCTCTTTCGTCACGAAGAAATCGCAGGGATAGACGTCGCCGTTTCGCTCGACCACGACATGGCCGTCACAGCGACCCGCGAAGAGGCATTGCTCCGCGCGTCCGAACGTCGCGTATGAAAGCGCCGCGTCGATGTTGCGAACCGAAACGCGCCTCATGTCGCCGTTCTCGAGCCACGCGTCGAGAACGCCGCAGAGAAATTTGTCCCACTGCTGCGTTGAAATGCTTTCAAGGTGGTCGGTGTATTGCTGCCACTTTCCGCCAAGCTCGTCGCGAACATACCTGTAGATTTTCTTCGGCTCGTTGACGTTGGACTTTGTCACGAGCGTCAGTACATTGTAGTCGCAGCCCGCTTCCCTAAGCGCGTCTATTCCGCGTAGCACTTCTGCGTGTGTGCCGCGGCCGTCCGGCGTCGTGCGGTGCGCGTCGTGGATTTTCGCCGGGCCATCGACGCTTGCGCCGACGAGCCATCCTTCGTCCGCGAAAAACTTTGCCGCCTCGCGCGTCACAAGCGTCGCGTTCGTCTGTATCGAGAGCGAAAGCCGTAGTCCGTCAGGAAGGACTCTCTTTGCGAAGTCGTTTGCGCGGCGAAAGAAGTCGAGCCCCGCGAGCATTGGCTCGCCGCCTTGAAACGCGATCGAAAAAGAGTCGAAGGGAAGCGAAAGGTAACTCTCGATCATTCGCTCAAGGACGGCATCCGACATCTTCGCCGGGCCGTTTGGATAGAGCGACGCCTTGCCCAAGTAGAAGCAGTAGTCGCACGCGAGGTTGCACCTTGCGCCTACCGGCTTCACGAGAAGGGAGAAGGGCGTCATTTGCGAAGTCGTTCCTCGAGTATGCGTGCCATGTCGCGGAGCCGTTCCTGTTGCTCCGCGAGACCGGAGAGGTCGTTCTTCTGAAATGGGTCTTCTACTACATTGTAGAGTCGCACTTTCGCGCCGCCTTCGCGTATCCTCGTTCGCAGCGCCACATAGTCGCCGACTCTCAGCATCTGCTGGAGTCCTCGCACAGGCGCCTTTCGCGATTCGAACTCGCGAAATGCCTCGGTGCCGCCGCCCCATGGAAACTCGTACTGCGAATAGACGAGCGATGGCTTGAAGATTTTCGCACTTCTCAATTTGTCCCAGCGAGGGAAGAGGGAGACGCCCTCGGACTCCTTCGGCGCTTCGGTGCCTGCGACATCCGCGAGCGTCGCCATCCAGTCGTGGAACTGCGAGGGCGAGTCGTCTTTCTTGCCGCCCGATATGCGCATCGGCCAGTGGACGAAAGTGGGTACGCGCATCCCGCCCTCGAAGACATCGCGCTTTAGTCCGTCGAACGGTCCGTTCGAGCCGAAGAAACGCGGGTCCGCGCCGTATTCGTCGGCAGGTCCATTATCAGAAGTAAAGACGATCATCGTGTCGTTGTCGAGTCCGAGCCGATTAAGTTCGCCCATGAAGTCCGCGAGCGCATTGTCGAGACGCGTTATCGCCGTAGCGTAGCGCGCGGCGTTTTCAGGGAGGTCTCGGTAGGCGGGATCGATCCACGTGTTGCGCGCCGCGAGAGGTTCTGGTTCAAGCGGCCACTTTACGCCCTCGGCAGGATATGGCCGTCCTGGGATGTGGAGCGGATGCTTTGTCGCAAGCGTGTCGTCGCTCTGCCCAGAGCCGTGAATCGTATTCATGGCAAGGTAGAGGAAGAACGGAGTGTCGCCGTTTCCGGCCGCGTGTTGGGCGACGAGCTGCTTTGCCTTTGCGACGAAGAGGTCGGTCGAGTAGATGCCTTTAGCGGAGTCGGTTGCGTTCGTGCGGTTCTCCGTTATTCCCATGAACGCCTTGCGTATGTGCCCCTCGTAGTGGTAATACGTGTGCCCCGCCATGTGATCGAGGAAGCCATAGAAGTAGTCGAAGCCGCGGTCGAGCGGATGAGAGGAGTCTGTCTCTCCCGATTCGCCGCCGCCGGCAACGCCCCATTTGCCGACGGCCCATGTCGCGTAGCCCGCGCCGTGAAGGACGGAAGCGAGAGTGTTCGTCTCGGAGAACGCCCTGTCGAAGCAGTTGTCGCGCAGGGAGCAGCTCCCCTGTACGCGGCCAGTGATCAGCGACGCGCGGCTTGGCGCAGAGACTGGCGCGGCCGCGTAGTGCGCCGTCAGAACCACGCCTTCGCTTGCAAGACGGTCGAGACACGGAGTGCGAAGCCGTGCGAGGACATTTGTCCGCTCGTTGCAGGTGAAGCCGACGTCGCCAAAGCCGAGGTCGTCGGTCAGGATAAACACGATGTTAGGTCTCGTGCGTCCAATCGCGGCAATTGGCGCGACGGCCAGCGCCGCAACGATTGCAACAATTCCAAATGCCTTTTTCATTGCAGGAATGGATTTGACGCGAGCTCGCGGGCGATTGTCGTCTCGATTCCGTGGCCGGGAACCACTACCGTGTCTTTAGGAAGAACTTTTAGTTTTTCGAGCGATTCCTGAAGCGTCGCCATGTCGCCGCCAGGGAAGTCGGTGCGCCCGACGGAACCGCAGAAGAGCGTGTCGCCGGAGAAGAGAGTGGCTGGCTTGTCGTCGCCAGTCTTGAAGAGATAGCAGCAGCCACCTGGCGTATGGCCGGGAGTGTCTATCACCTCGACCGTCGTTGTCCAGCCAAGTTCGGCAACAAACGCCTGAAGATCTTCTGCCAAGCTTCTACAGAAGGGTCTGACCCTTCTGTAGAAGTTGATGTCAGATATTGGCGGGTAGTCTGGCGGAAATTGATTGAAGGGATGGGATATTATCTTTGCGTCTGCGTCGCTGATAAAGACGGGAAGATCGGGATACACCTGCTGAAGTTCCGGAATCGCGCAGATGTGATCGAAGTGCGCGTGAGTGAGAAGGACTGCTGCGAGATCAAGTTCCTGTTTCTTTAACTCTGCGCGTATGTGCGTCGCGTCCGCCCCCGGGTCGACGACAATCGCCTTGCCGTTTTCGCTCAAGATGGAGCAGTTTACCTCAAAGGTTCCGACTTCGAAGGTTGTGCGGTTCATGGTGTCTTCTCCTTTTTTGCAATGCTTGCGACTGCCTTGCGCGCAGTTGCGAAGGCGAGAGTCAAATTATAGCCGCCGGTCGGGCCGTCGATGTCCATGACCTCCCCGGCGAAGTAAAGTCCGGGCACGATTTTCGACTGCATCGTGTGTGGGTCGATTTCCCTCGTGTCAACGCCGCCGAGCGTCACGATGGCTTCCTTAAGCGGCCTCGGATTGATTTTCTCCACGCGCACCGTCATCCCGTTGAACGACGCTTCAACCGCAACTTCCGTTCCCTCGGCACTCGCTTCGCTCGGCTTGGTCGCTTCCCTATGGGTCGCGCCCACCCACAAGGGGCGGTTACGTTCCCCATTCCCCGTTCCCCTCCGGAACGGAGTATTGGTAATCTTTTAGTC